>JAJFHM010000003.1 GCA_021775625.1 Hyphomicrobiales bacterium | reverse complement strand
GCCGACTTCGCCGATTTGATGGAATGGCTGAAGTCCGACGAACGCGAGCAGTTCGTCACCCTGCTTGACCGCGATCTCAACTATGCAGCACTGCCGGAGCTTGATGAGACCCTGCGCGATGAAGTGCTGGACGTGCTGCCGCCGGACACCGTGGCGGAGGCGGTCTCCGAGCTGGAATCGGACGATGCGGCCTATCTGCTGGAGAGCCTCGATCCGGATGAGCAGGCGGAAGTTCTCGCCAAAGTGTCGATCACGGACCGGCTCGCGGTTGAGCGCAGCCTGGAATTTGCCGAAGATTCCGCCGGCCGGCTGATGCAGATCGAACTGGTCGCGGTGCCGCATTTCTGGACCATTGGCCAGACCATCGATTACATGCGCACGACCGACGGCCTGCCGAACAGTTTTTCCGAAGTGTTCGTCGTCGATCCGGGCTTTCATTTGACCGGAACGATTCCGGTCAGCCGCATTCTGCGCACCGCGCGCGATGCGAAGGTGGCGGATATCATGGAGGAAGAACAGACCATCTTCCATGTGGACGACGACCAGGAAGACGTCGCCTACAAGTTCTCGCAATACAATCTGGTTTCAGCCGCAGTGATCGATGCCTCGGAGCGTCTCGTCGGGGTGATTACGATTGACGATATCGTCGACGTTATCCACGAGGAGGTGGAAGAAGACATCCACCGCCTGGGGGGTGTCGGCGATGAGGAAATCACCGATACGATCTTTGCCACCGCGCGCAACCGGTTCACCTGGCTTCTGGTCAATCTGGCCACTGCGGTACTGGCGTCGTGGGTGATCAGCCTGTTCGATGCCACCATCGAACAGATGGTGGCGCTGGCCGTACTCATGCCGATCGTCGCCTCTATGGGCGGCAATGCGGGTACGCAGACCATGACCGTTGCGGTGCGGGCGCTTGCAACCCGCGATCTGGGTCAGATCAACGCAGTGCGGGTGATCACACGCGAAACCGCCGTTGGTTGCGTCAACGGCGTGTTATTCGCGGTGATCATCGGCCTTGTGGCCACGTTCTGGTTCGGCAACCGGGATCTTGGCCTGGTGATCGCAACGGCCATGGTGGTGAACCTGGTGATCGCGGCGCTTGCCGGCATCCTCATTCCGCTCGGGCTCGACAAGCTCGAGATCGACCCGGCGATCGCCTCGAGCGTCTTCGTCACCACGGTCACGGACGTGGTCGGGTTCTTTGCCTTCCTTGGGCTTGCAGCGACCTGGCTTTTGTAGCTCAGAGATCTCCGACGCCGCCATAGGTGACGCCTGACAGGCGCGACATGTCTTCCTTCCAGGTGATCAGGTCGTCCCGGGAAAAATCACGCATATGGCTGTGACCGCAGGCCCGGGCCAGGATCTTCATGAGGTCCACGGACGTATCGAAGAACCGCCTGAGCCGCTCCGCCGACTGATCGACAATGATGCGTGACATCAAGTGAGGCTTCTGGGTGGCGATGCCAACCGGGCAGTTGTTGGTGTGACAGGCGCGCATGCCGAGGCAGCCGATGGCCTGAATGGCTGCATTGGAGACGGCGATGGCATCCGCACCAAGGGCGAGGGCCTTGGCGAAGTCCGCAGGTTTCCGCAATCCTCCCGTGATCACCAGTGATACGTCCCTGCGCTTCAACGCATCGAGGTGCCGCCGTGCGCGGGCCAGTGCGGGAATGGTCGGAACCGATATATTGTCGCGGAAAATGATCGGTGCGGCCCCGGTGCCGCCGCCACGGCCATCCAGGATCACGTAATCGACGCCAATTTCAAGCGCTGCGTCGAGATCCTTCTCGATGTGCTGGGCGGACAATTTATAGCCAATGGGAATGCCGCCGGTGCGGTCGCGGACCTCGTCGGCGAATGCCTTGATTTGCGATATCTCGGTCCATTCGGGGAAGCGGGCAGGCGAGACTGCCGGTTCTCCTTCCTCAAGTCCGCGCACTATTGCAATCTTGCCTGTGACCTTGTGGCCGGGCAGATGGCCGCCAGTGCCGGTCTTGGCGCCCTGGCCACCCTTGAAGTGAAATGCCTGGACACGATCAAGTTTTTCCCATTCGAAACCGAAACGGCCGGAGGCAAGTTCATAGAAATAACGGCTGTTGGCGTGTTGCTCTTCCGGCAGCATGCCACCCTCGCCGGAGCAGATGCCGGTGCCGGCCAACTCGGCGCCACGTGCGAGCGCAACCTTTGCCGGTTCCGACAGCGCCCCGAAGCTCATGTCGGAGACAAAAAGCGGAATGTCCAGATGCAACGGCTTTTGGGCATTGGGGCCGATGACCACATCTGCACCCACATGATCGTCATCCAGCAGCGGTGGTGTGTGAAGCTGACCGGTGACGAACTGAATATCGTCCCAGGTCGGGAGCTGATCGCGCGGCACACCCATGGCTTCCACAAGGCCGTGGTGCCCGGTGTTGTCGAGGCCATTTACGGCATATTCCTGGATCAACTTGACGTGCGGTTCGGCCGCATCGCCGTGAATATCCGCATATAATCCGAGATAAGCGTCGCGGTTGTAGGGCTGGGGGTGGTCGGCATGCCACGCGGCAACCTCGTCCTCATCCACCCACACGTTGCCGTCCTCCAGCCAGGATGAAAATTTGTGCAGAACTTCCGAATTGGCATATTCCGACACACCGCTGTCGAGCCGGTAGTCCCAGCCGTGCAGGCCGCAGATCAGATTGTCCCCGACGACCGTGCCGTCGGACATCAGCGCACCGCGGTGCAGGCAACGGCCATAGAGCACGGAAATCGTATCGTCATAGCGCACGACCACCAAGTCGACATTGGCGATCAGCGCATAAACCGGGGTGCGATCTTCGAGTTCGTCCCAGCGGGCGACGGAGAGCTTGTTCATACGGTTTCCTCATTTGGAGTGGAGCCGACATGGCCTGTGCGTGCCGGCATTTCGGATACGGGTTCATTTTCAGGGCAATCGCCGCGGGCCTTGGTCATGCGGCCGTACCACGCTGCCACAGGGGCTGCCGTTATGCCGTGCAGGACAATGCTCAAGGCAATGGTCAATATTGTGATCTGCATGATGGATTGCGCCTGCGGCGTTCCGAGGCGCTCTACGATCAGCAATGCAAATAATATCGATGCCAGGCCGCGTGGTCCAAACCAGCCCAGAAACATCGTCGTGGTGGGGTTGATGCCGGACCCCATGAGCGAGAGTGCGACGGGAAACATGCGGATGACGGTGAGGCTGAGGACTGCATAGATCACATGCGCCCAGGACAGCCCGTGCAGCACTTCCGGCAGCATGACGGCGCCGAACACCATAAATGCAGCAAGGGTGAGGAGCTGGCCTTCCGATTCGGCAAATTCGAGAATGAACCCGCATTTGCCGCCGATCACGTAGCCGAAGCAAAGGCCGGCAACGAATGCGGCAATGAAACCGTTTCCGCCGATGAGTTCCGAGCAGGCAAAGGCCAGTCCAGCCAGCGCAAGAACTGCCGGACCTTCGAAGGCCATGCTCATCCAGCCGCGCGCGGCAGTGCGATCCATGAGCCGGCCGCCGATTGTGCCGATGAGAAGTCCGGCTAAGGGCCCCAGTGTTACCTGCAGGGCGCCGAAGGCAAGAAATGTGGAATAGTCCGATGCTTCCGACGCATCGGCAAGCGCCAGCGTTGCCAGCAGCACGACGACCGGCACTGCAATGCCGTCGTTCAGCCCGCTTTCGACATTGAGCGCCTGTCTCACCCGAACCGGAACGGCGGGGTTGGAGACCACGGACTGGCCGAGAGCCGCGTCGGTCGGGGCGAGCACTGCGGCGAGCAGCGCCGCGTGCACCAGATCGAACTCCAGCGGCAGTGCCAGGGCGACAAGGGTGCCGGCGGCAATCGTCATGGGCATTCCAATGGCAAGCATGCGCACGGGCAGGGAATGGTCGCGAATAAGGGCTCGCAGGTCGATACGGGCCGCATCGGAGAACAGCACCAGAACCAGTGTCACCTCGGCGAGGAGATGGACTGCGCCATGAGTGACATCGAGCGACATGTAGTTCAGGACACCAGCGCCCACGACGAAGCCGAATGCGGCAAAGACCATGGGCGCGGTCAAGGAGGTGTTGCGCAGCCTGCCGGAAACGAAGCTGAACAGCAAAATACATGCAGCAATGATCGCAAATTCAGATTTGTCCATATCCGGCCCTGTTACTTATACCAAAGGAACTGACTATTGGCCCATTTCACCGGGATGATTTTGCCCTCCGGCAAGGCGCGTGCTGCGCCGCGGTACGTGTACCTTACCCCGCATCGCACGGCGGCCCGCACCTTGGCGAGCGGGCCGGACTGGCCCATGAAATGGGTCACTGGTCAGTTCCTTTGGTATTATTCAATCGTAGTTTAAGGTGCGTCGTCCCGTGCCTGTCTGATGGATGCGCGCATGGAAAATAAGGTTACAACAATTCACTGTGCGGATTTGGATACTCAACAGGCCTTAACCGGTGGCGCAGACTTCCAGGACAGACGAGACGGAACTGATCGCCGGCCTGCGCCGCGGCGAGACGCGCGCGTTCGAGATGGTTGTCAGGCAGTATGGCCCGCGCCTGCTTGCATCGGGCAGGCGCATATTGCGCGACCAATCGCTTGCGGAAGATTGTGTCCAGGAAACTTTCATCAAGGCGTTCGAACGGCTTGACGGTTTCGAAGGCCGCGCGAAGTTCGGCACATGGCTGCATAGCATCATGGTCAACCAGGCGCTCATGAAACTCCGCAAGTTGCGGCCTGACAAACATGAAACCATTGACGATCTGATGCCGCAGTTCGATGCCGACAGCTGCCGCATCGAGGCGCCGTGGTCGCACCTGGCGACGCCGCACGAGATGCTTGAGGAGGAACAAACCCGCCGTCTCGTACAGTCCCACATCGAGCAACTGCCCGAGACCTACTGTATTGTCCTGCAGCTTCGCGACATCCAGGAATTTAATACGGAAACCGTGTCGGAGATGCTGAATATATCGCAAGGTGCAGTGAAGGTGCGCTTGCACAGGGCGAGATCGGCGCTCAAAACCCTGTTGGAGCCACTGCTGCGCGGTGAGACAATGTCATGACCATGCTTGCAACCCGATTGAAGCGCAAATTGAAAGGCGCCATGCTGAAATGGCTGCCCGGTATGCTCACCTGCGTGCAGTTCGAAGACTTTCTCATTGAGTATATGGAAGGTGATCTGCCGCAGCGCCAGCGCACCGTTTTTGAGTTCCATATCAGGATCTGCCGGGAGTGCCGCGAATATATGGCGGCCTACAAACGTACCATTGAAGTGACCGGCCGGGCCTATGGCAACGGGGCGGCGCCGGTCCCTGACGAGGTGCCGGAAGATCTCGTGCAGGCGATTTTAGCCGCGCGGCGGGGTTGAGCCAGGAGGCCGAACAACAATCTCTCGGAATAAAGACAAGGGGCGCTGCAATCTGTCTTCTTTGTTGTGCATCCGAACCAAACTGATCCCGAAAACTCGCGGGCTTGGATAATTGACCGGAGTCTTTGTGCAAGACACCCGGGGGTGTGGGTTCTGCTGCCATAGTCTGTCAGGAGGCTGTCACAGCTTGCCGGTTGGCGGATTGCCGATGGGATGGAACTCATGCATATGTAACGTGCAGGCTCGATGAGCGGTCTGTGGGAGCAGAAAGTGTAACGCCAATGGCCCAGAGTGCCGCCGCCAGTGTACCGGCTTATTCGCCTGCGCAGCGATCACTCCTGACGTGGTTTTCCGCCGGGCACCTGGCCAATGACTGGGCGCCTGCGGCCATATGGCTACTGGCTCCAGCGATCGCGCTTTCCATGGGACTTACGCCCGCCGAAGTGGGGCTGTTGATCACATTGCACAGCGTTGGCGCAGCGTTGGCGTATTTTCCGGCCGGTTTGCTGGCAGACCGGGTGCGCAATCGCGGCGGATTGCTGGCGGCAACGTTCTGGTGGGTCGGCATCGGTTATTTTGCGGCCTCCTTCGCGGACGGGTTCTGGACACTCGCGCTGGTGATGGCCATCGCAGGCATGGGGGATGCAGCATGGCATCCGATTGCCACCGGGGTGCTGACCCAGGCCAATCCAAAACGGCGTGCGCATGTTCTGGGCCTGCACGCGGTCGGCGGTACGCTGGCAGAAGTTCTGGCGCCGTTGAGCGTTGGATTTTTGCTGGCCTGGTTCGACTGGCAACAGGTGCTGCAACTGTCCGCAATTCCGGCAATTGCAGCGGGGATTGCGTTTCTCATCATTCGCCATCGGGTTCCGCCATCTGCAACCCACGCAATATCGCTGGGTGACCTTGGGCAGTTGTGGCGGGTCTGGCGTACGCCGACTGGCGGCGCGCTGGTGGTCATGCTGAGTTTTTACAACATGGCGCTTATCGGGATATTGAGCATGACGCCGCTCTATCTTCAAGGCGTGCATGGATTTGCCACGGCGACCACCGGCATGATCTTTGCCGGCATGGTACTGATTGGGGCGCTGGCCCAACCCTATCTCGGTCTGGCCTCGGATCTGATCGGCCGGCGCGGTGTCTTTCTCGTCGGTAACCTTGTTGCGGCGGCAGCGGCGCTCCTGATTTATCTGTCCGGCAATGCCGTTGTCGTGATCGTGTTGCTGGTTATAGCGGCTTCAACATTGACCGGCATCCGGTCGGCAGCACTGGCGGCGGCTGTGGATTTTGCCAAACAGCGCGAAGCAACCACGTTAGGGTTGGCGTTCGCCGTGCTCGACGGTGTTGGCGCACTGGGCGGTGCAGCGGCGGGACTGGCGGCCTGGTACGACCTGTCCTATGCATTTCTGGTGGCGGGGTGTTTCTCCTGTGCAGCCGCATTCCTGAGTGTCGCCATGCCAAAAGCGGAACCGGCGGACGTTGCCGAAACGCTTTAGGCTCAAAACAGGCGGGCGATGCGAATTGCCATGTCAGGCATCTTCTGAACCAGATGCGCATTGCACAGAACCGTGACAAACCGGCCGTCCTCACCGAGCGGGTCGATCAGCAGATTGACCGCGCTGAAGCCGTGCAGATAGCCTTGATGATAAAACCGCTTCTCGCCGCTTACCGAGATGTCCATCCATCCCATGGCGAGCCTTTCGCCCTTTACGGCAGGTTCTGTATTGATCTTAACGGCCGCAAACATCTGCGCCTTTTCTGCGTGCGACAGGAGTGTGTCATCAAGCAGGCCGAGGTTCCATTGCGCCATGTCGAGGGCCGTTGATTCGAGATCTCCTACCCCCATCGCCCAACTCGCATGGGTGCGTTTTGAGGTCACCCGGCCCTTGTCGTAGCCGCGGGCGGTACGCTTTCCCGGGCGCTTTCGGGTAATCACCGCGGTATCGCCCATATCCTGCGGCGTGAATATATTCTGGCTCAGCAGGTCAGCGTATTTGAGGCCGGTATGGGTTTGGAGTATGTGGGCGAGGAGCAGATAATTGGTATTGCTGTACTGACCCTTGCTGCCTGGCTTGTGGGCCTGGTCGTAAGCCTTAACCAGTTTCAAAAGTCCGGCCGGCGAGATCGGCTTGAACTGATTGCGGGTGAACTGCCTATAGGCCGTGTAGCTGGGGATGCCGGAGGAATGGGTAAGAAGGTGCCTTATGGTGACGCCGGCCCATTGTTTCTGGCGGGGGTAGAATGTGGTGAGCGGCGCGTCGATTGACAAAGACTTGCCGTCTTGTGCGCGCGCCGCCATCAACACCAATGCTGCGGTAAACTGCTTGGTCAGCGATCCGATGCGATAGATCGTGTCAGGCGCCGATTTGGCATTTGGACCGGCCTTGCCGTAGCCTTGGGCGTAAGCCAGCCTTCCGCGTGTGCCGAGTGCAATCGAACACCCGGGAACCGCCTGCTGTTTCATGAATTTTACGACCGTAGTGTCGATGGAGCTTTGCTGACTTGCGTCCAATTGCTGCCCGCCCGCTTTGGTTGTGATCAGACATCCGTAAACTACCAGAACGCCGGCTAAAACCTGCCGAAATGAAGCTGTTACCATTGGGTCTCTTTTAGGTTCAGGAAGGCTTCCCGGATGCTCTCCGCGATGCTGGTCAGCCCGAGATCTGTCATCAATTCGTTCCACTGGTCTGCGGCGGCAACAACCATGTCAGAAAAAGCGTTTCCGGGCAGGTCGCGGGCATAGATCGTGAAGCCTTCGGAATTGAAAATGGCCAGCAGGAAGATGGCGATCAGCATTCCGCCGACCGCGCGACGAACATTCCACATGCTTTCCGCGTCTGCGGACATTGCGTCGTCAGGAATTACCCGGGCAGTGTGGTCGTCTTGTGGTTTGGTCATGGCAGTATCTTGTCGTTCAGAACTGGAAATAGATAAAGGGGGCCACGCCTTCAGGGCCGGTGGCTTCGATCAACAGCAGACTTCCGCCGAGCAGAGCTCCGAGGGTCACCATGCCTACGTTCTGGAACCTGACCGCGGCACGCTCAAACAAGTTGCCAGGCAAAAACTGCACCGCCAGGGCGCCTACAATGAGAACCATCATAAACGGCGTAAACAGCTCCAAACTGCCCTGCCAGTTGAACATCTTGTCGAAGAACGCGGTGGCGGTTTCCATGTCGGGTGATCGGAAGAAGATGGTGGCAACGGTGAACACGTGGAAGGTGAAGAACCAGCCGGCCCAGAAACTGATATAGCCTTTGAGGGCCTTGCCGACACTTCCGGTTTCTCCGCTGGCGGGGGCCTTTTCACGGCGTTTCACGTAGGCATGGAAACGGCCCTTGACCAGGCGTTCAATGACCAGCATGACGCCATGGATGGCGCCCCAGATGACGAACGTCCAGGCGGCGCCGTGCCACAGGCCACCGAGCAGCATGGTCAGGAAGATGTTCTTGTACATGCGCCAGCCGCTGTCTCGTTTGGGGCCGCGCAACGCGCGATAAAGATAATCGCGCAACCAGGTGGACAGCGAAATGTGCCATCGCTGCCACAGCATCACGAGACTGGTGGCGGCAAAGGGCCGGTCAAAGTTCCTTTTGAATTTGTAGCCAAGCAGTGCGGCGGCGCCGATCGCGATATCGCTGTAACCGGAGAAGTCACAATAGACCTGGACGGCGTAGCCGTATTGGGCAGCCAGGATATCGATGCTGCCATAGGAAACAGGATCGAAGAACACCGGATCAACCAGTTCGACGGCCAGATAGTGCGAAATGAACGTCTTTTTGAAGAGTCCGGAAATAATCAGCAGAAAACCGAAGATCACCGCGGTCTTGTCCAGCACCGGCCGCAGACTCAGTTGCGGCAAAAAGTGCGAGGCGCGCACGATCGGTCCGGCGACCAGTTGCGGAAAAAACGAGATGTAAAGGAACAGCTCCACCGGGCTGGCGACCGCCTTGATCTGGCCGCGGTAGATGTCGACCACGTAGGAAATCCCCTGGAAGGTGAAAAATGATATGCCGATCGGCAGGATGATCTCAAGGAACGGCAGGTCGCGCTCAAGGCCCGCGGCAAGCAGAATGTCGGTCAGACTGTCGAGGAAGAATCCGTAATATTTGAAGAAGCCGAGAATGAGCAGATTAAGTGCCACCCCGATGATCACCACTTTGCGTTTGGCGTGGTCGGCCTCAAGCTTTGTCAGTGCGATACCGGCGAAGTAATTGATCGTCGAGCTCAGCGCCAGAAGCGCCAGGAACCGGTAATCCCAGTAGCCATAGAAGAAGTAGCTGGCCGCCAGCAAAAAGGCCTTGCGCGGTTCCGACCACCTGAGCAGGAGCCAGCTCGCCGTAAACACGACCAGGAAGAAAAGCGCGAAATCAAATGTCGGAAAAAGCATTGAAGATCAGGGCGCTAAGAGTGCAAGACGACTCAGTTTGAAAGGCGGCTTTCTTATAGGCGCGCGCTGGTGATTTGAGCAAGCCCAATAGCCGGGCATTGATATTCAACAGGCCCTAGTTCCTCGACACAGAAGTTTTGACGAGTTGAGGTTTGTTTTTTTTTGGCAGAAAAGTGCCGTGGTTCGAGCCTATCAAAGAGTCATAACCTCTGTGTCGAGGTACTAGTCGACCGCGGTTTGTGCGTGCGCGGCAGAGAGGGTGTCAGACTGGTTGGCGCTCAGGTCCTTGTTGATGATGCGTACGACATCGATGGCAAAACGCAATTTGCCTGCAACCGTGAAGTGGAGGCCGTCATCCTTGCGCAATCGCCGCTTTGTCCCCTTGGCATCGGGGCCGAAGGAGGTGTATTGGCCGTCTTCGGTGTCAAACAGCGGCCAGGTGTTGACGTACCTGATCTCGTTGGCTTCGCTCTGGCTTTGGTAGATCTCATTGAACTGCTTGTAGTCGCGCGCCATTCGTTTGGATCGAACGATCGGCAGACCAAGCCAGTAGACCGCGCGGGCGCTGGTTTTCAGGGTCTTGATCATTTCGTCTACACGCAGCCCGTATTCTTTGGCCCATGCCTTGCCGAAGCGCTTCAGGCGTTTACCGCCCGCAACAATGCCCTGGCGGTCGTTGCCGCCCATCAGGACGATTGCGATGTCAAACTCATGCTCCGCGGCAAACTTTTTCACCCGTTCATTCCAGTCAAAAACATCATCACGGACCAAACCCGTGGAGACCTTGGTGAAGCGGACGATTTCGACCTTTTCCTGGCCGCGATAGAGCTTGTGGAGACCGTTCCAAAGATCCTGGGCGAGGGAATCTCCGATCACCGCTATTTTATGGGTGACCCCAGGTTTTGCAGGCGCATCCGTGTCGGACTTGGCCGTTGCAGTGGCTTCCGCATACGCCTGAGCGGGAAACGCCAGCATCAGGGCGAGCCATACCAACAGGCACATCCGGCGTTTCAGATCAATGGTGTCATGCAAAACGGTTGCACATGCATGAAGGATTCCGCGCATCCTTCAACCTCCTGGACGATGTAAGCTGAGACAGCGCACCGATAGCAACTCGCGCATCACTACTCAAGCCGTTTGTCCCCTCAAATGACACCTTTTTTGGGGCGGATATGAAAATGTACGAGCAGGTGGCGGTTGCCGGCGATCAGTCTGCTGAGGCGACGGCAGGTAACGCTGCATGGGTGTCGAGGTGAGGGGCGGAAGACAGCTGGACAGTCTTACGCATGATTTTCACGACCTCAGTTGCAAAGCGCCCCTGGCCGGCGGCGGTAAAGTGCGTGCCGTCGTCCATGCGCAAGCGGCGCTTGGCGCCCTTGAGGTCGGGGCCGAAAGACGAATAGGCACCATCCTTGCCCCTGAAAAGCGGCCAGATGTTGATATATTCAATCCCATTGGCATCGGCGCGATGCTTGAAGACCTGATTCAATTTCTTGTAGTCCCGCGTCAGGCTGTTGGAGCGGACGACCGGCAGCCCGACCCAGAATACAGTCTCCGCGCGGGTTTTCAGAAGCTCAACCACCGCGTCGACCCGATTGCCATATTCCACAATCCATTTCTTGGACAGCCGCGGCAACCGCTTGCCGTTCACCCGGATGTTCTGGCGGTCGTTGCCACCGAACATAACGACTGCGATTTCAAACCGTTCCTCTTCGACGAAGCCGGTGAGCTTTTCGATCCAGTCATAGGAGTCATCGCGCACCAGGCCGCTTGCCGATTTCGTGAAGCGTACGACCTCAATGTCTTTCTTGGCGATGAGAACCCGGCGCATACCAAACCACAGGTCCTGCGCCAGGGAATCGCCAACCACCGCAATCCTCAACCGCGCCGTGCTCGGCTTCTTTTTCTGTTTTGTGGTGCGTTCGGGCTTCTGCGTGGATTTGGTTTTCTTTTTGGTTTTCTTTTTGGTCTTTTTGTCCTCTTTAGCGTCGTCTTGTGGCTCTTCGGCCCGTTTCAGGCGCTCCTTCAATAAGTCGAGCAATCCTGCAACCTGCATCGTGTCGCCTGCTCTGCCGGGTTGAGCGGGCGTGAGGCATACGATGCCGGCGATGCATAGCGCCGCGAATCCGGCCGTAGCGGATGGGCGGCCACAGATGCACCGGAAACCGGCGATAATTGCTCGTGAAATACGCATTGTACTGTCTCCTGAAGGTGTGGAAACCATTGTCACCTAATTCGCGGTTGGAGGACCTTTTGACACCGGCTGCACACAGTTTTGGACACATATGTGGCGAAAATGGTGTGTCCTTTCGCCATTGCCCAAAGGGATATACGCACAGGCTTTGTCGACGTCTGTCATGCTGAATACGCCGGACCGTAATGAACCACCGCAAACTATCGGGAATTGGTATGAATGCGGAGCAAATTCCCCGCCAACGCACAGGGTTTCTGTGGATAGAGGCCTTTACTGCGCCAGCGCCACCTGTTGTCGCATCGCCCCGGTTACAATCTGTGCCAACCGCCGGTTTCCGTATTTGGTGAAGTGAATGCCGTCCCTGTTTCGCACGCGTTTTTTCTTACCCGAGATCGTTTCAAAAGGCGAGAAGCGTTGATCCGGGCCGCGGAATTTGTTCCAGATATCGACATAGACAATCCCGTGGATCTGAGCCAGTTCGCGAAACAGCACGTTGAGCCTGGCGTAGTCCTTGGTCATGCGGTTGGACCGCACAACAGGTATGCCAAGCCAATAGACTTTCGGCGCGGACCGCTTCAAAGCCATCATGACCTGTTCGGCACGGCGGATATATTCGATCCACCACTCTTCGGTAAAACGCTCGACCCGGTGGGCCTTGAATGTAAAATCCTGACGGTCGTTGCCGCCGAGAGAAACAACAACCACATCCGGCCTGTCCTTGTGGACGAAGCCTTCGGCTTGCCGAACCCAGTCATACTGATCGTCTCTGACAAGGCCCGTTCCGCCTTTGGAGCGCCGCGTGACATTGTATGAATTCTGGCTGCCGAACAGATCCTGCATTCCGAAGAAAAGTCCGGTCGCGAGAGAATCGCCATAGACGGCAACGCGCTTTGGCCCTGCCGTGGCGGGGCCGATGGCCAAGCTTGAGAGAATTACAAAGACGATAGCGGCCGCAATGCCCAGGTCCAATAACCGGAGCCGCCTGCCCCGCAAATACAACGCTATACCATACCCTTGCGGGGCGGCAGAACTCTGCGCCATGACGGCTCCGTTACGCAACACACCAGAACCCCACTATTGGCGGATTGTGCTTAATGGAGTGTTGACGGACGCACGGAAACCGGCTGCTCCGAATCACAATTGTCAAAAAATCTATTCCATGGCGTAGCGGGACTGGAAGGGCCCGCGTCCGCCCAGCTCGCTGTCCTTGTTTTTGCGCTCCCGGTGCAGGACGTAGATGCCACTGGCAGCGATCAGAGCAGCGCCCAGTGCGGTGAACAGATCGGGCACGCTGTCGAAGAATATAAAGCTCAGCAACATCGCCCAGATCATTACGGTGTACTCGAACGGTGCGACCTTGTTTGCCTCCCCAACCCTGTAGGCCTGAGTCAGCAGGACAAAACCCATGGCGGATATGAAACCCGTCGCCACCAGCATGGCGAATTCCAGCCAGGCGGGCACGCTCCAGGCGCGAAACAGAAAGTCGAGCGCCGGGTTTGTGCCGTCGGAGAATTCTCCTGATCCGAAGGCCAGCCCCAGCAGGCCACCGAGATAAACAAAAACGATGGCCATGTAGAACGACATAACGGAGGCGCTGTCGGTCGCACCCAGACGGCGGCCCATCAACTGGGCAAGCGAATAGGCAAGCGCGGACACTATGGCCAGCAGTGACGCCGGTTCGATCGATGCAATGCCGGGGCGCAGAATAATCAGGACGCCGCAAAATCCGATGATCACCCCAAGCCAGCGGCGCCAGCCGACGCGCTCGCCCAGGATGGGGATGGAGAGGGCGGTGATCATCAAGGGCGCCACAAAGAACAGCGCGACCGCGGTGGTCAAAGGCACCGCGGCGAGGGCCAGATAGAACGACATGTAGGACACGAACATGGTCACGGCGCGGGTTGCGTGCAGCCACGGCCGTTTTGTTGTCAGTGCACCGAAGCCGGAATCGTAGTGCACATAAAAGAAGATCAGCGGAGCGGCGACAAGACCGCGTATAAATACGATCTCGTGCACCGGTATCGATGCGCTCAGCAATATGATGATGATGTCCTGAAACGAAAACACAAACAGCCCGGCGCAAAGGTAGATAACGCCGCGCGTCGTGTCGTTCATGGCGGAAGGATCGCTTCCGGTCGAGCCTGATACGGTTGCCACCGCCACCTCCCAGCGCCTTTGAAGTGGATCACACAAAAACTCTCAGGCGGCGAGGATGAGGTAGTTGGCGGCTTCTGTCGCGCCCAAAAACGACTCCGAAAACGTCGCAAATGGAATGACATTTCCACTGTCGTGAACGTGCTTCTTCATGCGCACAGGCGACCGAGGCGCTATGTGTACGGAATTGAGTTTAAAATCTTGCAATAAGCCCTTGAACGCGTTGTCATGCGTCAGGTGTTTGTCAGGCGAAAGAGCAAAGCGCGGATATATGAACCAACGCACTGCCGGGGCCGGCACGACCAGCCCACTGGAAGGTTACGATGCCGGCGAGTATTTCTGCGAAATGTTCGGGCGCAGAGGCCTTGGCCATACAGCGGAAATCCGTAAACGATTGAATGCACTCGATATTGCCGCCCTGAAACGGCGTTCCCGCGACGCCGAACATGAACTTCTCAATCTCGGAATTACGTTTACCGTCTATACAGACCGTGACGCCATCGATCGCATTCTGCCGTTTGACATCATCCCCAGGGTCCTTTCCCGGAAAGACTGGGAAATCATCGAGACCGGCGTCAAACAGCGCATCGCCGCCCTCAACCTGTTTCTGCATGACATCTATCATGAAGGCCACATTCTCAAAGATGGTGTCGTGCCGGAAGACCTGGTGAAGGGCAATGAGAATTACCGGCCCGAGATGTGCGGTGTCGATCTTCCCCACGGCAGCTATATGCACATTTGCGGCACCGACATCGTGCGTGACGAAAAGGGTAAACTCTGCGTGCTCGAAGACAACGGCCGCACGCCTTCCGGCGTATCTTATGTGATTGAGAACCGCCACTTGATGATGCGCGCATTTCCGGATCTGGCGGACGGGATTCCGGTCGCCGATGTCGATCAGTACGGCGAACGCTTGATGCGGATGCTGTGCGAGGTGGCGCCCAAGGGTGTTTTAGATCCCTGTGTCGTGGTGTTGTCGCCCGGCGTCTTCAACGCCGCATATTTCGAACATATCTTTCTTGCCCGCGAGATGGGGGTACCGCTGGTCGAGGGCCGTGATCTTGAGGTGGAGAACGACAAGGTCTACATGAAGACCACGACGGGGCTGGCGCCGGTTCACGTGATTTACCGGCGCATCAATGATGACTTCCTCGATCCTGCTGCATTCCGGCCCGACAGCAGGCTTGGTGTGGCCGGACTGTTTTCCGCCTATCGCAAGGGCAACGTGACGCTGGCCAATGCCGTGGGAACCGGCGTTGCCGACGACAAGGCGGTCTATGCCTACGTGCCGCGGATGATCCGCTACTATCTGGGTGAAGACGCGATCCTGCCCAATGTGCCGACAAACATCTGCCGTGAGCCCGCTGGATTGAAGAAAACCCTGGCAAACCTCGACAAGCTGGTGACCAAACCGGTCGGGGAGGCGGGCGGTTATGGTGTGGTTATCGGCCCCAGGGCCTCAAAGCGCGAGCTTCGGGAGTTGCGGGCCAAGCTTGAAGATGATCCGGCCAATTACATCAGCCAGCCGATGGTCAACCTTTCGGTGTGTCCTACTCTGGTTGGCCGCGCGGTTGAACCGCGCCATGTGGACCTGCGTCCCTTCGCGCTCACCGGCCAGTCAACCTGGGTGTTGCCTGGCGGTTTGTCGCGGGTGGCTCTTCGCCGCGGCTCACTGATCGTCAATTCCTCTCAAGGCGGTGGCTCGAAGGACACCTGGGTTCTTCTATGACCATGAGGCGCTCAAGTTTGCTGGCCAGGTTTGCCGAGAATATTTTGTGGATCGGCCGATATATCGAACGCGCAGAAAATCTGGCGCGTGTGCTGCACATCAATGAGACCTATTCGCGGGACCAAACCGATGGTCCGGACTGGAAGCGGGTGCTCGAGATCTATGCGGACCTGGAGCCGTTTTCAAAGACCTATTCAACGCCCGACGCAGCGTCTGTGCTGAACTACTACATTCTCGACCGCAACAACTCCTCTTCGCTTGTGGAGTCTGTCCGCGCAGCGCGAGAAAACGCGCGGTCTGTGCGCCACCTGATCAGCACCGAAATGTGGACCCATCTCAATATCTTCCACGGCAAACTGAAACGCCTGACGCAACGCGACATACAGCTTCCGGACCTTTCGCGCCTGGCAAGCTCCGTCATACTCGATTGCCAGACCTTCGAAGGCATCACGGACGGTACTTTTGCCCGTGGCGAGCCGTGGTGCTTCTATGAGATCGGCAAGTATCTAGAGCGCGGAGATCAGATCACCCGGGTGCTTGATGTGGGCTTCCACAGGATGTCGCAAGAGACACCGGATGCGGTCGCATCGGTTCAGTGGAATGTGCTTTTGCGCTCGGTTTCTGCATATTACGCCTTCCGTAATCGCTATCCTGCGGGATCCCAGTCTGACGATATTGCGACCTTCCTGTTGTATGATACGGAGTTTCCCCGTTCGGTCGCCTTGTGCGTCCAGCGCATGACCACGCGTCTTCGCGATCTGCAGATGCGCCACGGACTTGAACATTCGGTCAATCTTGAAAAGGCGCGCCGCGGTTTGGAGTTCTCGCTGGAGACCGGTCCGGGAACGGGACTCGATCCCCAGAAATTGCATGTCTTTCTCGATCAGATCCAGATATCCTTGGGCCATGTTGGCGATGCCGTGCGAGAGACATATTTTACGCATAGCTGATCTGCGGCAAGATTGGGTGTTCGCATTGGCACCATGCTGCGCGCTCTGTTATTACAGAGCCGCGTGATTCCCTGAACTCAAGGTCGATGTCAATTCCTTTGGTATTACGTGTGGAGTGGAGCTTTTGCAGCGCCTGACAGTCAGTCATAAAACGGTCTACCGGTACAGGAAGCCGGTTGGGTTCGGCACCCACCGGCTGATGTACCGGCCGCGGGACAGTCATGATCTGCGCCTGCTCAATGCAACGTTACTGATCGAGCCCCATGCGCAGCTGCGGTATGTGCACGACGTCTTCGGAAATTCGGTGGCTTATGCGGTGTTCACCGAGCCTTCGGACACATTGTCGATTACATCCAATGTCGTGCTCGACCGTTACCCCCTGTCGGGCGTGGAATTTTCCATTGAGCCCTTCGCCCAGGTGATCCCGTTCAGCTATCCGGCAAGCGAAGTGCCTGACCTTGGACGCACCATCGAGCGGCATTATCCCGATCCGGAACGGAAGGTGACGGACTGGACGCGGCAATTTCTCTCTTCGGGAACCAGCGTTACCGAAACCGAGCAGTTTCTGCGGGCACTGACCGGGAGGATACAGACCCAGTTCAATTATCAAGAACGTCATGAATCCGGGGTCCAAAGCCCGGTCGAGACCCTGGAACTGGGTTCTGGGTCCTGCCGCGACTATGCGCTTTTGATGATGGAAGCGGTGCGCAGCGTCGGCCTGGCGGCGCGTTTTGTCAGCGGTTATCTCTATGATCCTGCGATCGATGGCGGAAGCAGCGAAGTCACCGGCGCCGGGTCCACCCATGCCTGGGTGCAGGTCTATCTGCCCGGTGCGGGCTGGCTGGAATTCGATCCGACAAATGGCTGCTCCGGCGGCCAGAACCTCGTGCCGGTTGCGGTTGCACGAGAGCCGGATCAGGCGATGCCGGTATCGGGAACCTTCGACGGGGTTTCCGATGACTTCGTCGACATGTCAGTCGAAGTGGTGGTGCGTTCCCTCAACCTCGTTGAAAACGTCGCCTAGGGCCTATTGAGGATCATAGTTGCAGTGTCGGTTTGACCAGATTGGTCTGGTTTGGCGATGTGAGGAGGAAGGACATGCCGGGCATATTGGACGACGAATGTCGCCAAACCGGGCCAATCTGGCCAAATCCCGCAGGGACGCGGCCCA
>JAJFHM010000200.1 GCA_021775625.1 Hyphomicrobiales bacterium | reverse complement strand
GTTGCGTGTTGACAAGGAACGGCGCGACAAACTAAAGCTCTGATCCGAAATGCCCAGGTGGCGGAATTGGTAGACGCGCCAGCTTCAGGTGCTGGTGACCGCATGGTCGTGGAAGTTCGAGTCTTCTCCTGGGCACCAATCTCCAGCAGGTTTCCCGCACAGATGTCGATAACATTGCACAAAGGTGACCTGCCAGGTTCCGTTGACCTTGGCGCGCTCGTTGCGGTTGATACGGAAACCCTCGGCCTCAATCCTCATCGCGACAAATTGTGCCTCGTGCAGCTGTCATCCGGTGACGGCAATGCGCATCTGGTGCAGGTCGACCGTTCAACCTACGACGCCCCCAACCTGAAACGCCTGTTCGCCGATCAGAACACGGTCAAGCTGTTCCATTATGCGCGTTTCGATCTTGCGGTGATCGAGAAATATCTCGGCGTCATGGCGGCCCCGGTCTACTGCACCAAGATCGCCTCGAAGCTGGTGCGCACCTATACCGACAAGCACGGCCTCAAAGACCTGTGCAAGGAGATCATCGGCAAGGATCTCTCCAAAGCCTCGCAAAGCTCTGACTGGGGAGCCGACGATTTGACCAAGATCCAGCAGGAATATGCCGCCGGTGACGTGCTTTACCTGCACCAGCTGAAACAGGCGCTGGATGCCATGCTGGAGCGCGAAGGGCGTGTACACCTGGCGAAGGAAGCTTTCGGGTTTGTGCCGACCCGCGCCGCGCTCGATTTGGCGGGATGGGCGGAGCAGGACATTTTCGCCCACTGAAAACCGTTTCCGTCTATAGTGCGGTCGGTGAAATGATTCCGGTCAGGCCGCCACGAGTTGGCCGTCATTCAAGCGCCCTGTGAGATGCAGGCGGGCTTGAGTTCATGATCCAGAGCCATTTTAAACAACTCGGAGCCATTTTGATGGACCAAATCAGTCTGATTGGCCTTCGATGAGCGCGGAGCACACGACCCGCGCAGACCGATATTACGACAACGACTATTCCATGCAGCGGCGCCGTGCCGCGGCCAGTTCACTGGGCCGGCGTTCACGAGTTCTGTGGGTGCTGATCTGGGGTTGTGCTGTGATTGTGGTGGTCCTGGTGATCACGTTCATGTTTTATGCCGGCCTGTTCGAAAGCGGTGGTGGCACCAAGGTGCTGAAACGCGGGGAAATCTCGGAATCCGTCAATGCCGGGGATCTGAAATTCACCGGCTTCGACAAAAAGAACCAAGCCTATACCATCACCGCCAACAGCGCCGACCAGGACGACACCCACCCCAATATTATTCATCTCAATCAGGTGAAGGCGGAAATGAAGCTGAGTGGCAGCGGCGACGTCATAAACGTGACTGCCGATCGCGGCACCTACGATACCGAGACGGAAACCGTGCGTCTCGACGACAACATCAAGCTGACCTCCACCGGCGGGTTTACCGCCGAACTCAGCACAGCTGAGGTGCTTCTGAAAAAAGGGCGTGTGCATTCCGAAAAGCCGGTTGTGGTTCATATGTCCAAGGGCACCATTTGGTCCAACGCGGTTGACCTGTGGGAGCGCGGCAAGCGTATTGTGTTCAAGGATCGCGTCCGTGTGGTATTTGAGGTAAAGGCTGAAGACGCGGATGCAGAGTGATTCAGGAATGCGCTGCAATGAGCGTCAGTTGAAAGGTCACAGACCGATGAAAGGGTTTACACGCCGAAGCGCGCGGATCGGGCTCGCTCTTGCGCCGATGGCGTTTTGCGCCGCCACGCTTATGGCCTATCCTTCCGCTGCCCAGGTTGGCGATGAGATCATCACCGCCACCCAGAAGGGCAAGGGCAAGCCGGTCGAAGTCGAAGCCGACAATATGGAAGTTCGCCAGAACGCCAAACAGGCGGTCTTCAACGGCAATGTGAAAGCCAAAAAAGGCAATGTCCGCATCACCTCCAAACAGCTGGTGGTCGATTACAGCCAGGTCGGCGGCAAACGGCAGATCACATTCCTCAATGCGCGCGGCAATGTTGTGGTGGTGTCCAAGGGGCAGACGGTCAAGGCCCAGTGGGCCAAAATGGACGTCAAGGCCAACACCGTGGTCATGGGCGACCGCGTCACGGTTTACGATGGCAAGTCAGTTATCCACGGCAACAAATTGACCATGAATCTGACCACCGGCACATCGGTGTTGGGATCGGGCCGCGTCCAAGGTACATTCTTCGAGTAAGTTTCAACGCTCTAGGTTGTCGCTTTCACTGAAAATTAATTCAAATAACGGTCAATGGGAGGGTACGGAGCGAGGTGAACAGACAGTTCACAGATCCCGGTACACAGGCAGCGCAGCCGATTGGCGACGCCGCCCAACGGGGAGGGGACTATGGCGAGCCGCAGCCACGCGTTGCGCGCCCGGCACCTCCTGTCGAAGGGCTGTCCGTCCACTCCATCGGCAAAAGCTATAAGCGCCGGCCTGTTGTACGTGGTGTGTCTCTCTCTGTGCGGCAGGGTGAGGCCGTTGGACTGCTTGGACCCAACGGCGCCGGGAAGACGACCGTATTCTACATGATTACCGGTCTTGTCCCGGCGGATTACGGGTCTATCGCTTTGGATGGCGTCGATCTCACCCACCTGCCGATGTACCAGCGGGCACGCATGGGCATCGGATATCTGCCGCAGGAAGCATCAATCTTCCGCGGCCTGACAGTGGAAGAGAACATTCGGGCGGTGCTTGAGCTGGTCGAAAGCGATCGTGAGAGACGGGAATTCATTCTCAATGGCCTACTCGAGGAATTTGCAATCACCCATCTCAGGCGTACGGCGGCTGTTGCGCTGTCTGGCGGAGAGCGCCGACGGGTCGAAATCGCGCGTGCACTGGCAACCCGACCGTCATTCATGCTCCTCGACGAACCCTTCGCGGGCATCGACCCGATTGCAATCGGTGATATCCGCACCCTGGTGCGACACCTCACGGATCGCGGGATCGGGGTGCTTGTTACGGATCACAACGTCCGTGAGACACTCGAACTCATCGATCGCGCACTCATCATCCATGAAGGGCGCGTATTGATGGAAGGGAAACCCGAAGAAATCGTCGGCAACAAAGACGTCCGCCGCCTCTATCTCGGCGACAGTTTCACGCTGTGACCGCAGCAGATATTGGTCCCGGCACCCACCCAATGACGCCACGAACCAAACAAACAGACCCAAAGCACTGACATGGCGCTCAAAGCAAGACTAGAACTGCGGCAAGGCCAATCCCTGGTGATGACACCGCAACTGCAGCAGGCAATCAAGCTGTTGCAGATGTCGAACATTGAGCTCACAGAATTTGTCGATTCCGAGCTCGAAAGCAATCCCCTGCTGGAACGCGAAGAAGCGGCGCCCGACACGGCCGCTGCTGAAGAGGGCGTTGACGCGTATTCCAGCGACGGCGAAGCAGACAACGCGCCGGACGTTGGCCTGGAGTTGGCCAATGTCGCTGACGGCGCCAAGAGTCTTGAGCAACTCGATACGGAATATGACAATGTCTATTCTGATGAGTCCAAAGCTGAAGCTCAGGTCCGCACCACGGAAGCACCGATGCCCGACAGCGGATGGGCGTCTGTGGGCAATGGCAAGGCCTCCAGCTTCGAGGGCGGGGCGTTTGATTTTGAATCAACCCTTACCCGCGAGCAGACCTTAAGCGAACACCTGACAGAACAGCTAAACCTGAGCATTCAGGATCCGGCCAGCCGCCTCATCGGTGTTCATTTGATCGGAATGGTCAATGAGGCGGGATATCTGACCGCCGATCTCGATCAGGTCGCGGAACAGTTCGGAACTTCAGAGGCCGAAGTTCACGCCGTATTGCGCCAGATGCAGATGTTCGATCCTCCGGGGATACTCGCCCGCGATCTGGCGGAATGCCTGGCCCTGCAGCTCATCCAGCTGGATCGCCTGGATCCGGCCATGCAGGCGCTTGTGGTGAATCTGGAGCTGCTGGCCAAACATGATTATCCGGCCTTAAAGCGTGTGTGCAGTGTCGATGAGGAGGACCTTTTCGACATGATGGCGGAAATTCGCCAGTTGAACCCCAAACCCGGCAACGCATTTGGCGCCATTGTCGTGCAGCCGGTGGTGCCGGATGTGTTTGTGCGCGTGGCCAACGATGGCGGATGGCTGGTGGAGCTCAATACGGAAACCCTGCCGAAGGTGCTGATCAACAATGCCTACTACGCCACCGTGCATGGCGGTGTGACCAAGCAGGAAGACAAGACCTACATCTCCGAATGCTTCAGCAATGCCAGCTGGCTGGTGAAGAGCCTCGACCAGCGCGCCCGGACCATCCTCAAGGTATCCCGCGAAATTGTCCGGCAGCAGGATGCATTTTTTGCCTATGGCATCCAGCACCTCAAACCCCTCAATCTGAAGACCATTGCAGACGAAATCGAGATGCATGAATCGACCGTCAGCCGTGTGACCGCCAACAAGTACATGGCCACCCCACGCGGTATCTTTGAAATGAAATACTTCTTCACTTCGGCCATCAATTCTTCCGATGGCGATGAGGTTTACGCTTCCGAATCCGTGCGCCATCGCATCAAAGAACTGATCGATGGGGAAGACGCCGCCAAAGTCTTGTCGGACGACAAGATTGTTGATGTGTTGCGGCAAAGCGGCATTGATATTGCGCGCCGTACGGTGGCGAAGTACCGTGAGGCCATGCGCATACCATCCTCCGTTCAGCGCCGCCGCGAGAAACGGGCGCGCGCGTAACTTTCCCTTGATTTACGCCTCGGGTTTTCCTTACCGTATGAAAAGGAAGCGATCTAGGTATTGTGATTTTTCACAATACGCCTACAATATATTGTGTGGAGGCGTCGGGGAGTTCATGGCTTCAACATTTTTTGCACAGTCTTTATTTGCGCGGTTGACTTCGGCGGCGCGGCTCACTAGGTTCCGCACGCCCTCATGGGGCAGTAGGGAATCCCGGCCCACGGGCCGCCTGAACGGCGGTCAGGAAATAATGCGGATGGACCGGAATCATTCACGGCATTTTGTTCGACTTCGCACATCAGCCAGGCTGGCAATCACCAAAGAGTGTCCGCGAGACGGCCATGAAAATTCAGATTTCAGGTAAGAACGTCGATGTCGGCGAAGCTTTGCGCACGCAGATTGAACTGCGGCTCAACGGCGATGTGGGCAAATATTTCGATGGTACGGCGGATGGTCACGTGACCATCACCAAGGATGGTGGAGAGTTCAGGGCCGATTGCGCGATACATCTGAGCACCGGCATAACTTTGCAGTCACACGCCCGCTCGAGCGATGCCTATGCCTGTTTCGAGCAGGCGGCCGAACGGATGGAAACGCGTCTGCGCCGTTACAAGCGCCGGCTGAAGGATCATCACTCCAAACGGGCCGCTCCGGTAAAAGGGTTTGAAGCCTCCAGCTACGTGATCGCGGCGGCCGACGACGAGACAGATGAACCCTCGGACCCCAATCCGACCATAATTGCAGAAGATACAGCACAGGTGCAGGAACTGACCGTGGGTGAGGCTGTAATGCAGCTCGACATTTCCGATACGCCGTTCATGATCTTCAAGAATGCCGGGCACGGTGGCCTCAATCTGGTGTACCGCCGTGACGACGGGAACATCGGCTGGCTTGATCCGGCTGAGTAAGTGAAGCTGCGAAACTGAGATTACCGGCGCAGGCGGCGGTCAGGGCCGCGGCGCAATTGTGTAAGGAATGTAGGTACCATGGAGCTTTCCAACCTTATCAGCAGCGAAGGTGTTGTTCCTTCGCTCAAGGTGTCGAGCAAGAAGCAGGCCCTCCAGGAGCTGGCACAGATGGCCGGCAGGATCACAGGCCTGTCGTCGCGCGATGTGTTTGAAACACTTCTGCAGCGCGAGCGTCTGGGCTCGACCGGGCTTGGCCATGGTATCGCCATACCGCACGGAAAACTGCCCGGGCTTGAAAAACTCTATGGTGTTTTCGCGCGGCTTGACACGGCAATCGATTTCGACGCCATGGACGACCAGAAGGTCGATCTCATATTCCTGTTGCTGGCGCCCGAGAGTGCCGGCGCGGACCATCTCAAGGCCCTGGCGCGGGTCTCCCGCATGCTGCGCGACGGCTCTGTCGCAGCCAAGCTGCGCGGGTCCGACGATCCCTCAGCGCTTTACGCCATACTGACCGAGCCGGCAGCCTCGCACGCCGCGTAACGCGCCCTGGCGGGCCGTGTGTCCCGCTCCCAGCAGAAATAATACAGTGAGGCAGATGTCAGTGGACGCTCAAGGTCTGCAGATCCTGATCCCATGCGTCGGCCTCAAGACCCGCGAGCGAATCCGAAATCGCCATGCAGCTGCCGTCTGCGCCATGCAGAACATAGAGTGTTTGGTCGGCTTCGATTTCGCTTGAGATGCCGAATTGCGCGGCCGCCTGCTCACCGGAAATAGGCTTGATGTAAGCCACATGTCCTTCGCCGAGCAGGGCGAATTCATCCGATGACATCTCGAACTTGTCGCGTTCGTCATGGTTTGTCATGTCTGGGGTCCTTCCTGCTCACCCGTCCGAACTGGTGATCTTGATCTTCTGGATCACACGTTCTGGTTCCTGTCGTTCGAGATCGACGGACAGCAATCCGTTCTCGAGATCGGCGCTCTTCACTTCGATACCTTCTGCCAGCACAAAGGCCCGTTGAAACTGCCGTGCCGCGATCCCGCGATGAAGATAACTGCGGTTTGGATCATCTTTCTGCCGACCGCGGATGACCAGCTGGTTTTCTTCCAGTGTGATGTCCAGTTCGTCTTCGGCAAAGCCCGCAACTGCAAGCGTTATGCGCAGGCGCTCGGAGGCGGCCTCGGTGCGTGCGATGCGCTCAATATTGTAAGGCGGATAGCCATCACCGGACGACTTCGCAGCGCGATCAAGCAGGCGTTCGATTTCTTCAAACCCCAGCAGAAACGGACTACTGAACACAGAAACAGGTGGCATGTCGGAGCCCTTTGTTGCAAGCGGCACGGCGCTGTCTGTGGCCCTTTAAGGCACCACAGGCGCTTTCAGTTAACGATATAGGGGCAGAACCGGAGAAATTCAACGATTGTTGCCGGTTGTCAACCGCCCGCCCACTTCAGCCGACTCGGTCCTTTGGCTCGCGCCCGGCGAAATAGGCATCGAGATTGTCGAGCGCCCGAAAGCCCATCGCATCGCGTGTTTCGCGGGTCGCACTGCCGATATGTGGCAGCATGAAGATGTTGGGATAGGGCGCGAATGCCGGATTGCCGCCCGGTTCGGAAACGAAACAGTCAATTCCGGCAGCGGCAAGTTTCCCTGAGACAATCGCTGCCACCAGATCGTCTTCCACCACCAGCGCCCCGCGCGCCGTGTTGACCAGTACGGCCCCGTCCGGCATCAGGGCAAACCGTTCCGCATTCATCATGCCGGTGGTTTCAGGCGTCGCCGGGCAGTGCAGCGACACGAATTCGGCCACCCGAAGCAGGCCCTCAAGTGTGTCGTGATAGATCGCACCGTCTTCCAGATCGGCTGCAAGACGTGTGCGGTTGTAATAGTGCACCTCCATGTCAAACCCGCGGGCGCGCCGCGCCATGACCCGGCCCACCCGGCCCATCCCGACAATGCCGATGCGCTTACCGGTCACTTTCGTGCCGACCATGAAGGACGGGCTCCAGAACGCCCAGTCCCCGTTGCGCACCATGCGGTCGCCTTCCGCGGCACGGCGGGCTGCCCCAAGCAGCAGGAGCATGGCGATTTCAGCTGTGGCGTCAGACAAAACATCCGGCGTGTTGGTAACGACAATGCCGCGCGCGCCAAGAGCCGCAAGGTCGCAATGATCGACCCCGACGGAATGATTGGCGATGATCTTTATCCGTTGCGACAGCTGCGGCACCATTTGGGCGCCGAAGAGTTCCGAATGGCAGGGCAGAATGGCGTCGAAATCCGCGCTGCGCTCGACAATCTCATCAGGTGTAAACACCTGGTCCTCAGGATTCAGAACGACATCATAGTCGCGTTCAGCGCGGGCTTCCGTGTTGTCGGAAAGCTTGCGTGTAATCCAGAGCCGTGGCTGCGCACTCATGGCTGGCGTTGCCTATAAACCCATGGCCCGGTCCATCAGGGTCACTTTTTGCGGCGCCTCAAACACTGGTCCCAGTAATCGTAGGCCACCAGGGACAACACGAAAAGCGAGATGACCCAGAACGGCAGACCGCCCCAGAACCCGGCAAACCCGGTCGAGATGCTCTGCGCCAGGCCGATGATGAAAACCGCAAGGATGACTGAGCCGATCAGCCCGGTGATGTGTTTTACAGAGTCACCCGTCATAGATCTGTCTCCTCAGATGATGCCTTGCCGGTATGGTCTTGCTCATCCGACTGCAAGTGCTGTTGCAGCCAGTTGGCGCACGACATAAGCCGGTCATCACCTTCTGCGGACCCTATCATCTGCACCCCGACCGGTAAACCGGCGTCCCCGGCAAGCCAGGGCAGGCTGATGCAGGGCAGGCCCGCGAAGGTCCACAGTGTTGAAAAAATCGGATCCCCTGTGCCGCTGGCCAGTTCAGGCGCCTCGCCGGATGCGGCCGGGGCCAGCACGGCATCATAGTCGATGAAGAATGCATCGAAATACTGCTCCGCCGCGCCCAGCATCTCCAGCGCTTCTTGATACTGCTCGTCACTGTAAGTCCGCGCCCGTTCCATGACCGTTTGAAGCCGTGCGCTTAACTGATCCCAATGGGTGTCCACATCGTCGCGCAGGTGGCGATAGAACTCATACTCATGGACAATGTTGTGGCTGGTCACGGCAAGGGCAAACGAGGCCGGCGACGGTAATATCTCGACCCGCCCATCAAGACTGTCGACCAATTCCGCCAAGCCGTCTCGCGCCGCTGCGTCCAAACGATCGTTGAACGGCAGGTCGAAGCAGGCAAAGGACGGTTCCATCGCCGGATCGTTTCGGCTCCCCGCAAGCATTGCGGGCTTCGGACGCGAATGAGAACCGGTATCCTCCAGGTCATACCCGGCCAGGGCGTCGGCAAGGGCGGCGGTATCCGGCAGTGAGCGCGCAAAGACGCCGACCTGGTCAAGGCTGCTCGATGTTTGCAGAACGCCGCGCCTCGAAATGGTGCCGCGTGTCGGCTTGAAACCATAGACGCCGCAAAACGACGCCGGGCGGATCACCGATCCGTTTGTCTGGGTCCCGATGGCAAGTGGGACATGCCCCGCTGCCACCGCCGCTGCCGACCCGCTCGATGAGCCTCCCGGCGTGCGTTCACGGTTGTGCGGGTTGGTTGTGCCGGCGGGATTGACGAAGGCGAATTCCGTGGTGACGGTCTTGCCCATGATGACCGCGCCGGCTTCGCGCAGTTTGCCGACAACTGTACAATCCGTGTCCGGCCTCCGGCCTGCGTGGATCGGGGTGCCTCGTTCCGTCGGCATATCCGCGGTATCGAAGATGTCCTTGATGCCGACAGGGACCCCGTGCAGCGCGCCCAGCGGGCGGCCCCTCTGCCGCAGGTCGTCCATAGCGCGGGCCTGGTCGAGGGCCTGGTCCGCGTCGAAATGCGACCACGCGCCAATAGCATCGTCGGTTTCGGAAATCCGCTCTATGCAGGCGGCGACCAGATCCTGAGATCTGATCGATCCGCGGCGTATCCGGTCCGCCGCCTCGAGTGCTGTCAGCTGCCACAACATATAAAGGACCTGAATTTTAAGGCACGTATGCCCCGAACAGATAATCCGGCAGCCACAACGCTATCCCCGGGAACTGGTACATCAGGAACATCGAGAATATGACGATTGCCAGATAGGGCATGATGCCCCTGAATATCTGCATCAGCTCGATCTGGTCGCGTAGCACCCCTTTGAGATAATAGGCCGACATTGCCATGGGCGGCGTCAGGAAGGAGGTCTGCAGGTTAAGCGCGACCAGCATTGCAAAGAAGTAGGGGTTAACCCCGAATGTATCCAGCATCGGCAAAAATATAGGCACAAAGATGATGAGAATTTCAGACCATTCAAGCGGCCATCCGAGCAGGAAAATGATGAGCTGGCACATGACCAGAAACTGCCACGGCGCCATGTTCAAGGAGATGATCCAGTGCTCGATCACATCGTGCCCGCCAAGGTAGGAAAACACCGATGCAAAAGTCCACGAGCCAACGAACATCCAGCACACCATGGCGGTCGCCTTGGCCGTCAGGAACACCGAATCCTTGAGCTTTGCCCAGGTCAGTGAGCGGTACAGCAGCGCAAGCACCAAGCCACCCAGCGCGCCCATCGCGGCCGCCTCGGCGGGGGTTGCGAGGCCACCCAGTATTGAACCCAGAACCAGCATGATCAAGACCGTCAACGGCACGAATGAGGTCAGAAGCTGAAAATAGATCTGCCGCCTCGGCGGCGCATCGTCCATTACCGGCGGCGGCGCAAGCTTGGGATCCAGGCGGGCTCTCACCAGCACATAGAGGATGTAGAATCCGGCCAGCATGAGACCCGGAAAGACCGCCGCCGCATAGAGCCTGAGCGGCGACAATTCAGCGATTGCCGCGTAGACGATCAGCATGATCGAGGGCGGGATCAAAATGCCGAGCGTGCCGCCGGCGCAGATCACACCGGCTGCGAAATCCTTGTTGTAGTTGGCCTGTGCCATGGCCGGGAACGCCAGCAGGCCCATCAGCGTCACCACCGCACCGACGATACCGCTGGCGGTGGAGAACACGGTACAGGTTATCAATGCGGCGATCGCCATGGAACCCGGCAGGTTGCGCGCCGCGAGCTGCAGAGACTGGAACAGCCGGTTGACGATGTTGGCCCGTTCGACCACGTATCCCATGAACAAAAATAGCGGTATCGCAACCAGCGTGTCGTTCTCCATGACCGAATAGGTGTTCTGGTTCAGGAGATAGAAGATCTGATTGTTGAAGAGGTCCGAAAATTCATTGATCGAGCTGGCCTGATAATAGGCGTAATAGCCGAAGGCCACGCCCATGGCCAACAAGGTGAATGCAATCGGGAATCCCAGCAAAACCAGCAGGATAAACAGCGACAGCATAAAGATGGCGACTTCGGGATTTGTCATAACCTAGGTCCGGGATTCATCCGCTTCCACGGATCCGATGATGGCGTCTTCGGTCTCGCGGACGTCTTCCAGCCGCTCAAGCCACACGCCGCTGCGCATCGCCTTCCAGCATCGCAGGGTTTCGGCAACCCCTTGAATGAACAACAAAGCGCCGGCCACCGGGATGAGCGTCTTGAAATAATAGATCTGAATGCGGGCGGGACTGTTCCAGCTGACTTCCTTGTAACGCCAGCTGTCGGAGGCGATTTCAGCGCCATACCAGAACAGGGCCATCATTCCGGGGAAGAAGAACAACAGGTACAACACGAAATCGATGCTGGCCTGGAACCTCACCGGCAAGAGCCGGTAAAGCACGTCACCGCGCACATGCGCGTCCTGTGCCAGCGCATAAGGACCCGCCATGAGAAACAGCGCACCATACATCTGCACCATCATGTCGAAGACCCAGACCGTTGGTGCGTTCAATACGTAGCGAACAAAAACCTCGTAGGACACCGACAGGGTCAAGATGAGAATGCACCAGCCGAACGCGCGCCCGACCCAGATGCTCAGGCTTTCAATTGCGTGAATGATCGCTGTCACCGCAGCCTCCCCGTCGCCAGCTGTGTCAAACCGGGGGCCGGATTACCGACCCCCGGCGACATTGTGTTTGCAAGCCGTCTCGGTGAACTATCCGAAATAGTGCTTATAGGCCAGCTTGTAGTCCGGCTGGTTGAGGTTGAGATAGTCCATAACCTGCTTCGCGTAGGCTTTCTGCGATGCGATCACCTTGGCGAAGAACTCATCCTCAGCGGAGATCCGGTCGATGACCTTGTCCCAGGCGGTGAGCTGTTCGGCCATCACCGAATCCGGGGTGCGGTAAACATTGACACCCTGGCCGCGCAGTTTCACGAGATCTTCCGCATAGCGCTTGGTGTTGTGCCAGTAGAAGTTCGAGTTTTCCGCTTCAGAGGCATGTCTCAATATGGCCTGAAGTTCAGCCGGCAGGCCTTCGAACTTGCCCTTATTGAAGGTGATTTCGAAAAACTCCTGAGACTGATGGAAGCTGGCAAGGTGATAGTGCTTCGACACATCCTGCATGCCGAAGTCGCGATCCGAGGTCGGATTGTTGAACTCGGCCGCATCGATCAGTCCGGACTTCATGGCCGGCTGGATTTCACCGCCAGGCAGCTGCACAACCGACATGCCCATTTCGAGCAAAACGTCGGCCGCAAGACCGACCGTGCGGTATTTCAGGCCTCTCATCTGTGAGGCGTCCTTGATCTGCTCCTTGAACCAGCCGAGCGGCTGTGCCGGCATCGGGCTGTTGAAGACGCTGACCACGTTGAGGCCAAGGCTGCCCATCAGTTCGTTGAACAGTTCCATGCCGCCGCCGTAATGTACCCAGCCGAGCACTTCCTGGCTCGACCAGCCAAAGCATGGGCCGGTACCGAACAGCGAGGCGGCTTTGGACTTGGAATACCAGTAGGCCGGCACATAGTGCGCAGCATCGAGCACGCCGCGGTGAACCGCGTCCTGCATCTGGCTGGTCTTCACAACCGCGTTAACCGCCAGCAGATCGATTTTCAGATCCTTGCCGGCCATGGCATGGACGCGGTCGACGTAGGATTTGGCATTTTCCAGGAATATGCCGCCGCCCCATGCGGCCTGCAATTTCAGGACCGTCGGCTCCGCACGCGCAATATTGGGTGCGGCAACGCCGGCGACTGCGACACCGCCTGCCGCCAGACCGGCTGACTTCAGAAAACGGCGGCGCGATGTGCCGGCGTCCGATTTGGACGTTTCATTCTTCATTTTGATCTCTCCCTGACTAAGTTCGAGCCATCGATTTCAGGCCCGGACAACGCAGAGAAGATACCATGACTTTCCCGATGGGGTAGATGCGTTTCCATCATCAGGAATGGAGACAACCACAAAACACCATATCAGGGCCATTTGGCGCGTTGACTTTCACAGAAAACGGCCAAAATCCGGGAATAATCAAAACAATGCGACTAAAGTTGCAGTCGTTCGCGAAAGTTTTGGCTGACGCCTGCGCGCAACGGCAAGCCGACGCTTGCCCGCTTCCAGGAGAATTCAAA
>JAJFHM010000199.1 GCA_021775625.1 Hyphomicrobiales bacterium | reverse complement strand
CAACTACAAAGTGCGTTTATGGCGGACCGCCAAGGGCGCGCAGGTTGCGCTGTTCCCAAACCTTAATTCGGAAGATGAAACCTGGCGCACCTTGTTGCGCAATGTGAAATTCCGCAGGGCGTTGTCGCTTGCCATCGACCGTGAAGAAATCAATGAAGTGATTTATTTCGGGCTGGCGCGGCCGAGCGGAGACACCGTGCTGCCGGACAGCCCGCTCTATGATGAGAGATATGAGACCGCGTGGACCGGGTTAGATGCCGATCAGGCGAACGAGCTGCTGGACGAGATGGGGCTGACGGAACGCAACGATGACGACATCCGCCTGATGCCCGATGGCAAGCCCCTCGAGATCATCGTGACCACCGCCGGTGAAAGCACGGAAGAGACCGATGTTCTCGAACTCATCGCAGACTACTGGGGCGAGATCGGTATCAAACTTTTCACGCAACCCTCGCAGCGCGAGGTCTTCCGAAACCGCATTTTTGCCGGCCAGTCGCATATGTCGATCTGGTCCGGCCTGGCAAACGCGATTGCGACCGCGGACATGAGCCCGTGGGAGCTGGCGCCGACAACGCAGCAGCAGTTGCAATGGCCGATGTGGGGGCAGCATTACGAAACCGGCGGACAGTCGGGCAAACCGGTCGACGAAGAGGTGCCGGCGAAATTGCTCGAACTGTTCAAATCCTGGCAAAAGGCCCAGTCCCATGACGAGAAGTCCGAAATTTGGAAGAAGATGCTTTCTTTGTATACTGATCAGGTGTTTTCCATCGGTATCGTCAATGGCTCGCGTCAGCCGGTCGTTATATCGAACCGCCTGCATAACGTGGTGGAAGAAGGCGTCTACAACTGGGATCCCGGCGCTTATTTCGGGGTCTATTTGATGGACACCGTCTGGCAATCGGACAAGTGAGAGACAAGCCGCGTCGATGATCGGATACATTCTCCATCGAATTTTGATCATGATCCCCACTTTGGTGATCATCAGCGCGCTGGTGTTTTTCATCATCGAGCTGCCGCCGGGGGATTATCTGGAAAGCTACATCGCTGCGGTGCTGGCGCAGGGCGAGACGGTCGACCAGGCGCATATCGAATATCTGCGCGCCGAGTACGGTTTCGACAAACCCCTGATCGAACGCTACTTCAGCTGGGTCTGGGGCATGCTGCATGGTGACTTCGGCTACTCCTTCGAGTATCAGCTCCCGGTATCTGAAATCGTCGGCGACAAGCTGTTCCTGACCATTCTTGTGTCCGTGGTGACGATCCTGTTCACCTGGATCATTGCTTTTCCGATCGGCATTTACTCCGCCACGCATCAATACAGCTGGAGCGATTACGGGCTGACGTTTCTCGGACTGATCGGTCTCGCCACGCCGAACTTCCTGCTGGCGCTGGTTCTGCTCTATCTGGCGAATGTGCATTTCGGCACCTCGATCGGCGGATTGATGGATCCTGAGTTCAAGAACCAGCCGATGAGCCTGGACAAGTTTGTGTCGGTGCTGGAGCACCTGTGGATTCCCGTCATCGTTATCGGCACCGCGGGCACTGCCGGAATGATCCGGCGGATCAGGGCCAACCTGCTTGATGAACTGCAGAAACAATATGTGGTGACGGCGAAGGCCAAGGGCCTGCATCCGCTCAAGGCGCTGATCAAGTATCCCTTCCGGATGTCGCTGAATTTCTTCATTTCGGATATCGGCAGTTATCTTCCAGCAGTGATCTCCGGTGCCGAAATCGTGGCGATTGTTTTGTCCTTGGAAACCACCGGGCCGGTGTTGTTGGCTGCACTGCAAAGTCAGGATATGTATCTCGCCGGCTCGTTTTTGATGTTCCTGGCGGGACTGACCGTGATCGGTGTGCTGATCTCGGATATTGCCCTGGCGTTCCTTGATCCCCGGATCAGGCTGCAGGGGGGCGAGACCAAGTGAGCACTCTCCCGCCGCCCGGATCGGACCTGCAGCACTATGTGTCACCGGAAGCGTTCGATCCGCAGTCGATCGAACGGCTCACCGAGGCGCAGGAGCGCGTCTACCTCGCCTCACAGCTGAAGTTGATGTGGTGGAAATTCAAGCGCCATCGGATCGCGGTGATTTCCGGATTGTTTCTGCTGCTTTTCTATTTCACCACGCTGATCAGCGAAATCATTGCGCCTTACGCGCTGGACACCAAGAACCCGCGTTATGTTTTTGCGCCGCCTCAGGCGATACATTTTTTCCATGAGGGTGAATTTCTCGGACCGTTCGTCTACGGGATGAAGCGGCGGTCGGATCCGGACACGCTGCAGCGGATCTACACTGAAAATCACAAGAAGGTGCAGCCGCTGCGGTTCTTCTGCTCCGGCGATAAGTACAGTTTCTGGGGCCTGTTCAAGTCAGATTTCCATCTGGTCTGTCCGCCGAAAAAGGGCGCGTTTTTCCTTCTTGGAACCGACCGGCTGGGGCGGGATGTATTCTCGCGTATTGTCTATGGTGCGAGGATATCTCTGACGATCGGCTTGCTGGGCATCATGATCAGTTTTACTCTTGGGATCATCATCGGCGGGATGGCCGGTTATTACGGCGGCATCGTGGATCTCGTGGTGCAGCGCATAATCGAGGTTCTGCAATCGATACCAAGCATACCGCTATGGCTGGCCCTGGCGGCCATTCTGCCGGTCAACTGGAGTCCTATACTGATCTATTTCGGGATCACGGTGATCCTCGGATTGCTGGACTGGACCGGACTGGCGCGTGCGGTGCGCTCCAAGCTCCTGTCGCTGCGGGAAGAAGATTATGTTCTTGCGGCACAGTTGATGGGCGCCAGGCCAACGCGCATCATTGGCCGCCATCTTGTGCCCGGGTTCATGAGCCATCTTATCGCCACCGCGACGATTTCGGTCCCGACCATGGTGCTGGGTGAAACCGCCCTGAGCTTCCTCGGGGTGGGTCTGCGCCCGCCGATCACAAGCTGGGGCGTTTTGCTGAAAGAAGCCCAGGACATCAACGCAGTGGCCCTGTATCCGTGGATCATGTTGCCTGTTGTGCCGGTAATCCTGGTAATTTTGGCGTTTAACTTCTTTGGTGATGGTCTGCGCGACGCGGCTGATCCTTACAAATAGCGATTCAAGACACCATCTCCACTGCACCGCGGCTCAACTCTTCGTTAACCAAAGCTTGCTTTGTGACGCCTATGATCTGTGTCATAGTTCTGTTGCTTGAAGCAGGCTAAAAGGTCTTTTGAGCGCGGGCGGAGTTGAAATTGTAAGTTTGTAGGAGGCAGCGGCCGTGATCGACCGTTTGGAGCAAGCCCGCATACTCATGTACAGCCACGATACGTTCGGGCTCGGCCATTTGCGCCGTTGCCGCGCCATCGCACATGCCTTGGTGGAACGCTACAAGGGGCTCTACGTACTCATTATCTCCGGCTCCCAGATTGCCGGAACGTTCGATTTCCGCGCCCGCGTGGATTTCGTCAAGATCCCCAGCGTCATCAAGCTCTACAACGGCCAGTACACGTCCATCGACGAGCTTATCGACCTGCAGGACACGCTG
>JAJFHM010000198.1 GCA_021775625.1 Hyphomicrobiales bacterium | reverse complement strand
GCCGCAGCGCATGCGCCGGTTGCCGATCCGGTAGGCGCCTGCCTGCAACAGCTGGCCGCCGTCGGTGAGCTGTCTGACCAGCGTCGATTGGGCTTGCACTGAAGATGTTTCAGGCAGGCTGACAGCGAACACGACCGCGCCCAGCACCAAGAGTTTTCGCATGCTCAAATCACCATCATTCGAAGCAGTTGTCTCCGCTGCGAACACTGCGTCAGGATGGTGGCAGAAGTCAATTCAACACAGTCAAATATGTGGCGCCCATCCTTCGAGACAGGCGCTTCGCGCCTCCTCAGGATGAGGATTTCAGTTGCAGCACCCTCCGTCCTCATCCTGAGGAAGGCCGAAGGCCTGTCTCGAAGGATGGGCAGCGATCCCGGTGCATCACACACCCGCCTGCGGCCATCGGGGGTCAGGCAAAATCGCGGATGTCGACGAAATGACCGGCCACTGCCGCTGCCGCCGCCATGATCGGCGATACCAGGTGGGTGCGTCCGCCGCGGCCCTGGCGGCCTTCGAAGTTGCGGTTGGAGGTGGAGGCGCAACGCTCTTGCGGGTTGAGCTTGTCGGCGTTCATGGCGAGACACATGGAACAGCCGGGCTCGCGCCACTCGAAACCGGCAGCCGTGAAGATCTTATCGAGACCTTCGCGCTCGGCCTGTTCCTTGACGATGCCGGAGCCGGGCACGACCATGGCGTTGACATTGCCGTTCACGTTGCGTCCTTCGATCACCTTCGCTGCGGCGCGCAGGTCTTCAATGCGGCCGTTGGTGCAGGAACCGATGAACACCCGGTCGATGGGGATATCGGTGATCCTGGTGCCAGGCGTCAGCCCCATATAGGCGAGCGAGCGCTGCATGGCGTTGCGCTTGCCTTCGTCTTCGACCTTGGCCGGGTCCGGCACACTGCCGGTGATCGACGTAACGTCCTCAGGACTGGTGCCCCAGGTGACGATGGGGGGCAGGTTGGCGGCATCCAGCGTGATGTGCGCGTCGAAATGAGCGCCGTCATCCGAGTGCAGTTGCTGCCAATAGGCCATGGCCTTGTCCCAGTCGGCGCCCTTGGGTGAGCGCGGCAGACCGTCAAGATAGGCAAAGGTTTTTTCGTCCGGCGCGATCAGTCCGGCGCGGGCGCCGCCTTCGATGGTCATGTTGCAGACCGTCATGCGGCCTTCCATGGAGAGCGCCTCGATGGCATCGCCACAGTATTCGATGACGTGGCCGGTGCCGCCGGCGGTGCCGATCTCGCCGATGATGGCGAGGATGATGTCTTTCGAGGTCACACCGTCAGGCAATGTGCCGTTGACGGAGACCTTCATGTTTTTGGCTTTTTTCTGGATCAGCGTCTGGGTGGCGAGCACGTGTTCGACCTCGGATGTGCCGATGCCGTGCGCCAGTGCGCCGAAGGCGCCGTGGGTCGAGGTGTGGCTGTCGCCGCAGACGATGGTGGTGCCGGGCAGGGTGAAGCCCTGTTCCGGGCCGATGATGTGGACGATGCCCTGGCGTGGGTCGACTTCGTTGAAATATTCGACGCCGAACTCGGCGCAGTTTTCAGCCAAGGTGTCGACCTGAAGCTTTGATTCAGGGTCGTCGATGCCCTTGGACCGGTCGGTTGTCGGCACGTTGTGATCGACAACGGCCAGTGTCTTGCCCGGCGCGCGCACCTTGCGGCCGGTCATGCGCAAGCCTTCAAAGGCCTGCGGGCTGGTCACTTCGTGGACCAGATGGCGGTCGATATAGAGCAGGCAGGTGCCGTCGTCGGCCTCGTGGACCAGATGGTCATCCCAAATCTTGTCGTAAAGCGTGCGGGGTTGAGACATTTCCGGTCCCTCCTGAAAGACATGGCCGATCGGCGCATGTGATGCGCCACAGCTTATACCAAACGAACTGACTATTTGCTCATTTCATGGTCCTGCCCGGCCTGCTCGCCAAGGCGCGGGACGCAGTGCGATGCGGGGCATCGGACAAGGCCCGCAACGCAAGGAGACGGGCCGGAATGGCCCATGAAATGGGTCAGTAGTCAATTCCTTTGGTATTATGCATGTGCGGCAACAGGTTCATGCACCATGCATACGTGAAACAGGCGGAAGCGCGATCAGATCGAAACGGAGGTGCGGAGCGGTTCCGCGCGGCAACTACTATTTGGTGGTTGCAGCATGCGGTGCCGCCGCGGCCTTCTTGGCCTTGGCGGCATCTATCCGGCGCACGTCCTGACGTTCTGCGATCCGCGCGGACTTACCACGGCGGCCGCGCAGATAGTACAGTTTGGCGCGGCGCACCTTGCCGCGGCGCAGCACTGCCAGCGAGTCGATCATCGGGCTGTAGAGCGGGAAGATACGTTCCACCCCTTCGCCGTAGGAGATCTTGCGGACCGTGAAGCTTTCGTTCAGCCCGCCGCCGGAGCGTGCGATGCAGACGCCTTCGAAGGCCTGGACGCGCTCGCGCTGGCCTTCCTTCACCTTGACGTTGACCTGAACCGTATCGCCGGGGGCGAACTCGGGGACTTCCCGAATGCCGGAAATACG
>JAJFHM010000197.1 GCA_021775625.1 Hyphomicrobiales bacterium | reverse complement strand
GGCACCTTCCGGCTTCGAGGACAGATTGTACCCGCGCTGGTCGGGTGCGACGCAAAAATACCTGTCCGCCAGATGCACCATGACCTGGCTCCAACCTGCCCAATATTCCGGAAAGCCGTGCAGGAACAAAAACAGCGGGTTGTTCCGGTGGCCACAGGTCGCGCAATGCAGTTCAACCCCGTTGGCAGCAACGGTTTCAAACGAAAACTTGTCCGCCATCACCGTCAGTGGCTTTCCCGCGGGATGGGGGCGCCTGATGAGCCGATGAGAAAGTCGAAATCACAGCCCGTGTCCGCTTGCATCACGTGGTCATGATAGACCCGCCAGTAGCCGCGCTCAGGCGGCTCGGGCGCTGTCCAGTCCTGCCGGCGGCGTTCAAGTTCCTCCTCCGAAACGTCGAGATGAATGCGCCGCTTCTTGACGTTGAGTTCGATCATGTCGCCTTCGTGAACCAGCGCCAGGGGACCGCCGACGGCAGCTTCCGGCGCGGTGTGCAGCACAACTGTGCCATAGGCCGTGCCTGACATCCGCGCATCTGAAATGCGCACCATGTCCGTCACTCCCTTTTTCAGGAGCTTCGCCGGCAGGGCCATGTTTCCAACCTCGGAAAAACCTGGATAGCCCTTCGGACCGCAGTTTTTCAGCACCATGACGCAGTTCTCGTCGATGTCGAGATTAGGATCGTCGATACGCGCCTTGTAGTCCTCGATGTTCTCGAAGACCACCGCCCTGCCTTTGTGCTGCATGAGCTTCGGCGTCGCCGCCGACGGCTTGATGACCGCCCCGCCCGGCGCCAGATTTCCCCGCAGCACACAGATGCCGCCCTGGGCCTTGAACGGTTTGGAGGTGAGATGAATGACATCGCGGTCGCTGCACTGCGCATCCTTGACGTTCTGCCAGATCGACTTGCCGTTGACCGTCTTGGCACCCTTGTGCAGCAGATCCACCTCCGCCAGTTCCTTCAAAACCGCGGGCAACCCGCCGGCATAATAAAAATCCTCCATAAGATACTTGCCCGACGGCATCAGGTTGACGAGACACGGCACATCGCGGCCAAACTGATCCCAGTCATCCAGCGACAACTTGACCCCGATCCGCCCCGCCACCGCCAGGAGATGAACCACAGCATTAGTCGAACCACCGATCGCGCCATTGGTACGGATGGCGTTTTCAAAAGCCTTGCGTGTCAGGATCTTGGAAATTTTGAGATCTTCATGCGCCATTTCAACGATCCGTCGGCCCGCCATATGCGCCAGCGCGTTGCGGCGCGAGTCCGCGGCCGGAATGGCGGCGTTGGACGGCAGCCCGAGGCCGATGGCCTCCATCATGGATGCCATGGTCGAAGCCGTGCCCATGGTCATGCAGTGACCGACGGAACGCGACATGCAGGCTTCCGCGTCCTGAAAGTCCTGGGTCGACAGTTCACCGCGTTTTTCCGCCTCGACAAACTTCCACACATGGGTGCCCGATCCGATGGTCTCGCCGCGGAACCGCCCGTTCAACATCGGTCCGCCCGAGACCACGATTGTGGGCAGGTCGCACGATGCCGCCCCCATCACCAGTGCAGGCGTGGTCTTGTCGCAGCCAACCAGCAGCACGACGGCATCGAGAGGGTTGGCCCTGATCGATTCTTCCACATCCATGGATGCCAGGTTTCGGAACATCATGGTTGTGGGCCGCATCAGCGTCTCGCCGAGCGACATCACCGGAAACTCGAGGGGGAACCCGCCGGCCTCATAGACACCACGCTTCACCCGTTCCGCCAGTATGCGGAAATGCGCGTTGCACGGTGTCAGTTCCGACCAGGTATTGCAGATCCCGATCACCGGCCGGCCATCAAACAGGTGATGCGGCAGCCCCTGGTTCTTCATCCAGCTGCGGTGATGGAAGCCGTCCATACCCGGTTTGCCGAACCATTCCGTGGACCGCAGGAAAGGGGCTTTTCTGCCAGCCTGCTTCTTGCCGGAGTTCGATTTCTTCTTCTTGTCTTTCGCCATGAGCCGCACTTCCTCTTTGAGAGATCGCACAGGTTAGCGCCAAGATGCGCCGAATGCACCTGCGCAACTATCAACAGGCATTGAAACCACCACTTGACGCAACAGGGCTGGTTCGCCAAAAGGCTGGTTCTTCCGTTACAACCAAGAGGATTGGCCATGTCCGCGGCCCACGACACTTCCGAAACAGTTTCTGCCGAAGATGCGCGCGCCCTGCAGAATGTTCTGACTGACGCGGAATATCCGGAGCTGCCCAACTTCCAGCGCGGCAAAGTCCGTGACAGCTACGATCTGGAAGATGGCCGCCGCGTCATGGTCGCCACCGACCGGCAATCCGCCTTCGACAAGGTTTTGGCAGCCGTCCCCTTCAAAGGCCAGGTGCTGACCCAGACCGCACGCTACTGGTTCGACGAGACCAAGGACATCTGTCCCAACCACGTCATCAGCTACCCGCATCCAAACGTCATCATTTCGAAGCACCTCGACATGTTGCCGGTGGAGATGGTGGTGCGGGATTATCTGACGGGATCGACGGAGACCAGCATCTGGCCGATGTATGAGCGCGGCGAACGCCTGCTTTACGGTCACATCTTCGAAGACGGACTGATCAAGAACCAGAAGCTGCCGGGCACCATCATTACACCGACCACAAAAGGCATGGCGGGCGAACATGACCGCCCGATCACTGCGGCAGAGATCGTCTCACAAGGGCTGCTGACACAGGCCCTGTGGGATGAGTTGGCGGAAAAGAGCCTTGCGGTATTTGCCCGCGGTCGCGAGCTTGCAGCAAAGCAAGGCCTCATTCTGGTCGATACCAAGTTCGAATTCGGGCTCGACGAAAACGGAACCGTTGTTCTGGCCGACGAGATCCTGACACCGGATTCAAGCCGCTACTGGCTGGCCTCGACCTACCCGGACGCCTTGGCGGCGGGTACCGCACCCAACAGCCTGGACAAGGAGTTTCTCCGTTTGTGGATCAATGAGCGATGCGATCCCTACAAGGATCCGATCCCGGAAATTCCCGGAGATACGCTCATGATCTTCAGCAGCAAGTACATATCCCTGTTTGAAACCGTAACCGGGAGGACATTCGAGCGGCCGCCCTCGGACACGAGCCTGCGCGACCAGATCCGCGCCGCGTTGGCCGACACGTTCCCCGAACACTTCTGATATCGATCTGCGGCGGCAGCAGGAACCGCACCATGCTGTCCTTCATCGCCGCCGCGTTCTTCCTCCTGATCACACCGGGACCTGGCGTGCTGAGTGTTGCCGGCGTCGGCTCGGCATTCGGATTTCGCTCCGGCCTGCCCTATATGTCCGGCGTGGTTCTCGGCACCCTGACGGTGATCGCAGCCGTGACGACGGGGATTGCCGCCTTTTTGTTTTCCTATCCGCCGTTGCGCACCGTGCTGCTTGTAGCGTCCGCCACCTATCTGCTCTATCTCGCCTACCGCATCGCCACATCGCAAACCGGCATTGCCATCAATGAAGCCACCCGGCCGCTTGGTTTCTGGAACGGCGCGGCATTGCAAATCATCAATCCCAAGGCTTACGCGGTGATGACAACGCTGTTCTCCGGCTTCGCCTTTTATCCAGACAACACCTTGATCGAATCCGGCATCAAGACCGCCATTTTCATGAGCATATCCTTGCCGGTTCATCTTCTGTGGCTTTGGGCCGGCGCCACGGTCAAACGACTGGCGCTCTCTGACACGGCCGCACGTGCGATAAACATCGCCATGGCACTGTCGATACTGGCCGTGGTGGCGCTTGCGCTTTTGTCCTGAGTAAAGCCGCTCAGTCGCGGAAGTTCAGATATTGCAGCGGTTGTTCGATCTTCATCCCCTTGATGAGGGCAATGGCGCCCTGCAGATCGTCGCGTTTCTTGCCGGAAACCCGCAACTCGTCACCCTGAATGGCCACCTGGACCTTGAGTTTCGCACTCTTGACCTCTTTGACAATCTTCTGGGCCAGATCGCGCTCGACGCCCTGTTTGACCAGAACCGTCTGGCGCAGCGAATTGCCAGAGGCCTTTTCAGGATCCTTGAACTCGAAAGCGCCAACGTCGAGCTTGCGGCGCGTCACATGC
>JAJFHM010000196.1 GCA_021775625.1 Hyphomicrobiales bacterium | reverse complement strand
GCCCGGTTGCGCCGGCGCCACATGGTCGAGTGCCACACGAATACCCACCGTCGCATCGCCTTCTTCGTAGTGCGATGCAATCACCTGATAGCAGGCATCCTCCACCAGACGGATCAGCGTCACGGTCGAAATCACATCGACACCGGGATTGCCGATGGCGGCTGCGGTATCGTTTGTCGTGACGTCGAAACTCTGCCGCGCGGTGAGACCGGACTGAAGGGGTGTCATAAAAGGCGTTTCTCCAATGCGCCGTCCTTATACCAAAGGAACTGACTATTGGCCCATTTCATGGGCCAGTCCGGCCTGCTCGCCAAGGCGTGGGGCGTGGTGCGATGCGGGGTATCGGACAAGGCCCGCAACGCCAGGAGACGGGCCGGAATGGCCCACCGAAGGCCGGGTGCTTTTGCCCTCCAGCAGCGTTGCACACTGCTTGCGGTACACGTACCGCGGCGCAGCACGCGCCTTGCCGCAGGGCAAAATAATCCCGGTGAAATGGGTCAATAGTCAGTTCCTTTGGTATTAGTGCACCCGAAGCAGCCGGCGGCAAAGCGTTTGCCGACCCAGCCCGTCGAGCCGTGATTACGAATTGGTTCATTCCAATTTTTCAGTAACACGATGAACAGTCGGAAGTAATTTTGATAAATGATAAAAAATTTAAATAATAACGTAAGAAAAGATGTTCTAGATTGCATTAGAACATTACCCGATATCGGAGATTCTGGCGTAAAAAAGCTTGAAGAAAATAATTTATACTCTGTAGATAACGGGCGTACGACCATTAAATCAATGCTATCTGATTTTGAGGCCGCAGTAATCTACGTTTTAGGTAAGAAATATTATTCTGGAACCGGATATATAATCGACGCTGGATGTTTATTTGGCTTATCCACGTATTGTTTCTCATCTGGCCTGCTGAAAAACCGAAAAATTGCGGACGACGTAAAACCAATCCAGAGTTTCGATTTATACCAAATCGACCCACCGTACGACAGTTTTTCAGGTGACTACTATACTCCAGGACCAACGACAAATGCGCTTCCAGTATTTCTAGACATCAATAGAAATAACATAGACATGATATCACCGCATCAAGGGGATTTTCATAACTGGAAATGGAATGAAAAATACGAAATTGAGATTATATTCAATGATATATCCAAAACGGTAGAATTAAATAACCACATTTTCAATCAATACATATCAAATCTAATACCAGGAAATAGTTTCCTGATTCAACAGGATTATGTGCATTTTGCGGAGTGGTGGATAGCTGCATCAATGGAATATTACAAAGATCTATTTGATGAGATTGGGTATTATTTCGGTGCAACAAAATTATTTCATACAAGGCCAGAGCCGGTGAATCACGTCGCCCAATTTGATTTGAGGGACCTTTCATTTTCCACGATTGAACGGTTATTGATAAGCGCGATGGAGCGCGCACCCACTACTGTGTCGGAAGCTCTCCAAACTGCTTTAGGTATGTTTTATGTCGATAGCGGAAAATATGACCTTGCACTGCAAACTGTATTGCCGATGAAGTTGAATGAAGAAATTATGGCGGAACTCATACATGCAGACGTTCCCGCGCACGAGAATTTCGCAAGGGTGCTGCCGTCTAACCGCAGGAAGGTTATCCAGTACGCGACAGAAAAAAAACCAACTCAAGGGTCCTGGAGACCGGGTACACAATATTAGGAATAGCGGGCAATGTTTCAAACCCCGCGCAGACATTGCCACCTTAACCGGACCGCAAAACTGTCCACTATGCGTTGTCACAAACTCCAACCGGGCGCGCGGCCAGGTGCGAACCCATCTCCGCATCAAATTCCCTGATAATGGGAAAAATACAGGACAATATTGCGGTTAGAGCCATTTTTCGTGTAACTTCCCCTGTAATAACCCCACCAAATCAGTGTCTTAGATGAAATATTCCCTAACGAACGGAACAGGGAACCGTCCGCCGCGCGAGTAACGACCGGTTTCACGCAAGGTATCCCGGGCTCGCTCCCATCTTTGCGCCGTTATTCCAAAGGAACTGACTATTGGCCCATGAAATGGGTCAATAGTCAGTTCCTTTGGTATTACATCATGCGCAGCCAGTCATCCCATCGAGGGTCATTGAACAACATGCGTGCACGTGCGTATTTCCAGATCCCGTATTTCTGATAGTCGAAATCCCAATCCGACAGTTGGCGCTGCTGCACAGCCCACGATCCCCATTTCATATCGGCAACAGCGCGCGCGACGGTGACACGCGCAACGACTTCGGCGCGCACCTCGCCATAATATCTTTCGATCAGTGCCAGCGAGGTTGCTTCATCCAGGAACACCTCACCCAAAAAGACACCAAGCTCATACGCGCGCTCATTGTTGGATGCGAACTCGTAATCGATGAGTTTCATGTCGCTGATCTTGTCGGCATCCAGTTGCACCATGAAATTGCCCGGCATCGGGTCATTGTGACACGGCACGAGGTCAAGCCCGGACGCCATGAAGGCCTTCTTCGCCTTGGCGTACTGCTTCAACAACCAATCAAAATCGGCCGGACGGATAACACCCAGTTCATCGCCTTGCTCGATGTGTTCGTCGGTCATTTCAAATACGTCTTTGGTCTTCGAAAGCCGTTTGCCGCCGTTAAACGCGGCATAAAGATCAATCACACCTTCCAGAAAATCCATGCGCGAAAAATCCGCATTCGTCGACGCACGATAGTCCGTCAGAAACTCGACAACCTCCAGGCCGGTTTGTTTGTCGTAGTGCAAAACGTTGGGGGCGATGCCCAGATCATAGGCCTGCCGGGCCGCTTCGATTGACAGGTCGCGATTGATGAAATTCTCCGAGCCGATGCCGTAGACTTTCATGAAATGCATCTTGCCCTCATGCGTGGCCAGCCAGTTGGAATTCATCAATCCGCCGACTACCGGTTGCACGGAAACACTTTCAGATGACCAACCGGGAACCGAGTTCACGGCTGCCTTGACTTGCTGTTCAGTCGCTGCGCTCATAATCATTCACCTAAGCAGAAATTCTGATCCGATCATTCGCCTCGGAACGTTTGGCCTGCGCTTCCAATCGCATGAAACGCCAGGCGGAGTACTTCGAAAACTCCAGGCTGTTGCGTTGCGATTGAACTGCCATGATCGCAGCTATCAAGCCCCACCGCATATCGTCGGCAAGACCATAAAGCATCGATCTTTGAAACAAACCCTCATCAAAGTGTCCGTACCATTCTTCAAAGCCGCCGCGCGCTTCCGCATCGCTTTCAAAGAATTCAATCAGGTAGCAGCCGATGTCCTCAAACGGATCGCAGTTCGCCGCAAGATCGAAATCAACCAACAGGACCGCCTCTTCGGGCCCCACCATGATATTGGCGGTGTTCCCGTCTCGATGGCATGGCACGCGGTCCTGCCCCGAACTCTTCAGCTTGTCTTTGGCATCGCGAAAGAACTCCAGAAAAACAGCCGCATCATTGTGGGTTACGACGTTGCCGGACCGGGCAACTTCATAAAGGTTCTCGATTTCGTCGAAAATGCAGGCGTCGTTTTCGAGTGTCGCATCGGATTGAAATGACTTCTTGCATGAGATGACGTTCGACCTGACCGTCGCATTTACCGCATCATGCAGGCCGCCGGCGCGCCAGGGGTCGGACAACGCCTCAAAGGCCGCGATCCCGTCGTCATGCCAGCTCTGCACAACCGCTGGTCCGACGCCGATTCTGCCTGCCTGCTCTGCAGCATTGATCGCCGCACTTGCGTCGACATAGAAGCCCACGTCGGCGTGGTAGTGCTTCAAGATGACGGAGTTCTTTGTCGTCGTTGCACGCCAGATATCGCCCTCGATCCCGCGCCACGCTGGCGACGCCAGGACGGTCAGCGGGCTTTCGAACGTCTCCGGTTCAGATCCCAGAATCTGCCGGGCCTTATCCCTCGCCATGCTTTCTCTGGTCTGGTTTTCTTCGTCAGACATAATCTGGCTCCATATTTTCAGGTGAGCGGAACGACCGGCCATTCTTTCTTTCCGAGGCCATAGATATCCAGAGCGGCTTCAAGCTCTGTGGCAAGCTTTAGCAGCCGCATGTCGTCAAAACGCTTGCCAACAAGCTGTACCCCAATGGGAAGGCCACGCGCATCAAATCCACCACAAAGCGAAACCGCCGGATTTCCAGACTGATTAAAAAGCGCCGTGAACGTTGTGTGACGCAACGGCATGCACTGATCGATACCGCGATCTTCGGCCGGGAAGTTGACCACCGGCATCACGGGGGTCAGAAGAAAATCAACGTCCGAGAACAGGTCCACGCAGTAGGCCACACCCTTTTCGATTCCGCAGTCAACTTCACTGATCTTGCTGGGCGTCCATCCCTCAGCCTCTTTGAACCATTCGTACAGTTCCGCTGGGGTGTGGCAACGCAGTGCCGGGTCGGCGGCGCTATACTCGAGCCAGCCCTTTAATTTGAGCGTGTCATCAATTGGAATATAGGCGTCAAAGCCTGCGGTCCTATCAACGTCAACAATCGGGCCAACCAGATCTGAGAGCACCGCCTTGGCGTCATTGAAACAGGCCAGAACTGCGGGCTCTACAGCAGGTCCAAACCCAAAATCTGCGCAGGCTCCGACCTTCGACTCTGCACTGCGCGTTGCCTCACAATACGGAATGGAATAGCGGTCATCTTCATCCGGGCCCAATAGCAGTTTCGTCCAGGCATGCAGGTCTGCCGCCTTGCGTGTTATCGGACCGGCGGACCGCACGGTCGATGCCGGCGAATGGGGAATAACACCTTGCGTTGGTTTGAGTGCCGCCAGCCCGCAATGTGCCGCTGGCAAACGTACCGACCCCGCAATGTCCGAACCCAGGGACATCATTGCAATTCCAGCGGCAATTGACGCACCACCTCCAGCACTCGATCCGCCGGTGCTCCAGGAAAGGCCCCAGGGATTGCGCACGATCCCATGCGAACTGCTAACCCCCGACCCGCTCAATCCGAAGTCTGGCATTGTGCATTTGCCAAGAATGATCGTCCCTGCCCGTTTCAAACGAACAGCGGGCGGTGCATCTTTAGTGCCGGTGACACCTGCTCCGTGGATCGCAGATCCGTGATGCCACGTCATGCCGACAGCATGGACGCTGTCCTTGATGGTGACCGGGATGCCGTCAAAATCGCTGAGTTGCCGGCCTGCGGCATAGCGTTGCCCGGAGGACTTGGCTTCAACTCGCGCCTCCTCTGCGCGAATGCCATAGAGCGCATTGATCGTATCATTCGTGGCTGCAACCTGTGCCAACGATGCGTCAACCACCTCCACAGGGCTGAGTTGTCTGTGTGCGTATGCCGTCTGGAGTTCAACAAGAGACATATGCGCAAGTTTCTTGATGTCCATTTCCGGTATCTCTTTTAGCTCGCGTGGCATGTTGGCCAGCTTCCCTCGGTCATGATGCCGCCAGCAGCTTCAATCAATCCCGCCAGCGGCAGATAGTCGAAGGGCTTCGCATCGTAATCGACCACGGCATCAACATGTCCGGCGGCCGTAACCGGGCTGTGATCGCCTTTCAGGCTGATGTCCAAGGTTTTCCGAAAGTACGAAAGCGCGGTCTCGGCAGCGATCTGGGAAATCTCATTCACCGTCGCCAGGATTTCATCGTTCATGCTTTGATCAGAACCGGGCATCTAGAGCATAATCCTTTCACA
>JAJFHM010000195.1 GCA_021775625.1 Hyphomicrobiales bacterium | reverse complement strand
CTCCATGACCCACCAATATGTCTTCGATTATCACGATGGCGATATCTACTGGTGCACGGCGGATGTCGGCTGGGTCACCGGCCACAGCTACATCGTCTATGGCCCGCTCGCCAACGGCGCCACCACCTTGATGTTCGAAGGCGTGCCCAATTATCCCGACGCATCGCGTTTCTGGCAGGTGTGCGACAAGCACAAGGTCAACATCTTCTACACTGCCCCGACCGCCTTGCGCGCTTTGATGGGGGCGGGCGATGATTACGTCACTGCCACCAGCCGTTCCAGCCTCAAGCTTCTGGGCAGTGTCGGCGAGCCGATCAATCCGGAAGCCTGGGAGTGGTATTACAAGGTCATCGGCGAGCAGCGCTGTCCCATCGTCGACACCTGGTGGCAGACCGAAACCGGCGGCATCATGATCACCCCGCTGCCCGGCGCGATCGATCTCAAAGCGGGTTCGGCGACACTGCCGTTCTTCGGCGTTCAACCGGCCCTGGTCGATGCGGACGGCAACATCCTTGACGGCGCCGCGGATGGCAATCTGGTCCTCCTCGATTCCTGGCCCGGCCAGATGCGGACCGTCTACGGCGATCATGACCGCTTCGTTCAGACCTATTTCGCCACCTACAAGGGTTGGTATTTCACTGGTGACGGTTGCCGCCGCGACGAAGACGGCTATTACTGGATCACCGGCCGCGTCGATGATGTGATCAACGTGTCCGGCCATCGCATGGGCACGGCGGAAGTTGAATCCGCTCTGGTGGCCCATGACAAGGTCGCCGAGGCCGCCGTGGTCGGCTACCCGCACGACATCAAGGGCCAGGGCATCTATTGTTACGTGACCCTGATGGCCGGGGAAGAGCCGAGCGACGACTTACGCACGGAACTCAGGCAATGGGTGCGCAAGGAGATCGGCCCGATCGCTTCGCCCGATCTCCTCCAGTTCGCGCCCGGGCTGCCGAAAACCCGTTCCGGCAAGATCATGCGCCGCATCCTGCGCAAAATTGCTGAGGACGATTTCTCGAACCTTGGGGATACATCGACTCTGGCCGATCCGGCGGTGGTCAACAATCTGATCGACAACCGCCAGAACCGCTGACGTCCAGGGCGAGCCGGCGTGCTCTAAAAGTCGCTGACGATGCCCTTTTTTTCCCAGTCTCCGTAGCGCGTGGGCTCCGGTCCTTTGGGGCCCTTGCGTTCAGGCGACAGCGCTTCGGTCTGCCGTTTCGCGCGCCGCTTTTCGGCTTCTGAAAGCGCGCGTTGTGCCGCCGGTGTCAGCTTCTTTCCGGTCACGGTCTGCTTGCGTCTCCCTCTTGCACTCATGTCGATCTCACACAACATATAGACATGAACGAATGGTGCCTTCAAGGCCGGTGCTCTAAGAGGATCCGGCGCTGGCGCAGGTGATTTTACACAGGAACCCAATATGAATTATTTCCGCACCGGCCTGTTGCTGGCGGCGATGACAGGGCTGTTTCTCGCCGTCGGCTATTTGCTCGGAGGCAGCGGCGGCATGGCAATCGCATTTGTCATTGCACTGGCTATCAACGCCTTCAGTTACTGGAATTCGGACAAGATGGTATTGCGCATGTATGGTGCGCGCGAGGCAACCGAAGGATCACATCCGAACTACCATCGAATGATCCGTGATCTGAGCGCCAGCGCCGGCCTGCCGATGCCGAAGGTGTACGTTATGGACAACCCGCAGCCCAATGCCTTTGCCACCGGCCGCAACCCTGAAAATGCAGCAGTGGCCGCAACCACCGGACTGCTCGCACAGCTCAACGACCGCGAGATTGCAGGCGTCATGGCGCACGAACTGGCCCACATCAAAAACCGCGATACCCTGATCATGACGGTCACCGCGACCATCGCAGGCGCGGTTTCCATGCTGGCGAACTTTGCCTTCATATTTGGCCGCGGCCGCGACAATCCGATCGGCTTCATCGGCACACTCGCCATCATGATCCTGGCGCCGCTCGGCGCAATGCTCGTACAGATGGCGATCAGCCGGACACGGGAGTATGCTGCGGACCGCATGGGCGCGCAAATCAGCGGTGATCCGAAAGCGCTCGCTTCAGCTCTCGAGAAGATCAGCAAAATGGCCCATAGCGTTGAGAACACACCGGCCGAGCGCAACCCGGCGACTGCCCACATGTTCATCATCAATCCACTGTCGGGCAAGCGCATGGACAAACTGTTCTCCACCCACCCGAACACGGAAAACCGCATTGCAGCATTGTTGAATATGACACCCGGCCACAACCTTGGACACGCGGTTCCGGCAGCGCCTTCCACCGCCACGCCGCAGGCGGCGCACGCCTCCGAGCCTGGTCCCTGGACGAAAGCCGGCAGCCGGACCACCCGGCAAAAAGGCCCCTGGAGCTAAAATGGAGGACGCGCCGGACGGGCAGACGTCGAACGGCCTGGCCAGCAGGCAGGTTGCAGCGGCATTGCTCGCCCAGGTGCTGCAGTCAAAACAGCCATTAGACGATCTGTTTCAGCGTCACTGCGAGACCGGCGCGATGCAAAACTTCGCACCGCGCGACCGCGCCTGGGTGCGCCTGGTCGTGGCCACGTCTCTGCGCCGCAAGGGCCAGATCGACGATGCACTTGGCCGTTTCATGGAGCGCCCGTTGCCGCCGAAATCCGGCAACGCCCAGGCCATTCTCTCAAGCGCTGCAGCACAGCTTCTGTTTCTCGAAACGCCGCCCCACGCAGCAATCGATCTGGCGGTGCAGTGTGCGCAATCCGATCCCGCGTCCGGCCGGTTCAAGGGCCTGGCCAATGCGGTTTTGCGCCGGCTGGCCGAGAACGGACATGACATTTTGTCTTCACAGAACGCCGCCCGGCTCAACACCCCAGGGTGGCTGTGGGACCGCTGGAGTGGGACCTATGGCGATGACGTCGCCCTGCAGATCGCTCTGGCACATTTGAATGAGCCGCCGCTGGACGTTTCAGCGAAAGCCGATCCGCAAGACTGGAGTGCGCGGCTCGGCGGGCACCTCATGGCCTCGGGCACAATACGCCTGACCAACGCTGGACGCGTGACCGAACTCGACGGTTTCGACGAGGGCGCATGGTGGGTGCAGGACGCCGCCGCAGCCCTGCCTGCCCGCCTCCTCGGCGACGTCAACGGAGCACCGGTGCTCGATCTGTGCGCAGCGCCCGGCGGCAAGGCAGCCCAACTGGCCGCAGCAGGGGCGAATGTAACCGCGGTAGACATCTCGAAGACACGCATGGCGCGGGTTGAGCAGAACCTTGCGCGCCTCGGACTCACCGCAGACTGCATCGTCGCACCCGCCACCGATTACCGCCCGCAGCAGGCCCCGCACCACATTCTGCTGGACGCACCGTGCTCATCCACCGGCACCATCCGCCGCCACCCCGATATCGCCCACTCAAAGACCGAAAAGACGATTTTTGACCTGGCGGACGTGCAAACCCGGTTGATCGATCACGCTCTCGATATTCTGGCGCCCGGCGGCACTCTGGTGTTCTGCACCTGCTCGCTTGAGCCCGAAGAGGGCGAACATCATGCAGAACGCGTCGTTGCCCAGTCGCGCGCCCGGCGCTTGCCGGTCAGGCCGGAAGAAATCGGCGGCCTCAGCGAAGCACTAACGCCCGCCGGCGATCTGCGCACCCTGCCGTGCCACTGTCAAACCGATGATCCGGCCACCAGCGGCCTCGACGGATTCTTCGCCACCCGCCTGCAAAAGCTGTGAGCGAGCGGCACAGCACAGTTGCAGCAGCGTCAAGCACTTGATATTCAACGCTTAACATGACCCGGCCGATCAAAATCGCACCTTCCATACTCGCCGCGGATTTTTCCCGCCTCGGCGAAGACGTCAAGGCCATCGATGAAGCCGGTGCCGATTACATCCATCTCGACATTATGGACGGTCATTTCGTTCCAAATATCTCTTTTGGCCCCAGCGTTATCAAATCGTTAAGGCCATGCACGGATAAATTATTCGACGTGCATTTGATGATCGCCCCGGTGGACCCCTTC
>JAJFHM010000194.1 GCA_021775625.1 Hyphomicrobiales bacterium | reverse complement strand
CACCGAGCCTTCCAGCACATGCATGAACTCGTTGACGCTATAAGGCCCCATCTTGGTGGTCATGGGCGTGCACGCCCATACGCCGACTTCGAGGCCGGTCTCCTTGTCCTTGTAGTAAGTGTGCCCTGTTTGCACAGGGCTTGCGGTTTCGAGGTGTTTCTCGTCGATCTGCTCCCACTCTACGAGACCGGTATCCGCGGGGCCCATGGGTTCCATGCGGATGGTTCTGGGATCGGCCATGTTGTTTCCTCCTGCAAATGTAATGAGTACTCTAATTCAAAACCGCCCCGGCGAAAACGGCGTCAGGTCGACGGAGGTCTTTGTGCCGTCGACGATCTCCGCCACCAGTTTGCCGGTGATGCCGCCAATCGTCATGCCGATATGCTGATGGCCGCAGGCAAAGATGATTTCCGGCGTGCGTTGCGAACGTCCGATCACCGGCAGGGCGTCCGGCATGGTGGGGCGATGGCCGACCCAGGTCTCCTGCGGCGTTTCGGGAAGATCGGGCAGCAGCTTTCTGGCGTGGCGGGTGATGTGGTCGATGTTGGCCTGGCGGACCTTGGACGAAAGGCCGCCCAGGTCGACGGTGCCGGCAGCGCGCAATCCGTGGCTCATGGGGGTCATGTAGAAGCCCCCGGCCGACCAGCCAACCGGGCGGTTCAGGGCGCCTTCGTGGCCGGGGAAAACGATGTGGAAGCCGCGTTCTGTCTCCAGCGGCAGGGGCTCGACCAGACCTCCAAACAAGCGTTTGGTGAAGGCGCCGGCGGCAAGGACCAGTTGTTTGCAGGAGATGGGCGGGCCGTCCGTTGCAATCTCAAGGCTGCCGTCGGTGTTCTTGCCAATGGCGCTTACGTCCGCCTTGATGAATGTGCCGCCGTTTGCCGTGAAATGGTCAGCCATGGTCTGTACAACGCCGGACGGGCTCACATATTGATGCGCCTTGGGGAAATAAACCCCCTTGGCGTATATCTTGGCCAGATTGGGTTCCAACTGTCCCACCTCTTCCGGCGTCAGCACCTCCATCTCAACCCCATGGTCACGGCGGAGTTTGTTCTCTCCGTCAGCCTTGGCGAAGTTTGCTTCGGTGTCATAGAGATAAAGGCACCCCATGGAACGTATCAGCTTGTCGGCGCCGGAGGCCTTGAACAGGGGAAAGACGCCTTCTTCGGCCTGTTGCATGAGGCTCGCGAGCGCGCCGGAAATGTATTCGACCCGCCCAGGCGTGCAATTGCGCAGGAAACGGATCAGCCAGGGCATCATGCCCGGCACCATTGTCCAATTGATGTGAAGCGGACTGTCCTTGCTGAACAGGAGTTCGGGAATGCGGCGCGGGATGCTCGGGCTGTTGATGGGGACATTGCCGTAAGTGGCCAGTGCCCCGGCATTACCGAAGGAGGTCCCCATGCCGGGCTCGCCCCGGTCGATCAGCGCGACCCTGTGCCCGGAGCGCAGCAGCCACAGCGCCGAGGATGTGCCGACCATACCTGCACCGATGACGGCGATATCGTAAGACGTGTCCACTGTCTGCTCATGCCCTGGTTGATGGCTGAACATTTGGCCTTTCCGGGGTGTGCGCGTCAAACTGATTCCATGTGAAAAGATTATGTTCTAGATTCCGGCGCGAATGACGGGAGTGGAACAAAGTGAGCTATCTCGCATTGATGCAAAAGATGACGGCTGCCGCCGTGGCAGGCGATGGCACGGGCGTTGCCGCCTGCTTCACGCCCGATGGCACCTATCACGATGTGTTTTATGGCGCCTTTACGGGCGCGCACGCCATTGCCGACATGATCGAGAACCACTTTCACCGTGACGGCTGCGATTTTATCTGGGACCTGCATGATGCGGTGGACGACGGGGAGACCGGTTATGTGCGCTATGTGTTCAGCTACACATCGAAGCTGGCGGGTCATGTGGGGCAGCGCTCGGTGTTTGAGGCGGTGAGCATCTGCAAACTTCGCGGCGGCAAGATCGCGGAATATCGCGAAGTCGGCAACGCAGCCACCGGCCTGTCGCTCATGGGGTTCAGGGAGGCAAAGGTGGCGCGCTTTGTGGGCCGCGAAGCCCGCGAGCTGACGCAACGCAAGGAAGCTGCGGCACATGTCGGGCGCGGCGGTGAAGGAGACAGGGATGAGTGACGAAATTTTGACCGATATTCGCGATGGTGTGCTCACCGTGCGGATCAACCGGCCGGACCGGAAGAATGCACTGACGGCGGCGATGTACGCGGCGATGGCCGATGCCCTGGAACGCGGTGCGGCGGACCGCTCGGTCAACGTTGCGCTGTTTGTCGGCACCGATGGTGTCTTTACCGCCGGCAACGACATCAAGGATTTCCTCAATGATCCTCCGCATACGGAAGCAGCTCCCGTCCACCGGATGATTTCCTTTCTGGCGTCAACCGACCTGCCCCTGGTGGCGGCGGTCGACGGGCCCGCGGTCGGCATCGGCACGACCATGCTGTTCCACTGCGATTATGTGCATGTGACCGAGCGGGCCCACCTGCAAATGCCGTTTGTCGACCTGGCCGTTGTGCCGGAGGCTGGATCATCGTTTCTCGCCCCGCGGCTGATGGGGCATCCCAAGGCGGCTGAACTCTTGATGCTGGGCAAGCCCTTCAATGGCTCGGAAGCGGTGCGCCTCGGGATCGCCAACCAGATCGATGCGCCGGAGGATCTGGAGGCCGCTGCGCGGGCAACCGCACTGGCCTTTGCCGCCAAGCCGCCGGCCGCCCTGCGCGCCACAAAGGCTTTGTTGCGGGCCTCCGAGAACCAGATGCAGGCGGCAATGAAGCGGGAGGCGGAGGCGTTTTCCAAAGGCCTCGCTTCAGCGGAAGCCAAGGAAGCGTTCTCGGCGTTTCTTGAAAAGCGCAAGCCGGACTTCTCCAATCTTGGCTAGATGGTTTCGCGTTCATGTGGAATCGCTTTGACCGGGCTTTCGTGTCTTCCGGCAAGGCACGGGTCCCGCCGCGGACTCGTTGTCCACAAGGGGACCGTAACGCAGGGCGCCAAAATTCATGATCAGTCACGCTTACGAAAGTTCAATTTGAATGAACTTTATCCCGGAAATAATTCGGTTTTCAGAGTTTAAGTTCCGTGACACCATTCCGGTCTGAGTGTTGAGCACAAAAGCAGGGTCGCGAGATGGAATTCAATCACTTCCTGTCGACGTTTTTTCCCGATCCGTCCTATGGCGGGCAGCGGCTGTTTGCCGACATGATCGAGCAGGCCAAACATGCTGACGCGCTCGGCTATGCGTCCGTTTCGATCCCGGAACATCACCTGATCAACATTTTGATGACGCCGGCGCCGCTGCAAATGGCGGTCAAGGTGGCGTGCGAGACGGAGCGGGTCAAAATCGTAACGTCCGTGGCGGTTCTGCCGATCCACGATATGCGTACCTATGCGGGCGAAGTGATCCTGGCGGACATCTTGACCGACGGGCGTCTTATTCTCGGTCTCGGGCGCGGGGCCTTTCCGTACGAGATGGGCCGGTTGGGGGTCTCCATCGATGAGACGCGCGAGAAGTTCGATGAGTCCTTCAACGTGCTGCAGGCGCTCCTGACCCGCGAGGAAGTCTCCTGGGAGGGCAAATACTACAACTTCGAGCCGCTCACCGTGATGCCGCGGCCGGAACGGCCGATCCAGATGATGATGGCGGCGATGGTGCCGGAAGCGATCTATCACTCAACCAAGCGCGGCCTGCATATCCAGACCACGCCGCTGCAGGGCAGCAAGGCGCATATGCTGGAACAGGTCGGCGCGTTCACGCGCGGCCGCGATGAATTGGGCGCGGCCGGCTCGCACCTTACCCTGTCGCTCCTGCGGGTCGGTTTCGTCGCTCGGGACGAAGCTGACAAACGGCGCAAGGCGGAACTGGCTTATGGCTATTACGAGCGCTTCGACAATGTGCATGTGTGGGGGCCGGGCATTGTCGAAAGCGGCGTCATCAAGCCGCTGCCGCCCAAACTCAGCGTCGAGGAACTGATGCAGAACACGCTGATCGGCACACGCGAGGAACTGATCGACAAGCTTGGCGAATATGCCGAAGCCGGGGTGGACGAGACCATCGTCAACATGAATATCGGTGCCTCGCAACGCGAAACGCTGGACTCCATGCAGCAACTGGCGGAAGACGTCATGCCGCATTTCACCGCAGCGGGGGCTGCCGCGCCAACCACCGCAAGCCAGCCGGTCTGAAAGGGCTCTAAAGCATGGTTGCCGTTGATTGCGCATACGAAATCGAAGGCCGGGGACCAGCCCTTTATCTGGTACACGGCATCGGCTCGCGGAAGATCACCTGGAACGCGTTGATCCCGGAACTGAAGGATCATTTCACCTGCGTAACCATGGATCTGCGCGGCCACGGAGACAGTCCGGTGCCGCCGACGCCTTATGCGCTGGATGATCTGCTGGCCGACATCGAAGCGCTGCGCGCCCGGCTCGGGCATGAAAAGATCCACATCATGGGGCATTCGCTGGGCGGCATGATCGCGCCGGGCTATGCGCGCAATTATCCCGACCGGGTTTTATCAGTCGGATTGCTGAGTACGGCTGCCGGACGTACCGAAGAAGACAAGGCAAAACTTCAGGCCGTCGGCGATGCGATGGAGGACAAAGGGGTTGTGCCGGTGCTCGGCACCATGGTTGAGCGCTGGTATACCGATGGCTTCGTGAAAGCCCGTCCGGACGCCATCGCGGCGCGCCTCAAACAGGTCGAAGACACACCGGCCGATGTTTTCAAATCCGTGTTCTGGATCTATGCCACCACCGAAATGGGACCCTGGCTGCACCAGATCAAATGCCCGGCCCTGGTGCTCACCGGCGAGTTCGACGGCGGGTGTACGCCGCGTCACAACATATTCATGGCAGCCGAGCTTCCCAATTCAGAACTGGTGATCCTCGATGATCTCAAACACTCGATCATGATCGAAGGCCCGGAGCGGGTCGTGCCGCACCTGCGCGATTTTCTGATGAGGCAGCGCCATGCGTGCTCAGGCGTGATCATGTAAAGATCGGCTGCACGCGGTTGAGCACGGCGCGGGCAGCGCTCATGGCGGCCAATGCGGATGAGCGCGGGTTTTCCGGAAAGGGATTGGCCTCGACCCGGAACGACAGGGTGCCGAAAGCGCCTGAGGCGTGTACTTCGTGACAATTGCGGTTGACACCCGGATCGGCGATGAGCCTGACCCTTGTGGCGTCGAGGCCGAGGCCGGCGAGCGCCACGGTTGCCGCAACATTGGCGTTCTTGGGATACTTGAGAGCAGCGTCTCGGGCGCTGCCTTCGAAATGGGTGGTGGCTTCGGTCAATGCGTCGAGATCGAGGGTGCCTTCCGCAGCGGAGCCCTTCCAACCGCCGGGCGGTTTGCGTCCGGTATAGGTGACCTCGTAGAGTGCACCGAGACTGGCTGCGGCCAGGGTGTCGATGGCGCCAATTGAGCCCGAGGCGATCTGCAGCCGTGCTTTTCCCCGGCGTGCGGCCGCCTCCAGGTCGAGGGCGGTTGAGGCATCGGCCAGTGCTCCTGACGAAACCGAAATCACATCCACTCCAGAGGAAAGAAACGCCGGCCCGTGGGTTCGCAGACCGGCATGCCCGGCACAATCCACAGCCAGGCCCACACGGCGCGAGATATCGGAGACAGCGCTGACAATTTCCGTTTCCGGCCCGAAAATGTCGGCAGCCGCGTCCTCCCGCCCCGGCCGGCACAGCGCGCAGACCACCTGTACATGATCATGGGTCTCAAGTGTTCTGGCGA
>JAJFHM010000193.1 GCA_021775625.1 Hyphomicrobiales bacterium | reverse complement strand
CGCAAAGACATGATCAGTTGAATCTTGTGATGCTGGTCGTCCACCGCCGCAGTATCCCCATCCCGCCTGACCGGCATTCCAGCCCCCTGCTCTAGGGCCTGTTGAGTATCATAATTGTAGCGTCGGCGTGGCCCATTTGGCCTCTGGCAAGGCGCGAAAGGCGCCGTAGTGTTTGCCACTTCAAGCCTTGAACAACGCTGTCCAGCGGCCAAATGGGCCGCGTCCCTGCGGGATTTGGCCAGATTGGCCCGGTTTCGCGACGTTCGTCGTCGAATATGCGCGGCATGTCCTTCCTCCTCACATCACCAAACCGGATCAATCTGGTCAAACCGACGCTGCAACTATGATTCTCAACAGGTCCTAGTCGAACAGCGGTCCCAGTGTTGCGATTGCGTGGTTTTGCGTCAAGTCGGCATGCAGCGGCGTGACGGATATTCTTCCGTCATACACAGCTCTCAGGTCGGTTCCCTCTGCCGGATTGCTGCGGATACGTTCAAATCCGATCCAGTAATAGGTCCGTCCCCTGGCGTCGACCCTCTCGTCCAGTTTTACCAACCCCTGATCTCTGCGACCCTGCACGGTAACCTCGGTGCCGGCCACAGCGTCCGGCTCGCAGTCCGGGAAATTGATGTTGATCAGGACGTCCGGCCCCCAATCCGCGGCATAAAGTTTGCGCACCAGTGCCGGTCCATGAACCTCGGCGGTTTGCCATTTCAGGGTGAATGTACCATCCAGCCCGTAGGACTGGCTCAGTGCAATTGAACGGACACCGAGACTGGTGCCTTCCATGGCGGCTGCGACGGTGCCGGAATAGGTTACGTCCTCAGACAGGTTCTGCCCCCGGTTAACACCTGACAAAACCAGATCCGGTGTCTTAGGCATGACCTTTTTGAGGGCCATCAAGACACAGTCCGTCGGCGTGCCCTCGACCGCAAAGCGGCGTTCATCCAGTTCCCGCAACCGCAGCGGATCAGACAGGGTCAAGGAGTGCGATGCCCCGCTTTGTTCCGTTTCCGGCGCGACCACCCAGACATCGCTCGAAAGTTCACGGGCGATTTTTTCCAGGCTTTTGAGGCCAGGCGCGTGGATACCGTCATCGTTGGTGACGAGAATTGTCAGGCCGTCCATATGATCCGTCCGCCTTTTGCCGCTGTCTGGCTCAAGAGACCGAAAGCGCTTCGACGCCGGCCATGTAAGATTGCAAGGCGTCGGGTATTCGAACCGAACCGTCTTCGCGCTGGTAGTTTTCCAGAACCGCCACCAAGGTGCGCCCCACCGCAAGGCCGGATCCGTTGAGGGTGTGCACGAATTTCGTGCCCTTTTCACCGTCCTGCCGGTAGCGCGCCTGCATTCTCCTGGCCTGGAAGTCTCCGCAGACAGAGCAGCTTGAAATCTCACGGTACATGTCCTGTCCCGGCAGCCACACTTCAATATCGTATGTTTTGCGCGCACCGAACCCCATATCGCCGGTGGACAAAACGACAACCCGGTACGGCAACTCCAGGCGTTTGAGCACTTCTTCGGCGCAACCCAGCATGCGTTCCAGCTCTGCTTCGGAGTGTTCCGGGGTGGTGATACTCACCATCTCCACTTTCGTGAACTGGTGCTGGCGGATCATTCCACGAGTGTCTTTTCCCGCCGACCCGGCCTCTGAGCGGAAACACGGCGTATAGGCCGCAAAACGCAACGGAAGCTCGGCTTCATCCAGTATGGACTCGCGCACCAGGTTGGTCAGGGGCACTTCGGCGGTTGGTATCAGCCACTTATCGTCAGTCGTCTGGAACAGGTCTTCGGCAAACTTGGGCAATTGCGAGGTGCCATACAAAGCCTCCGAACGGACCAGAAACGGCGGTTGCACTTCAGTGTAGCCATGCTCAACGGTCTGCAAATCCAGCATGAAGGACGCCAGCGCGCGCTCGAGCCGCGCCATTGCCCCTTTGAGGACAACAAAACGCGAGCCCGAAATTTTTGCCGCGGTCTCAAAATCCATCAGGCCGAGGGCTTCACCAATCTCGAAATGCTGTTTCGGGGTGAACGCATAGACCGGCACATCACCGACCACCCGGTACTCAACATTCGCCGCTTCATCTGCACCGACGGGCACGTCGTCGAGCGGGATGTTCGGGAGTGCCGCAAGAACCGCGTCCAGTTCTTCGGTCAAACGCCGTTCTTCATCCCCGCCGGTCTGAATGAATGATTTGAGCTCAGCCACTTTATCTATGAGGCCCTGCGCCACAGCGTCGTCACCACTGGCTTTCGCGGCACCGATCTGCTTCGACAATTCGTTGCGGCTGGTTTGGGCTTCCTGCAGTTTGCCAACATGGGTACGCCGTGTTTCGTCAAGCTTCAAGACGGCTTGCGATTGCGGATCCAGGCCACGCTTTGCCATACCGGCGTCAAATGCGGCAGGGTTTTCACGAATCCATTTCAAATCGAACATTGGCCTACCAGTCGGTGTCCAGGAATGTGCTGCGCATTTGGTGGGTCTGGATGTGCTGCCGTGTATACGATGGCGGTTCTGGCGCGTCCAGCCGCGCAAGGCGAAAAACCCGCAGGCAAGCTAGCCGCTGGTCTCTGCCTCAGCGTCCGCTTCGTCTTCGCCTTCGTCGTCGTCTTCCTCTTCGTTCTCGGCTTGCTGCTGCGCGCGCTTTTTTTCAACCGATCGCACGCACAGAATGGAAACCTCATAAAGAATGAGTGTGGGCAAAGCCAAACCGATCTGACTTATTGGGTCTGGCGGCGTCAGGAAGGCTGCGACGGCGAATGTTCCGACGATTGCGTATTTGCGTTTGGTCTTCAGTCCGTCCGATGTTGCCAACCCGGCCCGGCCAAGCAAAGTGAGCAATACTGGCAGCTGAAAACAGATGCCGAACGCGAAGATCAAGGTCATGATGAGACCGAGATATTCACTCACCTTTGCAACCAGTTTGATGGAGGCCTGGTCGGCTCCGCCCGCTTGCTCCTGCGCCAGGAAGAATTCCATGGCGAGCGGCATGACGACGAAATAGACCAGCATTCCACCCATCAAAAACAGGATCGGTGTGGCCACCAGAAACGGTGTGAAGGCGGAACGTTCATGGCGGTACAGCCCTGGAGCAACGAACGCATAGAGTTGTGCTGCAATCAAGGGGAAGCCGATGAACAGGGCTCCAAACAAGCCAATCTTGAGCTGAGTGAAAAAATACTCCTGCGGCGCCGTATAGATGAGCTCCACATCCGCGACATTACCCACAGCCCGTTCGTACGGGTAGAGCAGAATGTTAAACACGTCTTTGGCAAAAATGAAGCAGAAGACAAACGCGATCGACAACCCGATCAGCGTCTTCATCAAACGCGATCTGAGTTCAGTCAGATGCTCAACCAGAGGAGCTTCCGTGCCGTCGATGTCGTCCTGGCTCACTAGATGCTTTCCCTAACCGTCCGTGGCGGCCTTCGAGGGGGCGGCGGTTTTCTTAACGGCCGGCTTCTTCGGTGCCGGTTTTTTTTGCGCCGCCGGTTTTTTGGCTGCAGGTTTTTTGGCTGCAGTGGTTTTCTTGGCCGCAGGCTTCCTGGCCGCTGCTTTGCCGGCGCCCTTTTTCGGAGTTGCCGCAGCGACCGGCTTTTTCGCTTCGGTCTTTACGCTTTCGACTTCTTCGTTGATTGAGTTGAAGGCTTTTTTCACCTGATTGCCCGGCGAAAGATCGTGAACCGACGAGATGCTGTTTTTGATGTCATCAATGCCGGTGTCACGCGCTGCTTCTTCGAACTGGTTCTGAAATTCCCGCGCCATTGCCCGCAGCTTGCCGACATACTGACCGATGGTCCGCAGCATGGTGGGCAGGTCTTTCGGACGCACCACGATCACCGCCACCACAGCGACGACCAACAGTTCTACTGCACCGATATCGAACATGACTTACAGCCGGTTTGGGCGCGACGGGCAAGCAACACCGCGCGCCGCGAGACGATCTTAACTTTTTGCCTTGCTACCGGCGGTTTTCTTGGCGGTGCTGACCGTTTCTGCGGCTTCGTGCTCGATGGTTTTGACGTCTTCGGTGACTTCCGCTTCAGGCTCTTCCTGCATGCCCTTTTTAAAGCTTTTGATGCCTTTCGCCACATCACCCATGAGGGCGGATATCTTGCCTCTGCCGAACAGAAGCACCAGAAGGGCAACGACGATAAGGATTTGTACAAAACTTGGAGTCATTACAAACTCTCCTAACTCTTTGAGGTCTCTGACGACCGTGATTGGGCGGCACTATCGCAAAATAGATATGCGGCTGCAACAAGGCTCTGACCAAAAGACATTAATGGTAACCGACGTACATGCCGCCCAGATCGCTTTACGTTCATATGGTCACGATCTAGCTTTGAAACATCAGCACATGCTGGGGGTCCAACTCTATGCGCATGGATTGACCCTTCTCCGGAACAGTGGCGCTGGCAACCTGTGCCTTTACCGGATCATCATAGCCATGCACTCCAAGGGTCAGAAGGGTTACATCTCCCAGATAGCGGACATCGATTACAGTGGCCTCCGTGCCCGTCTTCCCTTCTACGGGTAGTATGCCCTGCGGCCGGATCAAAATGATGATTGGCCCGGAATAGCCATCATCCGGAGCGTTCAGGTCGCCGAACGGTGTTTGTATTCTTCCACTCTCGGAGACTAATTTCAACTCATTGAAATCACAAAAGAACCTGGCCGTTTCGATGTCTTCAGGGTGGCGGTAGACTTCAGCCGGCGTATCGCATTGTATCAAACGGCCGTCCCGCATAACGGCAATTTGATCAGCCATCAGCATCGCCTCGACCGGATCGTGAGTGACCAGGAGGCAGCTTGCCCGGGTTTCCCGCAACACTGCGAAGGTTTCTTCTCGTACCGATTCGCGCAGTCTTTGGTCGAGGCCGGAAAAAGGTTCATCCATCAGCATTACGGCGGGACGCGGAACGATGGCTCGCGCCAGCGCAACCCGTTGCTGTTCGCCGCCCGACAGAACATGGGGATAGCTTTTTTCGTACTGCGCCATGCCGACACGCCGCAGTGCGGCCCGGGCTTCGCGCAATGCCATGGAACGCTCGAGATGTCGCAACCCGAACAAAACGTTGTCGAGGATGGTTATGTGAGGAAACAACGCGAAGTCCTGAAACATGAGACCGACATTTCGCCGCTCCGGCGGGACAAATGAATTCGGCCCCGCGATTTCCTTACCGTCAAGAAGGATGCGGCCTTGCTGCGGCCGCTCGACGCCCGCCGCCAGGCGGAGCAACGTGGTCTTTCCGCACCCGGAAGGGCCGAGCAGACAGGTGATTTCTCCCGGTGCGAGAACAAGGCTCACATCCCGAACGGCCTCGACACCCGCATATGAGTGAGAAACATGCTCAAACGAGAGGCGCGCCGCAAAGGTCGCGGCGGCCGTGCCGCGCGGTCCCCAGCGCGTGTCGCCGTCTGCCGTCTCATTTTTCCCGTCCAAAGGACTCATGCGTCATCGCCGCCCTACATGCGGAGCTTCATTCAGACGAGGTTATATACAGAAGTCACTGTGGACTACGAACGCTAATCTTCTTCAAGGTTCATTTCGAGCTCGTCTTCGATGTCGTCGTCTTGATCGAGAAGTTCTTCGTCGAGGGCCTCTTCGTCGACATCAAGCTCTTCGTTTGTTCCCGGCATCGGAATTTCAAAGTCCGGCGGCAGGTTGCTGTCGAGCAATCCGGCGGCTTTGAGGTCTTCCAGCCCGGGCAGGTCCGCCAGCTCGTTGAGGCCGAAGTGGCCTAGGAAATCATCTGTCACGCCATATGTCACAGGCCGGCCCGGGGTCCGACGCCGGCCTCGCATGCGGATCCAGCCGATGTCCAACAGTATGTCCAAAGTCCCCTTTGAGATCGAGACACCCCTCACCTCTTCAATTTCGGCGCGCGTGACCGGCTGGTGATAGGCTATGATCGACAAGGTTTCGAGGGCGGCGCGCGACAGCCGCTTTTCTTCAACCGCATCCTTGCGCATCAGGAAGCTCAGATCGTCTGCGGTACGGAATGTCCAGCTTCCGGCAATTTGCATCAGGGTTACGCCGCGTCCACTGTAGGTCTCAACCAGTACGGCCATGAGGCCGTCGACGTCGGCGCCATTGGGCATGCGTTCGCTGAGCGAGGCAACACTGATCGGCTCGGCGGCAGCAAAAAGCAACGCTTCGAGCATGCGCAAATGCTGCGCCTCCTCGGCGGTTGGCAACACCGTTACATTCTCCAAAGGGGCTACTCCCTGCAGATCTTTTTGAGGTTCTGCGTCGTTGTTCATATCGAAGGCATGTGCCGTCTTGCTGAGTTGATTTTGCATCGAAGCAATACCTTTATTTCTTGTTCATGCAAGCCCAAGCCCCTGGCTCAGGCCACGGGAATTTGCGTGCGCCGCATATATATTGGCGCAAAAGCGGTCTCCTGGCGCACTTCAAGGCGGCCCTCCCGAATGAGTTCGAGAGTCGCCGTAAAGCTGCTCGCTTTTACACTGCTGCGGGTGTCCGGCTCGGAAAGATACTCGGACAAAAACTCATCAAACCTGCCCCAGCTGTCCATGCTCCCGATCAGACGTTCAATGATTTCCCGCGCTTCCTTGATTGACCAAACGGGCCACTTGGGCATGACGAGGTTCTGGCGTACTCCCCGCTGCCGCCGTTCGGCGTAGGCCTTGAGCAGATCGTGGAGATTGTCGACATACTCATCGGTTTTGAAAATCTCCACGCCTTCGGGTTCTCCGCGCGCGAAGACGTCGCGCCCAAGCAGGTTGCGCGCCATCAACTGCGCGGCCGCTTCACGCATCGCCTCGAGGCGGCGAAGCCGGAACGCCAAAAGTGCGGCGAGTTCTTCACCACTTGGTTCATCCTCACCGGGCGCATCCGGCAAAAGCAGTCGCGATTTCAGATAGGCGAGCCATGCGGCCATCACCAGATAGTCGGCGGCCAGTTCGAGACGCAATCGACGGGCCTCGGCGACGAACAGCAAATATTGTTCAGCAAGAGCAAGTATGGAGATTTTGCTCAGATCCACCTTCTGATCTCGAGCCAGCAGCAAAAGCAGATCGAGGGGACCTTCAAACCCGTCGACATCGACAATAAGAGCATCCTGCCGCGCCGTGGGCGCAACATCCATCTCCCACGATTCGGCCGTGGCGGACGATTGAAGTTCGGTATCTTGCTCAGACATTGCAGGGTCAGCCAACAGCCACTGAAAAACGGTTTAGAGTCCGCAATTTATACTGATTCGAGCAGGGCCAGGTCGAGATCTCGCTGTGCTTCGTCCACATCATAATCGCCGGGCGCATCCATCAATGCAAGAGCGCGGGCCGCACGCGACGCGCAATTGCCATCGATTTGCACGGATTCCTGCGCCACCATTTCCATTTCGTCCAAGCGGCCGCTGCAATGCAGCACAACATCGCACCCAGCCTCGAATGACGAGCGCGCCCGGTCAGCAAGGGTTCCGGAAAGTGCATTCATGTTCAGATCATCAGTGAGCAAGAGGCCGTCAAAGTCGAGCTCCTCACGGATAACGCTTTGAATGACATAAGTTGACTGGGTGGCTGGTCTTTCCGGGTCAAGGTGCTCATATACGATGTGCGCCGTCATCGCGATCGGGTAGCTGTTCAGCGCAACAAACGGCACAAAGTCGATCGCTTCCAGATCTGCGCGTTCGGCGCCTACAATGGGTAATTGCAAGTGGCTGTCCGACATGGCGCGACCGTGTCCCGGTATGTGCTTGATGACCGGCAGCACACCACCACCAAGCAGGCCGTCGGCAATCGCAACGCCGACGCGGCCCACATCGTCAGGTTCACTCGCGTAGGCCCTATCACCTATTACCTTGTGGGTTTCCGGCTGCCGCACGTCGAGCACAGGTGCGCAATTGACGGTGATACCAAGTTCGCGCAGGTCGTTGGCAATCAATCTTGCGCAATTGAATGCGACCCTCACGCCGGTATCCGGCTCGCGTTGAAAGATGGCGCCCATCTGAGCGCCACTTGGATAGCTACGCCAGTGCGGAGGTTTCAACCGTTGGACCCGGCCGCCCTCCTGATCAATAAAGACCGGTGCATCGGTGCGGCCAACACAGTCGCGGAAGTCACTTGTCAGACGCAACACCTGTTTGCGGGTTGAACAGTTTCGCTGAAACAGAATGAGCCCCCACGGATCAGAGGCCCTGAAGAACGAGCGTTCGGCCGGCGAGAGCGCAAGCCCTTCGCATCCGGAAACAAATGCGTTTGCGGTCATTGAATTCCGTGTCGCAACGACTGATCAGCGTGTGCGTACAAAACAATCCCGCTCGCCTGAGGCAATGAGCGAGTTGCACAGCTGAGAGGCGCTGGAGCGCTGCTCAATCGGCCCGACGCGGAGGCGGTAGAAAGTTCCCGTCGCGCCGAGATTAGATTCCTGAATCAGGGAACTGTAAGTGTCAAGCAGATTGGGGTCCTTGGTCTGAAGCTTCTGGAACTTCGTTTGGGCTTCCGCTTGTGACGGGAACGTGCCCAACTGAACAACATATCGACCACCCGTTATCGGTGCCGGTTGTGGCTGGACCGTCGGTGCCGGTGTCTCCGTCGGAAGTGCTGCAACCTGTGTGTCGGACTGGGTGCTGGAGGTGCTGCGTGTGGTCTCATCCTCGCTGAACCTGCTGGAACGGGTTCGGGTCGTTTCCGTCGTTGCGGTTTGTTGCGGTTGCGTGCTCGGCTGTGCCGGCAGCAGCGGTGTTGGCTGCGACTGATCGGTGGTGTTCTGTTCCGCAACGGCGGTGTCTCTTTCCACCGAACCCGGAAGCGGTGCGATCTGAATTGGTCCTGTCGGAACCGCAGGTCCAGGCGCTGCCTCACGGGACGGCGGCGTCGGCTTTTCCTGCGGCAGCGGTGGAGACTGCAGCAGTTTGGTTATGGCATCCTGCGAGGTTGCGGTTTCGGTGGTTGTGGCGGCTGCCGTTTCCTGGGTCGCCGGTGCCGGTGGTTCAATACCACTTGGCACGACCACATCTCCACCTGTGTTCAGGTTCTGCGTCGTCGTATTGAACGTCGGTTGCACCGTTTGAGTGTTCTGATTGCTGTTAACCGGCGGCGGCGGCAGCGGCAGCGGTAACGGATCTGAACCCGTAACGTCGTCGCTTGTTGTCGTCTCGGTTTGCCCGGTTGGAGTTGCGGCAACATCATCGGATCCAGGAGTTAAGCCGAGATCGGTCTGGTTACTGGGAGTGGCCGGCTGCTCTTCTCTTGGGATCAGCGTATTGTCGGTCTCTGTTTCTTCGCCGCGGATGCGGTCGTAAATCAGCTTGGTTCGCTGCGGTGGCGCTTCCTTGCTTGTGGTTTGGGTTTCCGGCTCGATCTTCGTCGGATTTTCGTCAATAGCGACGGTGGGGACGGTTGGTTCGCTGGTCCCGTTCAGTTCCTGATAGGCGAAAATCAATCCACCGGCAATGACGGCAACGCCAATCAATGAGCCGAGCAGCAGAAATGGTCCGCGGCGTTTTTTCTGCGGCGGATACTCACCATAGGGCTGCTCATACTGCGGATAGTCCTGATCGTATTCCGGGTAGCCCTGCCGGGGGTCCAGAGGTTCGGCAGCGTACTGGTATTCCCGCGCATAATCCTGATCAACATCGGCGAGTTCTCTGGAATGTGCACCCTGATAGGCCGCAGCCTCGTAAGGCTCATAGCCCTGTCTCGGGTCTACATATTCGCCGGCGTCATAGCGGGTATCGTCATAGCCCCGTGGTGGCTCGGGCGGCTGGTAAGCGGGTTCCGGGCGCCGTCCATAATCCTGTGCCGGCGGAGGCGGCGCTCGATAGCCGGTGTCGGCATAGCGCTCCGATCCATAGTTCGGCTGTGGCGGTTCGGGGTTTGGTTCCGCGATGTTATCGAGCCTCGGTTGCCGCGGTTCGTATCGCGGCGGCTCGTAGTCGCGTACCGGGGTGTTCGGCCGGCTCGCAGGCTTGGCCGGTTCGGTGTCTTCCCAGCTGAAACGTCGCGTTGAGGTTTCGGGTTTCAACAACGGGTTGTTGGTACCATCCGAGCTTGCGAATGGGGAAGCAGGCGCGGTACCGGGTTTGTACCTCTCGGTTTCATGGGAACGGTCTGCCCGCGATGATCCGTTGTCCCTGATCGGGGCGGATGAATATGTTTCCCGGCTCCGGGCACCATCGTCATCGTCGTCGAAACGGGATGGGCGCAGCCCTTCCAGACCGCCGGGTCTTGCTGCCGGCGGATCGCCTGACGCTGCATCGCCGGGGGTGCCGGTGCCATCGTCGTATGTTGAGCGGTCCATAAACGACGGCCGATCGTCGCGTTCAGCGGCGGGTTTCGGGTCGTCGGAGTAACGCCGACCGTCGTCGTCGTTCCGCGAACCATACCTTGGAGTGTCGTTATCCATAGCGATATCCGCTATCTCATCTCTTTAAGTGGAACCACCCCTAAGATCCCAAGTCCATTGGCCAGAACATAACGCACCGCGCGGCACAAAGCGAGCCGTGCAGCGGTTACATCGGTTTCTTTCTCGTCGATAAACCTCAATTGAGGCAACTCTTTGCCCCTGTTCCACTGGGCGTGTAGTGCACTTGCCAGTTCGTACATGTAAAATGCCACCCTATGCGGTTCATGTGCTGCCGCTGCGCCGTGGATCACTCTCGAGAATTCGGCGATCCGCTTGATTATCGCAATCTCTCCACCATCTTGCAAAAGATTTAAGTCACAATTCGTTAACGTTACGTGTTCGCTATCGGGAATTAGTCCCATTTCAGCCGCATTTCTGAACACCGAGCAGATGCGCGCGTGGGCATACTGAACATAAAATACCGGGTTTTCTCGTGTCTGCTCTGTGACTTTTTCAAAATCGAAGTCCAGCGGGGCGTCGTTTTTGCGGAAAAGCATGATGAAACGAATGACGTCAGGCCCGACTTCATTAATCAATTCCCGCAGGGTTACGAAATCACCGGCCCGTTTGGACATGCGAACCGGCTCGCCTCCGCGAAACAGTTTGACCAGTTGGCACAGGCGGACAACCGCCTTTGCCTGGCCTCCGCTGATGGCCTCCGCCACTGCCTGCAGGCGCTTGACATAACCGCCATGATCGGCGCCGAGTACATACACCATCTCTTGGAATTTACGGTCATATTTTGATTTGAAGTAAGCCACGTCAGCGGCGAAATAGGTGTAAGCCCCATCTGACTTGATGACAGTGCGGTCGACGTCGTCACCAAATTCGGTCGCCTTGAACAACGTCTGCTCGCGGTCCTCCCAGTCTTCCGGCAACTGCCCTTTCGGCGGCGGAAGGCGGCCTTCGTAGACCAGGCCGCGGGCCTGCAGGTCCGCAAGTGCGGTCTCAACCGGACCGCCGGGCCCATGCAGCGCGCTTTCCGAGAAGAAAACGTCATGTTCGATATTAAGCGATTTGAGGTCTGCCCGGATTGCCGCCATCATGAGGTCAACGGATTCGCGCCGTACCAGGGGCAGCCATTCGTCTTCTGACATTTCAAGGAGTGATGAGCCGTACGAATCAGCCAGCACCTGTCCGACCGGTATCAGATAATCACCAGGATACAATCCGCTCGGTATCTCGCCGACATCTTCCCCGAGGGCTTCGCGATATCTCAGAAAGGCGGATTTCGCCAGAACATCAACCTGCGATCCAGCGTCATTAAAATAATACTCGCGCACAACATCATAGCCAGAAAACGCCAGGAGGTTTGCCAGCGCATCGCCAAATACGGCGCCGCGGCAATGGCCAACATGCAACGGACCTGTGGGGTTTGCAGAAACATATTCAACATTAATGGAGACGCCCTGCCCGGCTGTTGAGCGACCGTAATCATCGCCGTCATTCAACACCGCTGCGACGACCTTCGGCCAGACCGAAGGGTCAACAGTCAGGTTGATGAACCCGGGGCCGGCAACTTCGGCAATAACAATGTCTTCCTGCGCGTTCAGTTCGACGCACATTGCCTCGGCCAGTTCACGCGGCTTTGCGCCTGCCGGTTTCGCCAGCACCATGGCTGCGTTGGTGGTGACGTCTCCATGGCCCGGATCTCGCGGCGGTTCGACCGCAACGCGCGCAGTGTCGATGCCTTGAGGCAAGGTTCCCCGGGAAACCAGATTTGCGATAGCGGCGGTAACGACATCGCGAAAATGTTCAAATATATCCACCGATTTAGCACTCCGTTTCTGGCGACCTAACGGAAAAGCGGGTCAACGTCAAACAAACGCTTGTGCTGTTCCAGGGCGTAGCGATCGGTCATGCCGGCAATGAAGTCGCACAACCTTCTGGCATGTGCATCTCCACCGGTCTCCGGCAATGGCTGCCAGACCTCCGGCAGTGCGGTTGGTTGTGAATAAAATGTTTCGAACAGATCACGGACAATGCGCTTGGCACGCCGCATGACTTCAAGCACTTTTTCATGCTGGTACATGTTCTCGTTCAAGAATTGCTTGAGATCGCCGTTGGCCTCTTCGATCGATTGGGAAAAGCCGATCACAGGGTGGTCCGAATTGCGAATGTCGTCAGTACTTCGCGGCGCAAGGTCAATCAACCGGCGCGTTGATTCCTCCAGCACGTCTTCGACCATGCGAGATATCATCCGGCGGACCGTTTCGTGGACCATACGGGAGCGCTCGAGGTCGGGGTAAAGTTTCAGGACATGTGACAGCACTTCACCGACGATCGGCACATCGGCCAGATCAATCATCTCGAACAGACCGGCTCGCAAGCCGTCGTCGATATCATGGGCATTATAGGCGATATCATCCGATATCGCCGCTACCTGCGCTTCGGCGGAGGCAAAACTGTCAAGCTTGAGGTCGACGGCGGCCGACACCTCCGAGATGGCAGCCGGCAGGCCGGTATCACCATATTTCCCGTGCGGCTGCCCCTGTGCATTGACAAGCGGTCCGTTGTGCTTGGTCAAACCTTCCAGGGTCTCCCAGGTGAGGTTCAGGCCATCGAACTCAGCATATTTGCGTTCAACGGTGGTCACAATCCGCAGGCTTTGCGCGTTGTGATCAAATCCGCCAAAACGGCGCATACACTCATCTAGGACAGCTTCGCCGGCATGCCCGAAGGGCGTGTGGCCAAGGTCATGCCCCAATGCCAAGGCTTCGGTCAGATCTTCATCCAACCGCAACGACCGTGACAAAGCGCGTGCAACCTGCGCAACCTCAAGGCTGTGGGTAAGTCTGGTTCGGTAGTGATCGCCTTCGTGGTATACGAAAACCTGGGTTTTGTGCTTCAGGCGCCGGAAAGCTGTCGAGTGGACAATTCTGTCTCGATCGCGTTGATACACGGTCCGGTTTGCCGCCTCCGGTTCGCCAAACAGCCTGCCTCGGGTGTTGTCAGGTCTCGACGCATAGGCGGCCAAAGTTGTTTCGGGAGGAACCGTCATTCAGAAACTGCCGTACCGTTGATTAAGTTTCATCGTTGCTTGGAATTGACAAAACTCCAGCACCTCATAAGTATGTTATAGAGATTTGTCATTTGGCACTCGTAATTTGAATGGATTCCGAAATGGAAAGCACTGCAGTCACCGTCAGCGATCGAGCTGCCCACCGCATCTCCGAAATCACCGGGACGGAGATGGAGAACACTATGCTGCGCATCAGTGTTTCGGGAGGCGGATGTTCGGGATTTCAGTATGGATTTGCGCTTGACGCCAACCGTAATGACGATGACCTGGTGATTGAAAAGCACGGCGCAACGGTTCTCATCGATGCGGTGTCTCTCATGTACATGGAAGGCTCCGAAATCGATTTCGTCGATGATTTGATTGGCGCGGCATTCCAGGTCAAGAACCCCAATGCCACCGCCGCGTGCGGGTGCGGGACGAGCTTTTCCATCTAAATTCGTAGCCCCTGCCCCCGTTCATCGTTATCAAGAGTTTCGCGGTAACGAATGGACGGTCAGGAGCGGCATGGCGTTTTCAATCAATCCAAATGTCGATCGGGTGCTTGATCCACCCACCAACGAAACCCGTGGCTGGGTTGAGCGCAACGAGCACAATCCCGACCTGCCGATCATTGATGCGGCACAGGCGGTGCCAAGCTATCCACCGTCAGAAGAGCTAACGGCACATCTGGCAGAAGAAGTGTGCCGCAGTGATACCAGTTTTTACACCCCAATCCTGGGTCTGACAGCGCTGCGCGAAGCGTGTGCTGAAAGTCTCACTTCACAATACGGCTCTCTCATCGATGCCAGCAACATTGTTGTGACATGCGGCGGCAATCATGCCTATTGCATGGCGATCACCGCTCTGGCGGCACCGGGTGATGAGATCATTCTGGCAGAACCGTTCTACTTCAATCATCAAATGTGGTTTGACCTGCAGGGCATCACGACACGCCTCCTGCCCTGCAACGAAACACCGGAGGGCCTGTTGCCGGACCTGGATGCGGCTCGCGCATTGATCACCGACAAAACCCGGGCCATGGTTCTTGTCACCCCCAATAATCCGACCGGCACGACCTACAGTCCACAGTATCTGGCCGCGGCCTATGACCTTGCGCGTTCGCGCAACATGGCGCTTGTGCTCGACGAAACTTACAAGGATTTCCTCTCCGTCGGCACGCGCCCGCATGACCTGTTTGCGGATCCCGATTGGGGTGAGACCCTGGTCTATCTCTACACATTCTCCAAGGTCTACAGCCTGACCGGATATCGCGTCGGTGCCCTTGCCGGTGGACAGCGTCTCGTTGGCGCAATCGGAAAGATCGCGGACACCCTTACCATCTGTGCGCCGCATGTCAGTCAGAAAGCCGCATTGTTCGGACTGCGCAATCTCGGCCGCTGGGCAGAACAGAAAAACGCGGACCTGCAGCAACGGCTGACATTGCTGAGAGAGACATTCCTGCAGATTGATCCGCCATTCGAACTTGTGTCGAGCGGTGCATTTTTCGGCTATCTCAAACATCCGTTTGCAGGCTCCAGGAGCCTCGAAGTGTCGCGACGCCTGTTCAATGAACAGAGCATTCTGACCTGGCCCGGCAGCTTCTTCGGCCCTGATCAGGAGCAGTATGTTCGGATGGCTTTTGCCAATGCCGGCCATACGGAGATAGAAGAACTGGTACGCCGGCTCTCCCGGATTGGAGGCGCTTGACGCTCATGATCCGATGTCGTTGAGTGAGCCGGTATTATCCGCACGTACCGCACAACACCAAACCAACTGATTGGCAGCCGATGAAAATAGCCACGTGGAATGTAAACTCCATCAAAGTGCGTACCCAGAACGTTCTGGACTGGCTTCGCCAGAGCGAGCCGGACATTGTCTGTCTGCAGGAAATCAAGACCGTTGATGAAGGGTTTCCACGCCAGGCATTCGAAGAGGCCGGGTACAACGTGGCGGTGCACGGGCAGAAGAGCTACAACGGCGTGGCCATTCTTTCCAAGCTGCCGATCGATGAGACGCAGGCGCGTTTGCCGGGCGACGACACCGACGAGCAGGCGCGTTATCTTGAAGTCAGCGTTACCGCCGGAGACAGGGCGCTTCGCGTGGCCTCGATTTATCTGCCCAACGGCAATCCGGTCGATTCGGAAAAATACCCATACAAGATCGGCTGGATGCAGCGTCTCAGGGCGCATGCGGACGTTTTGATGCGCAGCGAAGAGATGTTCGTACTGGCGGGTGATTACAATGTCATTCCCGGGCCCGAGGACGTTCACAATCCGGACGCGTGGCGCGATGATGCACTGTTCCTTCCGCAAACACGGGCAGAGTTCCGCTCATTGCTGAATATTGGACTGTGTGATGCGCTTAGAGCCTGCACTGCCGAACCGGCACAATATACATTCTGGGATTATCAGGCCGGCGCCTGGCAGAAAAATCACGGAATCCGGATCGATCACCTTCTGTTGTCGCCACACGCGGCAGACGTGCTTGTCGGGTGCGATGTGGACCGGGACGTTCGGGCCTGGGAGAGGCCTTCCGATCACGTCCCGGTGTGGGCTGAACTCAATCTGTAGCGGTTCAGCCGCAGTCGGCGAGGCGGTAAATCAACTGGCCCTTTTTCAGAGGATTGCGCTGATTCCAGCGATACGCGAAATTCTTTGCTTTTGACCGCTCGTCGTCGGACGCATCAATATACATCTCTTCATAGCGGTCGAAAATGTCATGGTGGATCGACGGACAGGCGTTTTCTTTCGCCAGGATGTACCACATCAAACCCCGTGCCCGGCTTTTCTGGGCAGCATCTCCGGTCCAGTACAGAGTGCCCAACGTGGCCATGGCCGGGGCGTGGCGCTTCATCGCGGAGGTCTGCACCCATCGCCGTCCCTCTTTGTTGTTTCGCCTTATGACGAGCCCCTTGAGAAAGAAACGTCCGACTTCATACTGAGCGGCCGGATGGCCCTGACTTGCTGCTTTCCTGAACAGTTTAAGAGCCTGGCGTGAGTTCTTCTTGACACCCGCGGCAGCAATTCCGGTCGCCCGGTAATGCGCCACCCAGTAGGTTGAATCCACGGTTATGTGAAACCTGGTGCGCTGATTCCTGTCGCCATTATATTTTCCGGCAACGGATCTGTAATAGTTCCAAACCTTGCCATCGTCCGCGTCAACGCCCTGCCCATAGCGGTACATGCGCGCCAACATCCACTGCGCGAAAATATCTCCTGCCGCAGCGGCTTTATCCCAGATCTTTCTGGCCGTGGAAAAGTCACCAGACTTGTAGGCGTCGAGCGCCTTGTTGTTCTGATCAAGTCCGATACTTGGCTTATTGCCCAGCACGCGTCCCGACGACAGCGAAGGACTGCCGGAGAAGTTGAACAAATTGCCGCTGGTGAAGATGCTGTCGCTTCGCACTTCGTCAACCGGTTGCACCAGTTGCAATACGAACACCGCAAGCCCGATGGCGGCTGTGCGCCCAAGGTTGCGTTTAATCACGTTACTAATCTGCATGGCAGACGACCTTTGCGTGTCCTCCTGGAAGGGTCATCGCGCTTTTTGCTGCCGGACCAACGGATCGTGCCTGTTCCCACATGCAGCCGCTGGTGAAGCTGTTGGTCGGGACGGCCCAGTTCTTGCGCCGCGCCGACAACACAACATCACTCACATGGGGTTCGCCGGTGCTGTTCACAGCATCGATCGAAATGATGTCTCCATTTTCGATCAATACGGTCCGACCGCCCGAAGCCACGACCGGCCTTGCGTGGCCGGTACGGAAACTGCGGTTTGCACCAGAAAACCTTTTGTCAGTGATGAGCGCCATCTTATCGCCCATTCCCTGTCTATAGATAGCCGCCGTCGTCACGGGCATTTTTGTCGTGCCCGATCCGCCAAGCGACCGTTCGTTGCGGACGACGAGATCCTCGCCCTCCTGGTATGTGCCCCTGGTCACCGTTTCGTTGCAGAGTTCTTCAGACCCCACGCATCGATCCGGTCCAGTAAATTCTTGTTTTTCGTGTCCGGCGGCCTGCACGACCGCACGACCGGCAGAAAGCGCGCCCCTTGATCCGGCATGGCAGCCGGTATTGGCGATCGGTAATTCCGCCAGGCAGGCGGCATTTTGATCTTCAAGGGGTGTTGTGTTTGGCAGCGCTCCGCCGGCAAAGTTGCTGCCGTGTGGAATATGGTGTGCGAATAAGTCGATAATCTGTCCGCCTGCCATGCAGTGCGACTTAAATCGGCGTTGAGGTTGGTTGTGCCCGTTGGCGCGTTGACAAGAATGATGCGAAGCGGGCTGCGGACTTTTGGTCTCGCAACGGCGCAGCAACCGGTTCCTGTCAAATATTTGGACGTCCATCAGCTCCAAATTCCTCAAGTGTTGCTTCTAAGTGCCACTTCGTCACCATGGAGCCCGGTCCAGATCCGTCCATGATATGTGGCAGCCGTCAAAGCCACATTCGGTGTTTCCAACTGGAGGGGAGAATTCTCAGCTTTTGATGCTAAGCCCCTTGTCTGTAAGGGGAATCAACCTGTCTCTCTGCGTGTCTACCGAACCAGACAGACGCTAGAAATGTATTAAGGCAAGAAAGTGTTGAAGTGTGCCGGAATGTGCGGGTGACGATATTATTACGTTGAGTGTGATATTTTTGCTACGGTTTCAACGCCTCAGGCCGTCGTATCGATCAACTGCTCAAGTTGCTGTGTGTAAGGGCAAAGCGCTGTCGTTTAACACCTCATCATACGCCTGATGTGGATCGGAGCTGCGGAATCAGCTAAACAGATGCAGGCTTCTGGTCACCAGCAGATCGTGTGCCGAGATGCCTTTCGGGTGGCAAATATGGATAATCCTCATGACGAATATTAGTGACGCAACAACGCCAACCGGCGTACCAGGTGGCCCGCAACCCGTGTCCCTGGAATACGTTCCGCAACCCGGTCTTGGTGGTCTTGCGATCAAGAATTTCCTGTTAACCGTCATCACGCTTGGTATTTACAGCTTCTGGGGAAAAACCAACGTTCGGCGCCATCTTTGGTCGTGTATTCATCTGATGGATGAACCACTGGAGTATACCGGCACAGGCAAGGAGTTGTTCCTGGGCATGCTGATCGTGTCCCTGATCATTGTGGTTCCATTGGCTGCCTTGCAGTTTGCCATCGGGATCATGTTTCCAGGAGACCTGGTGGCCGAGGCGGTGGCGCAGGGTCTCGTCCTTGTGGTGTTGATCTATCTGATCGGCGTGGGCATTTACCGGGCGCGTCGATACCGGTTGAGCCGTACGGTCTGGCGCGGAATCCGGGGAACATTATCCGGATCTCCATGGGCATACGCCTGGAGCAACTTCTGGATGACGTTCACCCTGCCGTTGTCATTGTTGTGGACATACCCGTGGGTGCGTACGCGGCTGAATTCCCGGATCACCAACGAAATGGAGTTCGGCACCAGGCCTTTTGCATTCTCCGGCGGTGCGGGCCCGCTCTATACGCGATTTGCGGTACTGTGGATCGGCGGCATCATTACCCTCGTGCTGATGTATGTTGCCTTGTCCCTTGCGGGTCTTGGAGCCGTAATTGAAATTATGTTGACCGACCCGGAGGGCCTGGAAGGCACGAATGCCTACTTCCTCATCGGGTTGCTTTTCATCGTTTTTCTGGTTGTTATTCCGTTCATTTCGTTGCTGATGGCAATGTTCCGTGCGGTGTATGTATCCGGTGAAATGAACTACTTCGCAGCATGTACATCCTATGATTCCGTGCAGTTCAAAATGAACGCAACCACAGGCAGCCTCATCGGTCTGGTGGTCGGCAACTTCTTTATTGTGCTCTTCACACTGGGCATCGCCATGCCGTTTGCCCAACAACGGCTGATCCGCTATGTGTGCAATCGGATGACGCTCACCGGCGTGCTCAATGTGGATGCAATCCAGCAATCGCAGGCGCAACTGGACCGCCGGGGCGAGGGATTGGCGGAGGCCTTTGATATTGATGCGTTCTGAGCCGAGTAAGACTTACGATGGCTTGTTTTATGATGGCGAATCCGCCAAGGCGCACGAAGCAGTTGTTCGCTGTTCGACGACCGTCATCGTGGTCAGTGAGGGCGCAAACGTTCTTGCAACCTGGAGTTACGCGGACCTGATCTCTCCGGACCCGTTGAGTGCCGGCAGGCGCGCGCGACTGACGCACGTCTCGGCGCCATACGCCCGCCTGGTTGTCGAAGACAGAGGCTTTTCCGAGTGCGTGCTCGACAGGGCGCCTCAACTTTCAAAACGCGCCCATAATCTCCAGACCCTAAAACTGGTCATGGGCTGTATGGCGGTTGCGGCAGTTTTCGCGGGCATTGCATTCCTGCTGCTCACCTTCGCTCCAAGAACGGTTGCGTCAGTGATGCCGGATGAGTGGCGGCTGAGTTTGGGAAACCAGGTTATAAAAACCCTCGTCGGCAAACGTAAGCTCTGTACCGGACCTGCAGGACTGCACGCCCTAGAAGCGATGCGGAAACGCATATCCGCACATGAGGCCAATCCCGGACAATTCCAGGTGCTGGTCTACGACCTCGCGATCGTTAATGCATTCGCATTGCCTGGAGGCTTGATCGTGATCAGCGGAAAACTGATTGAAGCTGCCAGCGGGCCAGAAGGCGTCGCCGGGGTTCTGGCACATGAAATGGGACATGTGATCGAGCGCGATTCGGAAACCCAACTTGTGCGGGCGATGGGCATCTCCCTGTTGCAGCAGGTCATGTTAGGCGGCGGCCAGATCAGTGACTCGATTGGAGGGGTCGCCGGTCTTCTCGCCCTGCTCACCTATACCCGCGAAGCGGAACGCCGGGCAGACGTTCATGCGCAACGCATCATGCAGGCCACGGGGGTCCAGCCGGACGGATTGATCAAGTTCTTCGAATTTGTGAAAGACAAGTACGGTTCAAAATCCGACGATGACGACGGTGGCAGCCTGCTCAATTTGTTCAGCACTCATCCCGGACTTGATGAGCGGATCGGAAAATTGAAAGCACTGCCAAAGTGGCCTTCGACGCCGGTCATCAACCAAACGCAATGGACGGACCTTAAGTCAATTTGTTCGAGCGGCACACCCAAGGAAGAGAAGAAAAGCCCCGACAGCACAACCAACGGATGATCAGGCCGCACCCTTGAGGCGCTCGTATGCCTCGGTGACTTTCTCCTGCCGCTCGACGGCTTCAGCTTTCCGGGTGCGCTGCTCTTCGACAACATGCTCCGGCGCCCGTGACACGAACTTTTTGTTGGATAATTTTGCATCGAACTTGGCAATTTCGCCGCTGATCTTGTCGAGTTCTTTCGTCAACCGGTCCATTTCCTCTGCGATATCGATGACGCCTGCCAGGGGCAGCGCAATTGTGGCTTCGCCCATGACGATTTGAACGGCGCCGGAAGGAACTGTCTGACTTGCAACGATGGACTGTAGCCGGGCAAGACGGGAAAGCTCATCACGCCAGGCGTCAACACGCGCCAGGGTCGCCGCATTGGCGCCAACGATCTCAACCGGTGCTTTCGCGCCGGCGGGCACGTTCATTTCGGAACGGACAGACCGTATCTGCGAAATGACATCTATGACCCAGGCAATCTCGCTGTCCGCCGCGGCGTCCTGCAGCCCGTCATAGGCCGGCCAGCCGGCAAGGATGAGCTGGCTTTTGCGGGGGTTTTCCGAAGTTGCCAGATTGTCCCAGAGTTCCTCGGTGATAAACGGCATGAAGGGATGCATCAGGATAAGGATCTGCTCCAGCGCCCAGGCCGCCATCGCCTTGGTTTCAGACTTGGCGTCCTCGTCCTCGCTGTCGAGTAAGGGTTTGATCAACTCCACATACCAGTCACAGAAGATATGCCAGACGAAGTGATAGAGCGCGCCTGCTGCCTCATTGTATTTGTGCGCAACGATAGCTTCGGTCACCGCAGTGCAGGTCCGCTCAACTTCACCGGCAATCCACCGATTGACCGAATGCGATGCGGCGGTGACGTCAACTTCAGGATCCGTAACGCAGCCTTTCATTTGGCAGAAGCGGGCGGCGTTCCAGAGTTTGGTGGCAAAGTTGCGGTATCCTTCGACGCGGGAACGGGCCAGTTTGATGTCTCTGCCCTGGGCCGCCATGGCCGCAAGGGTAAACCGCAAAGCATCGGCGCCGTATTCTTCAATCAGTTCCAGAGGGTCGATGACATTACCCTTGGACTTGGACATTTTCTGCCCGTTCTCGTCCCGCACCAGAGCGTGGATATAGACCGTGTGAAACGGCACTTCGGGCTGGCCTGCATCATCCTTCATGAAATGCAGGCCCATCATCATCATTCGGGCGACCCAGAAGAAAATGATGTCGAAACCAGTGACCAGCACATCGGTCTTGTAGTAACGCTCGACTTCCGGCGTCTCATCCGGCCAGCCGAGCGTCGAAAACGGCCAAAGTGCCGAGGAAAACCAGGTATCGAGAACGTCTTCATCCCGCACCAGAGCGACGGCTTTGCCATAGTGAATGTTGGCGGCGGACTGTGCGGCTTCTTCCGTTTCTTCGACAAAAACCTCACCATCCGGACCGTACCACGCCGGTATCTGATGACCCCACCACAGTTGCCGGGAGACACACCATGGCTGGATGTTGCGCATCCACTCATAGTAGGTCTTCTCCCAGTTGCGCGGAACGAAGACCGTGGCTCCCTGCTCCACGGCCTTTATGGCAGGCGCAGCAAGTGTTTGCGCATCGACATACCACTGGTCCGTCAGCCAGGGTTCGATAACCACATTGGAGCGGTCGCCATAGGGAATGGTGTGGTCATGATCTTCAACGTGGTCCAGGTATTCGCCGGCCTCCAGATCGGCGATAATGCGCTTACGCGCTTCGAACCTTTCCAGACCACGGTAGACCTCTGGCACATTCTCATTGAGCGTCGCGTGCTCGTCGAAAATGTTAATGACCTCAAGGTTTTGCCTGCGGCCAACCTCAAAGTCGTTGAAGTCATGTGCAGGGGTCATTTTAACCGCGCCTGAGCCCTGCTCCGGATCGGCATAATCGTCTGCGACAATCGGCAATTCGCGGCCCACCAGGGGCAGAACTGCAGTCTTGCCGATGAGATCCTTGTAACGTTCATCTTCAGGGTGAACCGCAACGCCGGTATCCCCCAACATGGTTTCCGGCCGCGTCGTCGCAACGATGATGAAACGCCCCTCTTCCCCCTTGATGGGATACTTGAGGTGCCAGAGATGACCCTTTGTTTCAACCTGCTCGACTTCCAGATCGGATATTGCAGTGAGAAGTTTAGGATCCCAGTTGACGAGGCGTTTGTCCTTGTAGATCAAGCCTTCCTTGTGGAGCTGAACAAAGACCTTAAGCACCGCCCTGGACAGGCCTTCATCCATTGTGAAGCGCTCGCGTGACCAATCGCAAGATGCTCCCAGACGCCTTAGCTGATTGGTAATGACGCCGCCGGATTCGTCTTTCCACTTCCAGATCCTGCGAACGAACTCATCGCGCCCCAGCGTACGCCTGTCCGGCTGCTGGTGCTCCATAAGCTGCCGCTCGACAACCATCTGCGTTGCGATCCCGGCGTGATCTGTTCCGGGTTGCCACAGGACATCCTTGCCGCGCATACGCTCAAACCGAATCAGGATATCCTGTATTGTGTTGTTCAATGCATGGCCCATGTGCAGCGAGCCTGTGACGTTCGGTGGCGGTATCACAATGCTGTACGGCTCGGCGTCGGGCTTGCGATTGCACTTGAACGTGCCCGCATCTTCCCAGTTAAGATAAATTCGCTCTTCGATGTCCTGAGGGTCGTAAGTCTTTTCAAGCATTGGGATAACTCATAATCGCTGCGCGACATAAATGAGCCGGTACAGTCACCCGGCATGGGGGGCTATAAACATCACGATCCGCAAAAGTGCAACCGGCCAGTCAGCCGCTTACTGCAATGTACGACAGACTTGATCGTAAATGATGTGGGGTAGATCAGCGTCCGCCACGACGTGCTGCACGCTCAATTTCCTGTCGCACGAGATCTTCAACTATGGGGGGAAGGTTTTCGTCGAGCCAGGACTTGAGCATCGGCCGGAGCAGTTCCTGCACCAGTTCTTCGAGAGTACGGGTGCTGCCGTCACGGGACAGCAATGTGCTTGCCAGTTGTCCGAACGCCGATGCCACCGCGGAGTCGGTAACCTGTGACATGATCGGGGTATCGACGGGCACTTCAGGTGTTGTCTTGAAGTCCAGATCGGGTTCGGTCTCAGCCGGCTCATCAATTGCTACGAATTCAATTTCTCCAGAATCCGCAGGTTCCGCTTCGGCGTCTTCCTCGAACGAAACATCCTCGAATGAAATGTCATCTTCGGCGACGTCTGGCTCGGCTACAATTTCGGTAAGTTCGAGAACATCGTCGGCATCGCTGTTGCTTTCGTCTTCCCCGACATCGAGTGAATCAAAGTCGACTTCATCTGCCACCTCTTCTTCCGGCAGTTCCGCAAACCCTTCATCGACCCCATCGGCTGCGGAGTCAAAATCATCGGCGGCAACGTCTTCTGCAACAGCCGCTTCTTCAGCAGGCTCGGCGTTCTCGTCGTCGTCGGAAATGATTCGCCGAATGGAGGCGAGAATTTCCTCCATGGTCGGTTCTTGTGCTTGTTCCGTGTTGCTCATTCACCCGATCCAGCCGCTTGAGTTTACTCTTACTATCACTCACCACCAAGTTCGGCAATTTGCCATGGGGGTCAAGCTGTATGCCTCCCGGGGCCACTTTTAAGTTGTGGATTGGTTAATCCCGACCCTAATCTGATTCGTTTATGTCAACTCCAAAGAATTTGTGCCTGACCCGGTCGAGATTGAGTGTCGGATCATAGACTGAGACGGCGAGATTGATGCCCTGGGCGGTCAGTCGTCCCGTGGCGGCGAGCAAACGGTAGCTGGCGACGCGTTCATCACGGCGCGACTGGATCAACAGGATCTGTGATTCGATCAGATCTCTGTTGGTATCGAGGACATCGAGAATGGTTCTGGAGCCCACCAGGGCTTCCTGCTGGATGCCCTTGTAGGCGAGCTCGTTGGCCTTTACCTGGTCGGCATCGGAGCGGATGCTCTCGCGGGCGGCGACCCATTGATGCCACGCCGTCACCACCTCGTCGCGCACTGCGCGGATGGCCTCAAACACTTCCTGTTTGCGCTGATGATTGAGCTGTTTTGCCTCACGGACTTCAGAATGTTCACGCCCGGACTGATACAACGGGACCGACACCTGCCCGATAACAGAAAGCGTGTCAGTGTTGTTCAATGCGCTGGCCGGTTGCTCACGATGGCTGTACTCCGCCTGCAGGTCGGCAGAGGGCAACAGATCACCAAATGCGACGTCTACCGCATGGGCGGATGCTTCTTCGTTATAGCGCGCCGACAGGATCTGCGGATTGCGGGCATCAGCTGCCGCAATCGCTTCCTCAAGGGTTTTCGGAAGTTTCTTCAGGATCGATTTCGGGAACGTCAAACCGTTGGGCTGGTTTCCGACAATCCGGTTGTAGTCGGCCCGGCTGGCGGCCAGATTGGCTTTTGCCGTGGCAAGATCCGAGCGCGCCTGACTGAACCGGGCACGAGACTGCGCCACGTCGGTTTGGGTCAGCTCGCCAACATTGAACCTGGCTTTTGTACCTTTGAGCTGCTCGCTCAGATTGCTGACGTTCTGCTGTCTGAGGCTGACGATGGTCCGGTCGCGCAAGACATTCATATAGGCGGTGACACCGTCCAGCAATACTGTCTGCTCGACATTGAGCAGCTGTTGTCGCCCGGAGAGAACCGTCTTTTCCGCCTGCGCGGTGCCATTGATCGTTTGGAACCCTCGAAACAGCGGCTGACTGATGGTTAGAGAGAAACCGTATGGGTTGATCGTCGAGTTGGGTGCAGGATTTGTCTCCGTATATTGTCTCCCGGCATCGCCCGTTGTGATTATGGTTGGCCGCCATCCTGACAAGGCCTGGGAAACATCCTCGTCGGTGCCGCGTTGCCGGGCACGTTCCGCTTTCAATGTGGGATTGCCATTATAGGCGGAAACCAGTGCCTGTTAGAGCGTTTCCGCATGCACCGCGGACGCAGACGTAACCAACGCCACCGCTAAAGCCAACGCGGCGCACACATCAAGCAGGCGATGCAAAGCAGACTTGCCTTGTGCTTTTGTCCTGGCCCTCATACCCACTCGATTTCGCACGCTGCCATCGTCAACGCCCCCCTGAATCCCTGAGGAAACACCGCGAGACTAGGCAAATTATGGTTTCTCATGCGTCAATATCTTATCGCCAGAATCAGTACGATTCTGGAACTTAGTGTTAATCTTTAACGCGTGCCACCTTGAACTTGGCGTGTCCTCGTTTTTATCGTCGTGTGTGACTTAAAAGACAAACGCCGGTTCAATCGCACTAAACCCTGGCAATTGCGAGACGGTTGCGTCAAACGCAACCTTCTCGGCGAAGGTATTTTCGCTGCGCAAGTACACATGGGCGCGCCCAAGAGTACCATTGGAGATGACGGCGATTAGACGCCCTCCAACCTTAAGCTGATCAAGCAGTTTTTGGGGCACAGCCGGCACTGAGCCATTCAACAGTATGGCGTCGTACGGTCCTTGCGATTCATACCCTTCATTGAGCGGGCCCGAAACAACCGCAGCGTTGTCCACGCCCTGCTCAACCATTGTCTCGATGGCGCTCTCAGCCATGGCCTCATCGCATTCCAGCGACACCACGGCATCCGCCAGCCGAGCCAGGAGAGCAGACGAATACCCGAGGCCACAGCCAACATCCAGGACCAGATCGTCTTTGGTGATACGAGCCAACTGAATGAGCTTGGCCTGGTTCATGGGACACATAAGCGTCCGGTTTCCACCGCCCGAGCCCGGCAGCACGATTTCCTCATCCATATACGCAATTGCCTGCATACCCTTTGGCACAAACGCTTCGCGAGGCACCGCAGCCATTGCATCGATAATCCTGTGATCAGTTACCGAATTGGGCCTGACCTGAGACTCAACCATATTGCTGCGAGCGGTTTTGAAATCGATCATTCTGCGTCGTCGCCTCGATCTTGAGCTGAAACTCTGGTGTGGTCTTCTTTACCTGATTGGAGCGAACGCTTCACGGGAAATCTGACGCCTGTGTGGGCTGTGTCTTGGTTGTCACCGCATTTTGTTGTGGGTTGCCGCAAGCTTTGCTATAGGCAGTGCCTCGCTCTAAGGATGGCCACGTGGCGGAGTGGTGACGCAGCGGATTGCAAATCCGTGTACGCCGGTTCGATTCCGGCCGTGGCCTCCA
>JAJFHM010000192.1 GCA_021775625.1 Hyphomicrobiales bacterium | reverse complement strand
ACGTATGGGTGGGTTCGGTCATGCACCCTGCCCGAATTTGTCTGCTTTCTTGCGGAGGCGTTCAAGCGTGCTTTGAACATCAATCACAAAGCGCTGGTGGGTGCCGCTGGCGACCGCATCATCGACCGGATCCCGCACGGTTATACTGAATGAGACCGCACGGCCCTTGATCTCTGTGACTTCGGCGCTGATCTCAGCCCACATGCCGAGCAAGGTCGGCGCCAGATGTTTGATGTTGACCTCGGTGCCGAGAGAGTCTTCTTCCGCATCCAGATGTTCGAGAAGCAAATCCCTGCAGGTCGCCTCGATATCCTGAATCAAGGCCGGTGTGGCATAAACCATCGCACTTTCGTCCGCGGCCGTGCCGAGAAAATCAATGGTCCGCGCATGGTCCACGGTAATTTTCCGGGTTATCCTCAGGCCTGCTGTCAGGGTGTTCTTCATCGCAATGCCTCCTGCAGTCTGTGCCAAGAGCGAAAGCCTTGTTTGATTAAAACATATTTAAGTACGATAATACTGATTAAGGAGGCCGGCCAGTGCCTTTGTGTCGCATCGCCTATGTCGACCACACCTTAGTGAAGTGTCTTTGGAGGGCGGCCACCTGCCCGGGCTTGACGGTTTATGAGAAAATGGTACCAGTTTACCAATATTTGGATTCACACTCAGTTTTTGGCGGCAAAGACTGTTGGAGGTCGATGGAAATGCCCGAAACCGATGCAAACTTCGTGATCCGGCCTGCGGAACAGCGCGATGTCGCCGACGTAATTGCACTGGACGAACGGATAACAGGCATCTCCAAGCGCGAATATTTGCACGACCTGTTCGAGCGCTATCGCACCCGCAAGCCGGATCAGAGGTTCTTCTACGTCGCCGAAGCCGCGGGACGGGTGGTCGGCTTCGTTGTTGGCGAAATCCGGGCATGGGAGTTCGGTTCGGAGCCATGCGGCTGGGTATTTGCGATCTCGGTTGATCCGGACGAGCGTGAGGAAAGTGTCGGCTCGGCTCTGCTTGACGAAATCTGCGGCCGCTTCAGGCAGGCTGGCGTAACCCGGCTCAGAACCATGATCTCCCGCAACAACCACCTTTTGATGTCATTTTTCCGCAGCCACGGGCTTATGGCCGGCCCCTATCTGCAACTCGAAAAAGACCTCACATGAAGGACCGGCAATGAAACTGCAGACCGCCAGCCGGCTCGCCATATATGCGGTTCTTGAGCTTTCGGCAGATCCCGAACGCCAGCTTTCGGCGGCCGAGATCGGGGACAAGTTCGACATATCCACGCATCATCTCTCGAAGGTATTGCACACGCTCGGCCGCGCCGGCCTGGTGCGTTCCGTACGCGGTGCCGGCGGCGGTTACGTGTTTTGCGGAAACGCCAAGCGCACCACATTGCTCAACGTGATTGAACTCTTTGAAACGGTGGGTGGTGGTGGTGGTGGCGATGGCGGCAACGCGGGCGCGGCTACCGCAGAGGGTGCAGCGCTCGAAACCGTCCTTCGCGAGATTGACGAGTTGACCCGTGCGACACTGAATTCCGTCACCTTGTCGACACTTCACATGCTGGCGGCTGGCGCTGAAAAGGACAATTGACCAGCGTCAAGGACACGCCGGCGCGGCACCGACAGTGTGCTTCAGGAGAACTCACAAGGATACCGAGAATGGCTGGACTTGAGGGCAAGGTTGCGATCGTGACCGGAGGCGGTGGCGGCATAGGAGGAGCGACCAGCAAGTGCTTCGCGGCGGCCGGCGCCAAAACTGCCATATTCGATGTCAACATTGAGGCTGCCGAAGCGGTTGCCCGTACTATCAGCGCAGATGGCGGCACCGCACAGGCGTTTGCTTGTGACATCACCCAACGGGACAGTGTCGATCAGGCCGTGGCGGCGGCGCGCGAAGCTTTCGGGCCGGCCGATGTGCTGATCAACAATGCCGGATGGGATGTGTTCATGCCGTTCATGGATACCGATCCCGACCTGTGGAGCAAGATCATTGCCATCAATCTTGTCGGCGCGCTGCACATGCATCACGCGGTGCTGCCGGATATGATCGAACGGCGCAGCGGCCGCATCGTCAACATCGCGTCGGATGCGGCACGCGTGGGTTCGTCGGGCGAGGCGGTCTACGCTGCCTGTAAGGGCGGCCTGGTCGCGTTTTCCAAGACGCTGGCGCGCGAACATGCACGCCACGGGATCACGGTAAATGTGGTCTGCCCGGGCCCCACCAACACCGCCCTTTTTGATGACTACAAGCAAGGTGCGGGCAATCCGGAAAAACTGGTCCAGGCGTTCGAGCGCTCAATACCCCTGGGGCGTATCGGACAGCCGGACGACCTGCCGGGCGCAATCCTCTTTTTCGCCGGCGATGCGGCGGGCTATGTCACCGGACAGGTGCTGAGCGTTTCCGGCGGGCTCACGATGAACGGCTGAGGGAGGTCGAACATGGACTATCAGGACATCCTCTTCGAGGTGCGCGAAGGCGCCGCCTGGATCACCATCAACCGGCCCGACAAGATGAATGCGTTCCGGGGCAGGACCTGCGACGAGCTGATACGTGCACTCAACAAGGCCGGTTACGACAACGCGATCGGCGTGATCGTTCTTGCCGGTGCGGGCGACCGGGCATTCTGTACCGGTGGCGATCAGTCGTCCCATGACGGCCAGTATGACGGCCGCGGCACCATCGGATTGCCGATGGAGGAGTTGCACAGCGCCATCCGCGATGTCCCAAAACCGGTGATTGCACGTGTCCAGGGCTACGCCGTCGGCGGTGGAAATGTGCTTTGCACGATCTGCGACCTCACCATTGCCTCGGAAAAAGCGGTGTTTGCCCAGGCCGGTCCCAAGGTGGGCTCGGTTGATCCCGGCTACGGCACCGCCTTCCTGGCGCGGGTGGTGGGTGAAAAGAAGGCGCGCGAGATGTGGTATCTGTGC
>JAJFHM010000191.1 GCA_021775625.1 Hyphomicrobiales bacterium | reverse complement strand
CGCAACGTAAGGAGACGGGCCGGAATGGCCCACCGAAGGCCGGGTTCTTTTGCCCTTAGGCAGCGTTGCGCACTGCTTGCGGTACCAGTACCGCGGCGCAACGCGCGCCTTGCCTAAGGGCAAAATAATCCCGGTGAAATGTGTCAATAGTCAGTTCCTTTGGTATTACGGGCGATGATGCCTGGGGCCACGTCTCCGATACGGGCACGCCAGTTTACGGTGCTCCACCGTTTGACAATCTGAGTGCCTACGACTACCTGGACGCAGACATCATCAAGATTGACATTGAAGGGTATGAGCTCATAGCCCTGGAAGGGATTGAGCGGTTGCTCGAAATCAACTTAAACGTGCAGTTCATCTATGAATCCTGCAGTTTTACGGCCCGTCGGTACGGGCATACGGTACAGGATCTGATCGCTCGCTTTGAAGAACTTGGATATTCCAATTACGTCTGGTGTGACACGCACTTGATGGCAACCGACAGTGCTAAACCCCAAGCCCATGTAGCGGTAGGCATATATGCCACGCGACAGCCAGCCGGCCTGAGTTCGGTTGCCGTTCACCCATTCGACTTTGCCTCGGTTGAAAAAAATTTGCGCCGCGCGGCTAACAGACCACTGATACCGCATGCAGACCACGCCTTGCGCCAAGAGGCGTTCTTCTCAGAAGACTGGTCAAATCCGACGCGTGGCAAGCTGTACGGAAGGCGGCGGTTGAGACACTCAAGAACGCGTCTTAGACCTTGATTGAACCCTAACCTATGCCCGACAGACGCGCCTCCAGTGCCTGCTAAATATCGTAATTGAAGGGTCATACTGACTGTTCCAAGCTTCCGATTATATGTGCTGTGGGATTGGCATCGGTCGTTTTGATCACCCCTACCGCCAGTCATCCCATCAACTTTAAGCGTTAATCAAACACAGAAAAAAGACCTGTTTTCCTCTGGATACTTGGTGTGTACACGTTTGCATTTGATACTCGTTCAATGCATTGTCGGACAATGCCCATAGAAACCGCACTAGCCAAATTTGAGAGTTTGTACGACAATACGATTGGAACAATCGCGCCAACCGAAGCTAGTGCGCTCGTTGATCTTGTGTCCAAGCATCAACCGAAGTCGTTTCTTGAAATTGGAACTGCCAGCGGCGTCACGACCGGATTGATCGCGGCCGTCATGAGCGAAAACGGCGGCATCGATGTCCAGTCCCTCGACATCTCTCCCACGTTCTTCCGGGACAATACAAAGCCGGTAGGATATTTATGCGGTGAGCTATTCGATGGTGAAACGCCAGCCGTCACGATCCGCAGCCGGACCACAGCTCTGCATGCTGCGCAACTATTCGATCCAGGCACTTTTGACATGGCATTTATTGATGCGAACCACGAACACCCGTGGCCAACTTTTGACCTGATTGCCATCGCGTCAAGCCTGGCCAGCCGTGCTGTTGTCGTGTTTCACGACCTGGCTCTTTATACCTTTCAGGAGAACGGGTCGGGTGTCGGCCCGAAACACCTGTTTGATCAGATCCCCGAAAGGCTGCGTTGCATAATCGAACCCAACCTGGGCAATATGTATACACTCACAATGCCGGACGATATCTCAGCTCTTGCCCCCGCTCTCAAAGCCAGCTTGCTAATGCCGTGGACGCACAGCCGTCGGATCTCGTTTCATTCAATTCTCGCCACCCGCGGGGCGATTCATAAATTTTGGCCACCGGAGTTGATGAAGGCGTTTGATACGGCGGTTGAGCGGTACTACTGAACGGCAGAAGCGTTGCAAGACGACCTGCAACACACAATGAAGCATGTAGCAGACAAAGCGGATTATCGGTTTGCAGCAGCGGCCAACTCTGCGAACAGACCCGCGTCGTAGTATCTGAAATCCTCGACAACACGCAGGTCCCTTACGCCCATCCGTTGCGGACCCAGTTTGGCGTTTACAAGTTGATCAACCTTGCCTTGATTTACCGGCTGCAAGGGAGCAAAAAATTTGACGGCCCGTGCAAATTCCTTTGAAGGTTCCGCGACCACATTTTCATATTTGAGCGTCAACCGATTGGGCATTTCGCCGGCCACCCATTTGTTGACAAACCTGGAATATCTCATCGCCTGTTTCCTGGCGAATTTCTCAAACATTTCCGATGTGTCCGGCTTGCCCTGCCGCAGATAGAGCGAGAAATTCGATACCACGGACGGCAGAAAATTCCGATATTGTATAAGGTATTTCTGCCCCTCCAGCTTCTTCAGGGTCAGGTCGAAATCATGGTTCTTCGTAAAATTTATCTCCGGGCGCTCACACGGAAACGACCTACAGCAGTCCTCGGACGTGTAGATCTCGCAATACCCAAACTGCTCCCCGAAATACGCCCTGAGGAAGTTCGCCAGAAGGTGGTGGCCCGAACGCGGCCAGCTCACCCCTGCAACATACTCAATGCTGGATCTCTCGGACATGCGCGCACATTACACACTCTGGCCAGCGCGGATCAATTGACGGATCCACAACGTGATTGCGGCGTTTTGGCATTGGGCTGGGAAGGATACGAGATACAATCCTGCGGATGTCACGTGGCGTGTTCACGCACGATGTAGGCCGTCATAACGCAAATTCCCCACACCATCAGCGCCGCAAAGACAACGATGAAGATGTTGAGGATGCGTTCGGGGTAGATCGCCTCTTGCGGGATGCTCGGGCGAACAAATGCGGAGAGATAGCGCTGCTGCCGGTCCGCCTCCACCCGGGCGTGCTCCAATGAAGCCAGAGCCGAAACGTAGGCCTTCTGGGAAAATTCCTGCTCCAATGCCAGGACCTCATAGGCCTCCAGCCGTGCGCTGAGGGTGTCACTGGATCCGTCATTCTTTTTGCTGGTGTCGATGCCCAGCCTCGCGCGCTCCAGGCTGGCCTGCTCCTCAAACGATTTAATCTTGCTGCGCAGCACTTTGACGCTGGGCGCATCCTCCTTCATGAAACGAAGCAGGTTCGTCATCTCAGCCCGCGCCGCAGAGAGGCTTGCCTCAACCGACGAGAGCAGCGAGATTTGTGATTCAGCGGTTTTCGAGGGGTCTATATCCTGCTCCACATCGCGAAATTTCCGCATATTTGCACGATTGTTGCGCAACCGGTCTTCGTTCCGTTTCACTTCATCTTGGGCATTCTTCAGGCTGTCACCGCGTGATTTCTCTGACAGTTCATTTACCAGCTCTTCGCTAAGAAGCAGAATCTGCTCTGCAACCAGTTTTGCATCTTCTGGCGTAAACGCCTGGACTTCCATGGTGATGATCTGAGAACTGGAATCGTAGTAGACGGAGATCATGCCATCGAGATAATCCCGGAACTCCTCGATCGTCTCATCCGGATCGAACGCCATATAGAAATCGGCATCCTCGTGGCTGTATATGCCGCGCAGATCGATCCGCTCGCTAAGCTTGTCGATGACCCCCCTGCTTTCGATGAAATCAATCAGGATGTACGAATCGGTTACCGTCGATCCAGCACTCGATAATCCAGTTATAGAACCGAGAAGATCGGTCGATGGCGATCCGCTGACCAGGCGGATGGAAAACTTCGATTCCACCGCGTAACGGTCTGCCGCGATGAAAACGAAGTAAACGAATCCAAGTATTACCGGCACTATAAAAAATGGAATGATGGAGAGTTTTGTCCACAAACGCCGCCATTCCTGCGCAGTCCGCACTGGCGCCAGTGCACCTGGGCTTTCGGCAACCCTAGTACCCTCCGCCGGAATAAGCGGCTCTACTCTCGGCGCCACCGGGGCGGCGGGTTGCTCGGCCGGCACGTCGGCTGGCTTTGCGGGAGCAACGGCCTTTAAATCCATCGCGCACTTCTCCTAGCGTGGCATTTCAGTTGCAACTCTTAGGGCGTCAGCCCCGCTTTTATGCACCAATCGCCGGATGCTTCTGATTCTCGCTATGCAGGTCCATCGCCTGCTGAAGATCATCGCACACGGTCAGCCGCCCGTTGTGCAAAACCGCTCCAACATCACAATACTGCTTCAGCACACTGTCTTGATGCGAAACCATAATAACGTTCGACTTCGCAAGCTTGGTATTGAAAGCCTCTTGGGATTTCTGCCTGAACCTCTGGTCACCTACAGCCATGATTTCGTCAACGAGATAATAATCAAAGTTCATCGACATGCTAAGCCCGAAGGCAAGCCGGGCGACCATGCCGGACGAATAGGTCAGCACCGGCATGTAGAGAAAATCATCAATTTCAGCAAATTCTCTGACATATTCCACAACCCGTTCAGTATCCTGGCCGTAAATCCGTGCAACAAAGCGAATGTTCTCAATCCCCGTGAGGCCGCGATGAAAACTGCCGGCAAATCCAAGCGGCCAGGACACCTTTGCACGTCTCGTGATCTGGCCCGAGTCCGGCAAAATCGTGCCCGCCAGCAAGCGCAGAAATGTACTCTTTCCGGCGCCATTGTGACCCAGGATGCCGATGTTAATACGGGGAATGTCCATCGACAGGTCTTCCATTATGACCTTATGGCGCCCCGAAGTGGTGGCATAGCGCTTCGAAACGTTTCTGAAATGGATCATTGCAGCTCGATCGATCTGGTGAAACGCTCCAGGAAAAGTCCCAGGAACACAGATCCGACACCCCACCACAGGAGATAGCCAAGGTCGAGTTCCGAAGACCTGTAATTGAGGTAATATCCCATGCGGACGCCCTCAACACCATGCACCAGTGGATTCAAGGCGAGGTACCAGCGAAATTGACTGGGTATGGACTCCAGCGTGTAGAAAACGCACGAAACAAACAAGAGCGGTGATGTGGCAACGTTGAACATGATGCCCCAAGCGAAATATTTTCGCCGTATGACCGCATTGATCAGGCCAATCCCCGACGCCATCAGGATAACGAGGGCGGACGCCATCACACATTGCAGAATGTCGTTGGGCAGGGGTCCATCGAGCACGAGAATAACGAAGGCCATGACAACCAGCACGATCAGAGACCAACTCGCGACCTCCAGAATCACGCGCGCGAAAACAGCATCAATTTGCTGGATTACAGGATAGTTGAACAGTGGCTTGTTGGCTTCGAATGCGCCACCCAGTTGTTGCGTCAGATTACGAAACAAATGGTAGGTCAAAATCCCCGTGGCGAAAAATACCCCCATACTGTCACCGAACGGCGCCCTTCCCCTGAAGGCGGAAAACAACGCCGAAAGCATGATCACGTAAAACACCGGTTCGACGATTGCCCACAAATAACCGAACTGGGTACGGCCATGACGCACTCGTGCTTCCCGCAGGACGAGTGCTCCGACTACCCGTGCGTGCATGGTTAGGGGCGCGGTCACATCAAACATTCCTCTGTATTGCGCAGGATTATGCGATTCCAGCAACAATCAAGCACGATCATGAGAATCCGATCAATCGTACAATAGAACGCATGCCAGCGGCGACGTAACACACATTTGATTGAAAACTGCCCATCCTACCTACCAAATTTAGCTCCCAGGAAGGGAGCCAAGATTCTGCACCTGCAAAATGCTTCATATATGCACACCCAATTCCAGTGGAACAACCGAATCCCTCGCTTGACGCGCCACACAACACAATAGGAGAACTGCTGCCATGAAGTTTCGGCAACGGTCCAAATTTCTCGTGCAATAATAGTAAAGCCAGTGCGGCAAGGCGGCTGGCCGCAGGGAATTGGACGTGGCCAAGGTTTACGATTGCATCAACTATAACGGTGACTTCGATCTCCTCGAAATCCGCCTCCACGAACTCGCTCGAGTTGTGGATACGACCGTGGTCTTTGAAACGGTACGTATGCGCGCTGGCGCAAAAGAACCACTGTTCCTGAGAACCCAGTGGTCACAGGTGAAGCCTTTTGCCAGAGAAATCAGATATGTCGTCGTAGACGACGAAGCGGAGACGGCTGGCGCGTGGGATCGAATGATTTGGCGGCGCAATTCGATAATGCGCGGCCTCGTCGATGTGGAAATCGACGATCTGGTTCTCGTTTCGGATTCAGCTGCAGTTCCGAATCTCGAAAGTGTCCGTGCAGCCAAACAAGACGCGCTGCATCAGTTTTATGGCTTTGAGCTGGCGCAACATTGTCTTGCCCTGAACTATCGGAATTCCGGGGGTCCCAAATCCAGCGCACAATGCACGGTCGGGTTTAAGATCGGAGCGCCAATAGAGCATACACCGTACGCCCTGCGCGAAGCTGTTTGGAATGGCGATGTGCCCATGCAGCGCTTGGCCGACGCAGGTTGGCGATTTGAGGGCCTGCCGGGTGGTTGGCAGGGTAGCGATAGCGAAGATCCACTCAATGACGTGGATGTTACAAAGATTATTGCCGCGCGATTGGACCCATTCGGCGACGAAGCATCTACATGGGAACTGGGCGCGGAAGACTGTTTGCCGGACTGTGTCAGAGAAAATCGATCGCGGTTTCAACACCTTCTCGCGTCGGATGACGGCTCCTTCTTGGATACCGAATGCGAACGCAAGGCAGCCGACGGGGATCATGGCCCCTCACAGGTCAGTTCCGGGCATCAAGATGAAGCAGCGCTCCCTGCGCGTGCGGCCAGCGTTGCATCGCCGGTAGGAACGACATACGAGAGCCGGCGCGAGCCAATTATCGTATGTCCCTATGTCAACGACACCGACGTCGCGCGCGTGCAGCAGGCATTCGGATTGAACGACGCACGCGGATCACACCTACCGTTCTTTTTTTACAAGGACGAGGATTTGCTCGGCCCAGAAATTTCGTATGAGCATTGCTGGCAGAAATTTCCGGATCGGGATGTCATTATCGTTCACACGGACATGCAGCCGCTGCCGGATGATCTCAACAACCAATGGTATGACGATTTGCTCAGATACGCAGATGAACTGCCGGATGCGGGGCTGATCGCATGCGATCTCCTTTATCCCGTACGGGCAGCATCCGGACGTTGGTATGTGCAAAGTGCAGGTGGTCACTTCGACGACGGCAACATTGGAAGCATTGGCGGCGCCGTCGATGCCAGGAATGCCACAGTGCGTTCCGGCGCCCTGGAATATGACGACAGTTACCGACGTATCCGGGAGGTCGATTGGGTGACATTTGGCGGCATCTACATGCGGCGCGAGATCCTGGATATGTGTGGCGGATTCGACAACCGTTACAAGTGGGCCTACGTCAAAGACGTTGATTATTCGCTTGAAGCGCGGTTGCGAGGTCTCAAATTGTACCAAGTGCCGGTCAATCTGCTGCATGAAGAAAGTGGCACCACCATCCGGTACCTGGCGGACCCCTCATACAGAAGCAAAGTGGATTTCAATTTTACGGCATTTCATACCAAGTGGTACTGGTTCCTCCAGAAAACACGCAAGCCACAGTCTTGACGTGCGCACCCGAGATCATGAAGCCGGTCCGTCTTCAGGGCTCCCATGCCACAATTACCATGATGATGTGAGATGGAAACGGGGATTGAAAACGAGGCCTTCTTAGTGCTCGGAATGCACCGGTCAGGTACTTCCGTCCTTACCCGTACACTCAATATTCTGGGTGCGCAGCTTCCCCATAATCTTATGCGTCCGGCGAAGGACAACCCACTTGGGTTCTGGGAATCCGGAACTGTCATGACGCTCAACGACCGATTGCTGTTTTTGCTGAATCGTTCCTGGGATGATCCCAAACCGTTGCCCACGGAATGGAAGAGATCACCCGATGTGATCCCCGCCATCGACGATGCGCAACGGCTGCTTTGTTCCGAATTCGACGTAGCTGGTGGGCTTGTACTCAAGGATCCGCGCATAAGCCGGCTATTGCCGGTTTGGCGACATGCGTTCCTGAGCAACGGCCTGAGCCCGGTTTGCCTGATCGCGTGTCGCAATCCGCTTGAAGTTTACCGATCGCTGAACGCTCGCAACGGGATTGACGCGGAGCATGCATTCTCACTTTGGGTTTCATATGTCCTTGAAGCCGAGATTGAAACGCGCGGTATGCGCAGAGCCCTCGTGCACTACGACCAGTTTCTCAACAACTGGCGAGACGAACTGAGCCATGCCTTTACCAGCGTGGGCATCGCTATCCATCAATGGCCGGATGATGCGCGGGCGCGCGCAGACGCTGCCATCGACCAGACTTCCAGGCATCATGAGGCAACATGTGATGAGTTCCTGGACCACTGCGATGCCAATAGCCTGATCAAAGACACATATACGACGATACGTTTCGACGACGCCCTTGAGCACACCGAAAGGTTTGATGAACTGCGCCAGCGTTGGAGGGCAAACTGGGAAGCGGCCGACCCCAACCCCATGACATCCGGCTTACATCATGTCATGCCCAATTCGCGTGCCCTGCGGGACGCCCGGCATCTGAGGGAAGTCAGCAGCCTTTTGAAGTTCAGCGGTGAACCTGACGAGGCCGATGGCGCGCTACGCGAACAACTCCTGCTGAACCCCGGCGATCCGGCAATCCACCAGGCGCTGAGCAGGGTCATGGAGCAGCTCGGCCGGGTTGGCGAGGCGATTGACTTTGCGCGAGCGGCGGCAGAACTCGGAGCTGACCTGTCGCATCCAACACACCACCTCGGAACTCTTCTCGCGCGCCACGGACAACCAGCCGAGGCCGAGTTGGCGCTGCGTAAATCCATCAAACTCGTTGATGATGTGGCCGCGGTCCACAACCTGCTGAGCCAAGTCCTGAACCAGTTGGGCCGGACTGAGGACGCAATCGCGGCGGCTCGCAAGACGGTCGAACTCGACCCTGCCCTACCACTTGCGCAACATCATCTGGGGGTTCTGCTGGAGCAATCCGGGGTGTACGGCGAAGCCGAAACGGTGATCCGCACATCCATTGCCCTGAACGGCCGGGTTCCGGATTTCTACCAGTCATTGAGCCGCGTCCTGTGGCACGCCGGACGCATGGATGAAGCAATCGCGGCGGCTCGCAAGGCGATTGAACTTGATCCCGACCTGCCTCATGCACAACATCTTCTAGGGGCTTTACTGGAGCAGTCCGCTGCGTTTGATGAGGCCGAAACGGCCTTTCGCAAGTCCATCGCCCTGAACGGCGAGGTTCCCGGCTTCCACCAGTCATTGAGCCGCGTCCTGTGGCACGCAGGACGCATGAATGAAGCAATCGCGGCGGCTCGCAAAGCGGTCGATCTGGCCCCCAACCTACCTCTTGCATATTATCTTCTGGGAGTTCAGTTGGAGCAGTACGGGGCACTTGACGAAGCTGAAGGCGCCCTGAAAATGGCAGTGGAGCTGGACGGCGAAGTTTCGAGATACAAACTGGCCATGAATCGTGTCAGAAAGCGACTTGTTGATGACCTAGACCGTATCGACACAGAAAGACCTCCGGTCGGTGAAGCCTGAGCGCCCATAGATCCCATGACATTGTTTTTTCTACACATTCCAAGAACCGGTGGAACCGCCTTGCGTCATGCGTTTTGCGAACAACTCGGCGTTGACAAGATTGTTTCGCTGTTCACCAAAGATGGCCCTGAAACGTCGCAAATCGCCAGGCAAATCATCCATTCATCCGGTGACCACGGATTGCAGGAACGCCTCGACCAGTTGTCTGACTACATTGAAGCTAATGATGTGGGGCTGTTTGCAAGTCACATCAGCTCGACACTGCTCAGATGTTTCAAGCCGGAAAAGTCTTTCATTGTGCTTCGAGAGCCGGTTGACCGGATCATTTCCGAGTACAGGTACCGTCGACACCGGGAGGGGATTACGAAATCCTTCGAAGAATATGTTTCTGATCCCGGCGTGCAGAATGCCCAATCCAAAATGCTGCGTGGCACCGATTTAGGCGAACTGGGCGTTGTCGGGGTGTTCGAACAGTATGACGGTTTTGTGCAACGTCTGAACGAAACATTTGGTTTCAACCTGAAGGTACGGGTGCAAAACGAAAACAAAATATGGTCAAGGATCTACTTGCCGCATTGCGGAGCAGGTTTAAGAGCGAAGATCGCAGCGGCTAATGCGCGGGATATGGCGCTTTACGAGCAGGCCTGCGGGTTTCTCGAGCGCGGGCGCTAGCAGGTTTCGGCGCTGCGATGGCTGTCGGCTGACGTAACTGGCCGCCGGATTTACCTAAATTTGTCCACATTTCTTTAACCCGATCAAAACCTGCTGCAGCCAGCATGCAAATGGTCAGGGGATTAACGGTTGAGTTCCGTCGCGTATGACGCGCTGGCGCTCGATGTAGATAAATTCGTCGCGATCAACGACGCAATACAATAACCGGACACCCCGTCTAATGGCGAAAACCGTCTATACCAATCAGCAAGTCATCGACCAGATTGACAGTGGTTCCCACTGGACAACCGGCGGCAGTACGGCCACCGCAATTACCTATGGAATAGCCACCAGCAATTCCTGGTTTCCATCAGGCTACAGCGAATATGCCGGCTGGTCCGCACTCAACGCCAAGCAGGCGGCAGCCGCCAGTCTGGCCATCGAACTTTGGGATGACCTGATTGGCAGTTCGATCACTGCTTCGGCAGACCCGAATACGGCCGATATCCGTTTCAGCAATTCCTCCACCGGCGTGAGCTATGCGCACGCCTATTATCCCGGAGAAACCGGAACTGATACATACTCCTGGCAGCAGTCCCAGGGCTCGGCGTGGTTCAATCCGGCCTACACTTCGCTCAACGATCCCGATGTTGGCGAATACGGGTTCATGGCGGTTCTGCATGAAATCGGTCATACACTGGGGCTCAATCATCCCGGCATCTATAACGGCGGCTCACCGACATATGCGAATGACGCGCTCTATGAGCAGGACACGCACATGTACACCGTCATGTCGTATTTCGACGCCGCCAACACCGGCGCTGATTGGTATGCGCCGAACGGCTGGTGGAATTATGCGCAGACACCGATGGTGCACGATGTGCTGGCGATTCAGTCGGCCTACGGGGCGGACTTCGCGACCCGCGGCGGCGACACGGTCTACGGTTTCAATTCAACCGCCGGCAACGTGGTTTTCGATTTCGCACAGAACACCGCCCCGGTCGTAACGATTTGGGATGGCGGCGGCGACGATACGATTGATCTGTCGGGGTGGAACACCTCATCGCAGATCTCTTTGGTGGCCGGGAGCTATTCGCACGGCAACGCGATGACCTACAACATTGCGATTGCCTACGGGGCGGACATCGAGAACGCATCGGGTGGTGGTGGCAATGATCAGATTACGGGAAATGATCTCGCCAACACGCTGCTCGGATATGGCGGCAACGACCTCATTAACGGTGGGGCGGGCAACGATCAACTGTCGGGCGGTGACGGTTCGGACGTTGCCGTATATTCAGGCAATCATGCCGACTACAGTATCGATGCTATTTTTGGTGGTTTCACGGTCACCGACAACGTTGCCGCCGATGGTGACGAAGGATTTGACAGTCTGTTCGGCATCGAGACGTTGCGTTTTTCCGATGGTGATTTTGATCCTGATTCGCTTGTTCCGGTCAACAATCCGCACGACTTCAATGGCGACGGCATGTCCGACTTGTTTTGGCAGAACGACAACGGCCAGGGCGCGATCTGGCAGATGAACGGCACCACCACCATTGGCGGCGGCCTCGCCGGCAACAATCCTGGTCCAACCTGGAATATCCAGGACACCGGCGATTTCAATGGCGACGGCAACTCCGATATTCTATGGCAAAACGACAATGGCCAGGTCGCGATCTGGCAGATGAATGGCACCACCATTGCTGGCGGTGGCTTCGCCGGGGACAATCCCGGACCGACCTGGAATGTCCAGGATACCGGCGATTTCAATGGTGACGGCAACTCCGACATTGTCTGGCAGAACGACAATGGCCAGGCCGCGGTCTGGTTCATGGACGGGAACACCGTCATTGGCGGCGGCCTTGCCGGCGACAACCCCGGATTGACATGGCAGATTGAGGGCGCCGGCGATTTCAATAATGACGGCAAATCCGATCTGTTATGGCAGGACAACACTGGCCAGGCTGCGATCTGGCTGATGGATGGCACCACCGTCATCGGTGGCGGTCTTGCCGGCAACAACCCCGGACCGGACTGGCAAGCTCAAGGTTCGGGTGATTTTAACGGTGATGGCAATTCCGACATTGTCTGGCAGAACGACAATGGCCAGGCCGCGGTCTGGTTCATGAACGGGAACACCGTCATTGGCGGCGGTCTTGCCGGCAGCAACCCCGGCTCGACATGGCATATCCGGGATACCGGCGATTACAATGACGACGGCAAGTTCGACTTTGTCTGGCAGAACGACAGTGGCCAGGCCGCGGTCTGGCTGATGGACGGCACCACCGTCATCGGCGGCGGCCTTGCCGGCAGCAACCCCGGGTCGGATTGGATGTTGTTCGCCTGATCACATCACAGGCGCTTGATCTTCATTGCTATTTCGAACTCAACAGGCCGGCCGCCTCGACAAAGCGCCTGGTATCGGATTGCTTCGCGGCCACTTCTCTGGCCCGGCTCGAAATGGTCTGTCTGAGACTGGGCGACCGCTCTAGACGACGAAGCGCATCCGCGGCAAACTCGATGCTCGGTTCGGCCCATACCGCGCCTGGCACGGTGCCGTAAAACGGATCGGAACGTGATACGGACGTCAATTCGAACGGCACAAGAATTGCTGAACTTTCATCCATGAAATCCATGTTGCCAGACCAGCCGGTTGCCACCGTTGGCACCCCAAGCGACATGGCCTCGGCCAGCGGCAGGCAAAATCCTTCAGATCGGTGCAGCGATATGAAGGCATCCGCGCTCATGATCAAAGACAGCACTTCCTCTCTGGTCAACACGTTTTCCATCACCTTGATATTGCCGGCCCCGGCAACAATTTCCGACAGTTCGCGCTGAAACTTCGGGTTTCGGTCCAGGTTGCGCAACTTGACAATCAACTGAACATTGGGGTCATCCGAAAACGCTGCACGGAACGCTTTGATGGCGCCCAGCGGGTTCTTTCTCAACGGCGACGAAAGAACGTCCGTCAATGCCAGCACCGTGAAGACATCCGGATCGATGCCAAACTCGTCACGACGCGGCGAAACTGAACCGGGAACGTGCACAACAGGTGCGACCACTCTCGTCGGCACGCTGCCCGAGCGAACAATGGCCCCGGCAGTAAACGCGCTGAGCGCCCAAATTTCATCCACATAACGGAACCCGTTTGACCAGTAGGCAGGCAGGTGCTCGAGCTCCCAGGCCCAGGCACCAACCACCCTCCAGCCGCGGAACCGCGCTCGATCCAAATAACGCAGGGCGCGGACAGTTTCCGGAGAATTCATGTGGAGGACAAGAAGCCCCCGTGCATCGCGCGGCATTTCGCCAACCGGAATGCGTGATTTGAAATCAACGGGCCCGAACAAAGCGCTGATGTCGACCGCGGTTGGATTTAGCCCCTGATCCTGCATCGCATAGTAGCTTGAACGGGCACTCTCGCCGATGCCGCTTGCGGTGTTGAACATGCCGGCAACCACGATCGGTTCGCCTGGTTGCCATGGAACACCATTTGCCCTGGGCACTCTTGCGGCGAGGACGCGCTCGCGCACCCAATTGGTTACGTGTACCCAGTTCGCAGGGCCGAGGCGGCTAACCATCTTTGGGAACCCCGTCTTTTTCCTGCAAATGTGGGGGCACAAGTTTTGCTTTCGCAGTTGAGGCGGGCTCTGCAACAAGCGATACCGGCGTCCCGGTCACCGACGCGCGGCAAATGGATTCAGCGTAACCGCAAGATTGCGCAACGACTGCGTCACAAGTCTGATCGGCAGCACGTCAGCAAGTTGTACTCCTGACGCAGGCAACGGCTTCAATCTCAGTTTGTCAGTGACATGCCCCATTTTGTCGAGGCCGGCAGCATCCTGGGAGATATAGAGATTGCTCACACGAACACCCAAATCCCGCTTATCGTCGTTGATGCCCACGGAAGCTGGTGACAGCGGGTTCGCCGTTTCGAATGTGAGTTCCATCTTGACCTGTTTGCGAGAGCCATCAGGGCTTATTGGTACAGTCAGGTCCACATAACTCGGCCGCATTATCATCTTGTACACTTGAACTGGCGACTGATTTACGCCGATGCGCACTTTTCTGGGCCGCCGGGCACCATGGGCCAGAGCATCAAGGAAAATCCTGAGCGAGAGTGTCTCTCCTTCAAAGCCCGACGCGCTGAATGCGAGCTTTGCAACCCGGCCAACCTGCCATCGGCCGGGTTCTTCGCTGCGCGCCCAACCGGACGCGCACATATCATCCGAACGAAAGTCGCTGTCTTTAGAGGTAAACGCGATGCTTTCATTGGGAAAAATTTGCGGCAACTCTGTCTGCCCCGGCGGACGGGCTTCCACCGCCCGCACAATATCCCTGACAGATTTATTCCACGAATGACTTTTGAACTCTTTTGTGATCGCATCGTTGCGTTTTCTGAGCGCCTTTTCATTCTTGGTGAAGTAAGAGATTTTCTCAACCCAAGCCCGGAGATCGTGTGGATCCAGCAACTCGGTCAAGTTCGGGGCGATCTCTTTGGTCGAAGTTGCGTTCGATGTGATGCAGAGTTTGCCGTGTGCAAGACTTTCGGCCACAGGCAATCCCCAGCCCTCATATAAAGAAGGATAGACCGTGAACATGCAGTTCCGATAGAGCCATGCCAGTTCACCATCGGTCACGTCCTGCAGCAGATGGACCTTATTTTGCAGCGTTTCATCTCTATTTACGGCATCGACAATTTCATCTCCCCGCCACCCGTCGCGTCCAACGAAAAGTAAATTTGGAACATTGCTGCTGCCGTCGTTCTCGATGCACTGGCGCCACGCGTTGATAAGCAGTGCGTGGTTCTTGCGAATATCGATCGAGCTCACATACAACACGAAGCGCGCGTCCCTGAACCTTCGCTGCACGTCCCCGGTATTGGAGTCAGGCCCCTTTGCCGCTGCATGTTGGTCTACGTGATTGGTTACATCGCCCAGCCGAAACAGGCTGATTTTTTTGAGAATTTCTCCCTTCTCAACCAGAAAGTCCAACAGGTCTGATTTTGTGGTTTCCGAATAAACCAGGAAACTGTCTGCATATTTCGATACGAGTGTCACATTTTGTTCAAACTCGGCGCCCACGCCCTTCGGATAAAGGTGCTTCAGTTTCAGTTGAATGAGATCGTGCACGAGCAGGGTCAGCGAAACCTGTGAATTTGCCTTGAGGTTCCCGAGCGCGGCAACGTATTCCGTGTTGCGGATCCAGGCGCCGCCCGGGACGAACAGATGTCCCGGCTCAGCCAACCCGCTGTCCGGCACAATCTTGGCGTCGCCGGTGCGTATAAGCCTGTCATGATGGTCAATGTGCGGGGCGGTTAACGCAGCGGAGTGACTTAGCTGCACGAACAGTCTTGATCTGGCACTCCATGCGATTGGGATCACGCGTCCTTCGTACTCACTGAGCAGAGCATCAAATATGCACTCTTCAACCCGGGCAATCCCCGTTGGGTTACCTGAAAAGTGAGCCGTTGTGGTCAAGTCGATATATATTTTGTGTTCAGCCTCAGTGGTGGCATTTGCAACCGGCGCATCGCCAAGCATGTTGCAAACTTTGCGATAGACGTTTCCCGTTTTCTCTGCACATTTGTCCCAAGCGAAGTTTTCCCTGACCAGGTTGACTTGGTCCGTGACGCGTTTTGTGTCGGATCTTTTTTTGGCAACAGCGCGTTCCAGTGCGCTGCACATGGCGTTCACATCGGCGGGATTAACGTATTCGGCGAGATGTCCAAAATACTCTCGTTCGGACGACTGATCGCTCAGCACTAAGGGCACGCCTGCGGCAGCAGCCTCCAGCGCGGCCAATGGTGCCCCCTCCGCCCAACTCGGCAGGCAGAATGCTGCCGCTCCGACAAACGCGGACTTGAGGAGCGGGTCCGTAGGAGCAAGCCGACCGGTAAAATGTGCGTTCTCGCCTCCAACTTTTTTCACCAGGTCCAAATAGCTCGACTTGTCCGAATGCCCTATGAAGACGACCGGAATGTTCAGCTTGCGGGCAGCATAGGCAAGGAGCAGTTGGTTCTTTCTTGGTTCAATGCGTCCCACACACAGAATGTACCGGTCAAGTTTGTAGCGGTCTGCGAACAAACCGGGGGCGGCGTCCTGAAAATCGCCGACGTCGACCGCATTTCGAATGAGCTGGATGCTGTCGTGGTGTGCTCCGATGGCCCGCAAGCACGCTTCTTCGTGCTCGCTCAAAGTCACCACGTGGTCCGCTAGACTGACACAGTGCCGCACTTTCGCATGATACCCAGGAATGGCTTCACGCACCTCGGTCTTTGACTGTTTAGCGACGTCGCGGGCAATCGCGCGAAGGCCCAATTCCGTTTTTCCGCTTTCCCCGGTTTCACTTGAAAAGAGACCGGGAACCCGATGCGTGTAGAGATCCAAGTGTGTCAGGTTCAAAAAGATCGGAGATAAAACAACCTTTTTGCCGGCCGTTTTCGCCCGCGACATAACCTTAATACAACTTTCAGGCGGCCATACATTGAACACGTGGGCAACAGGCGCGTCGCTAAAATTATTGGAGAGGTCGCCCAGCAACTGGGGGGCTATGTGGAGCTTGGCGAGAGCCGCCGCCGTGCGCGGCACACGAACTGAAGGACCACCGAGACTGCTCTTGTCTTCACCGCCGTGGGTAATCAACAGCGCAGACAGATCCGGATCCGCAGCGGCGTTTTCGCCTTGTCGGCCAACCGATATTTTCCTGGTTTTGGGGGCGAGCCGGTCGAAGAGGGACAGGTGCTCCTCTGCCCAGGCATCCCACGTCCGGCCGATTACCGACTTGCGTAGCTTCAACCGTTTGTCCAACAGCCGGCGAAGCACTTTACGAAGCGATTCCGGGTCGCCGTTTTGAAAAGAGATATGCGGATATTCACTGACCCATCCTACGTCCGAGGCTATGACCTCAATGCCACATGCCAGTGCCTCGAGAACGCACATTGGGCCGCCTTCATAAAGCGAAGGTACGAGAACATAGTCGAGGTCGTTGTAGAATCTGGGCATTTCGCTGTTGGCCAGGTTCAAAGATTCGCCTGGCCAGCCGGAACCTGTAAAGCGCCATTCGATGCCCGGAAGATCCATCACTTCAGAAACTATATTCTCGCCTTTTCGACCCGTGTGATAGGTGCGCCCGACCACACCAATTCGCAGCTTTGGAACAAATGCTTCCAGATCAACACCCGGCGTAATCGTGGAAATGTTCTTGACGCCAGCTGAACGCAGCTCGTCTGCGTAGCGCTTTGACATCGCTACACAATGATCCACGTCTGCAGCGACATCAAAGAACCGCTGCCGGGCTCGTTCATCTAATTCGGCATGTGTAAAGAAACTGATTTCAACGGGACTGACCCGCTCTTGGCGGCAGGAATAATTCATGTAGTACTGGATATCTGCCTGATCATTTGACAACACCCCGTAGCTGACGTGATTGGACCGCGAAGCGATTTCGGCGGCCAGCTTCTCAAGGATCCAGGACCGATCCGCGATCTTAATGTGGACTCGAAAGCTCATTCGTATTCCTCACGCAATCTGTTCAGTTTGGCTCATAGCACCAGCTGCGTCTTCTTTTGTTAAACAGTCCATGCTTGCTGAGGAGAACGTCTTCACGTTGAGAAACGGCCGCCGAGTTTGGCACACACTCTTCCTATGTGAATTGGCCCGGCTTCGTTGCAGGAGGATTGCGGGACCAGGCTTGTCGTCACCAGAGACTCAGCTTTTTCCGAGCTGCCCAATTACATACTCATCATCTGCGCTTGCCATCATGCCAACAAGGCCGTCGAAATCCGTATTGCATTGCCAATCCATTTGCTCTCTGGCCTTCGACGGGTCGCCAAGCAGAAGGTCAACTTCTGCAGGTCGGTAGTACTTCGGATTGACGCGAACGCGCACCTGTCCGGTTTTCCGGTCGATGCCCACACTGTTCTCGCCCTCACCTTCCCAAACAATATCAATGTCAAGAGCTGCACCGGCCTTTTCGACAAACTCCCGAATTGAATACGTCTCGCCGGAGGCCAGAACATAGTCGTCGGGAACATCCTGCTGCAGCATCAGCCACATACCCTCAACGTAATCTCCCGCGAATCCCCAATCGCGCCGCGCGTCCAAATTGCCGAGTTCAACAACCTCTTGTTGGCCATGCTTGATCCTTGCAAGCGCCAACGTCACCTTTCTGGTGACGAATTCCTCACCACGCAATGGAGACTCGTGATTGAACAATATGCCCGAGGTGGCATGCAAGCCATACGACTCGCGGTAATTCACCGTCATCCAATGCGCGTAGAGTTTTGCCACACCGTATGGACTGCGCGGATAAAACGGTGTCCTTTCCGTCTGCGGCGATTCGTGAGCCTTGCCGAACATTTCCGAGCTGGAAGCCTGATAAAACCTGGTCTTCGGGCTGACAGACCTGATGGCCTCAAGAATGCGGGTTACACCGACTGCATCCACCTGAGCCGTGTAAATTGGCTGCTCAAAGGAAACGGCGACAAAGCTTTGCGCGCCCAAATTGTACAGCTCGTCAGGCTGCAGGGTCTCAATTTGTCGGAGGACATTTGAGAATTCCATCAATTCGAACGGCACAAGCTTAACTTGTTGATCGATCCCCAGATACTTCAGGCGAAGCAGATCCTGCCCGGAACTCCTTCGAATGCCGCCATAGACATCGTACCCTTTGGAAAGCAAAGATTTTGCCAGGTAGGCGCCATCTTGACCAGTTATCCCCGTTATCAGTGCCACTTTTGCCATATCGGTGTTCCAAGAATCTCCGTAAGTCTGCTTGCGCTCGTGCCGTTAGCGCTAAAATCGAGGCAGAGCGAATATCCACACCGTTTCCCGGTCCCGGGCCAACGGCACCTATCGCCTCGTCTCAAGGTGCTGAGGTACTCAATGGGTCATGCAAACATTTTACTTGTGAGTTGAGTTCGAAATCGAATTGTAGGAGATTATCTCGACGGTAAGAGTTGAAATAACAGGCGCAAAGCCGAATTCGACCAATTGTCCTCGCCCCATATCAAATTCATTCGGTTTGGTCAGTCTTCTGGCGCCGTGATTAACTCTCCAGCCGGTTGTAGGCATCATCATATCTCACGATATCGTCCTCATCCAGATAGCTTCCGGATTGAACTTCGATCAGCTCAAGAGTGACTTTACCGGGGTTCTCAAGTCTGTGCTGCGAACCCAGCGGAATATAGACCGATTCATTTTCACTCAGAACAGATTGCTTGCCATCAATGGACACCAGAGCAGTTCCGCGCACCACTACCCAGTGTTCTGATCGGTGAAAGTGTTTCTGCAACGACAATCTGCCTTCGGGCTCAACCATTATACGTTTGACCTGGTAGCGATCACCTCGGTCTACAGTAACATAGTGCCCCCAAGGCCGATACTGCTCCCGGTGAGAGTCCAGTTCTGGCCGCCCGTCCTTGCGGAGTTCGTCGACCACCGAATTGAGTTGATGAAGCTTATCGTGCGGTATCACGGTGACGACGTCGCCCGTCGCAATAACAACCAAGCCATCGACCCCGATCAAGCATGTCATAGTACCATTTGAACGCACATAATTGTTGTGGCCGTCAAATACATAGACATCGCCTTGCACGGCATTTCCGCGGTCATCTTTTTCTGACAGGTTCCACAATGCCGTCCAGCTTCCAATGTCTGACCACTCGTAATCTATGGGAAGCACAAGGACCCGGTCGGACTTTTCAATAACCGCATAGTCAATCGAGATGCTTTCGGCCCGCTCAAATGCGTCCGCATCCAACCTCAGGAAGTCCAGGTCTGTCGCTGCGGAGCAAGCTGCAGTTTCGACCGTTCGCTTGAGCTCCGGCACAAAACGATCAATCTCATCGAGAAATGCATTTGCGTCCGCCAGAAACATCCCTGCATTCCAGAGATATCCTTTCCTCACATACTCCTCGGCCAGATGCTGATTGGGCTTTTCGACAAATTTCTTGACCTTGAATGTCGAAGTCTTCCCAAATTCCGATTTTGACGGTTCGATGTAACCGTAAGCCGTCTCCGGGCTGCTCGGCTTCACGCCAAACGTCACGACATGGCCACTGCTCACCGCGGCCAGCGCTGTTTTGATTGAAGCAAGAAAGGCTTCGCGGTCTGCAATGTGGTGATCCGCGGGAACGCACAAAACGATTGCATCCGGAGCAGCCTCAAGTGCGACAAGACAACCAGCGCACACCGCGGGCGCTGAATCCCGCCGCGCCGGTTCGATAACAATTCTTGCTTTGCGGCCAATTTCGCGAAGCTGCTCGGCGACGATGAACCGATACTGTTCGTTCGTCATGCAGATTGGGTCTTCAAACAGCTCATCATCATGCACGCGGCTGACAGTTTGCTGGAAAGTCGACCACTCCCCAATCAATCGCAGGAACTGTTTGGGGCGCTCAGTACGAGATGCCGGCCACATCCGTGTGCCGTGGCCCCCGCACATTATGATTGGTGTAATTTTTTGCATCTGGACGGTGGAGGTTCTCACAAATTTGCGATCATCTGGCAGATAGCACAAACCCAAAGGACGTCTATGCACTTAATCCAGGGTTCAACATCAACTTTTGTCAATCGCCACATAAATACAAAATTGAAAGGTGGTTCGGGCAATGTGAACGACTGATGCCCTGCCCCGCATTATTGCCCCAGCCTACACATTAGTTCATTGGCAGATGACAGCACACCTGTTGCAGAGGTATACCGCAACGCGCGTATATCAGACGTAGAATTCTACAGCCAGAGAAAGAAGTACGCTGGGGCGGGTGCCGCCTGAGTTATACCAAAGGAACTGACTATTGACCCATTTCATGGGCCAGTCCGGCCTGCTCGCCGAGACGCGGGACGCAGTGCGATGCGGGGTATCGGACAAGGCCCGCAACGCAAGGCGACGGGCCGGAATGGCCCACCGAAGGCCG
>JAJFHM010000020.1 GCA_021775625.1 Hyphomicrobiales bacterium | reverse complement strand
ACCGATAGGCCGGGTTTTCGCGCCCACTGGACTGCGTTACGGCCCCCTTGTGGACGGCAAGTCCACAGCGGGACCCGTGCCTTGCCAGAAGACGCGAAAACCCGGTCAAAGCGATTCCATATGAACGTGAAGCGATCTAGGCTTGATGTGGCCCACTGTCAATCAGTGATTTGCAGCCGGGAGGCCTCAGTTGTCGTTGCGTGTGGCCTTGATCACCTGCGCCCGGGTGTACTCCATGATCCGGTCGTAGGTCTTGAGTTGTTCCTTGCTCAGGATCTGCTTGAGCTGATTGCGTTCTTGGCGCTCCACGGCCTGTAGTTCATGGCGCGCACTGAACAGCTTGCCGAACTCGGGCTTGGCGTTGGGATCGATGCCGTGCTTGGTGAATACTGCTCGAATATCGCGTTCGCTCTGGTTGACGATGCGAAGCACTTCGGATCGCTTTACGGCGCTCAGGTCCAGGTTTTCCACCACATGTGCGAAATAGATGCTGTGACCAGCCGCGCACCGAAATGCACTGGCGGAAAGCGCGGATGTGGCAACGACAAGGCATGTCGTGATCAAACAGGCTTCACGAAACACGCGCCTGAACATCTAACCCGGATCCCCCTGTTCCTCGATCTTTAGAGCATGGCGATTTTACCGCACAGGTCAAGATGCGCCAGATGGGACACCGTCACCCGGCGTTGCCCAGGGCTGCCCGTGCGACCCGCGCGCGGACCCGCTTCATGATGACGTCGTATTTTTTCAACTGGCGGTCATCGAGAATCTTCTTGAGCTGTTTTCTCTCGCTGCGTTCGATCGCTTCAAGTTCGCCCCGGGCCGGCCGCAGCTTGTTGGGGTCGGGGGTTGCGCGGGGATTGATGCCGTATTTGGTGAACACGGCGAGGATTGCGATTTCGCTTTGCTTGACGATGCTCTGAACTTTCGGACGCTGCTGCGCATCCAGCCGCAGCGGCCCGACCACGTCTGCGAAATAGATGATGTCGCCGGCATTTGCTGCCCGCGGGACCCCGTCGATCGCCAATCCGGCGAAAACCAGACACGCCACCACTGTGGCCCGGCAGAAACCAGTACTCAAATTCCGCATTCGTATATCCCGTGCTCTGATCAAGTCTGGCTGTAACAAAGCGCGAACTGCCCCGATGCGTCAATGGTCGAGACGGGCCGAGTGCAATTTTTGCCGTCGATGCGGCGGATGTAACCGGAAAAAAGTTCTAATGACGCGGCGTATCGAAGCTCCGGGTGAGCGTGTTGCGCGCCACGCGGACCTTGCGCGTGGTCGGCGGCGTGTTGCGGCTGCGTCCGACGAATCGGGGAACGCCGTCTGACATGACACATCCGATGGCAACCGGATCGCCGTTCGCGATGGCGTCCAGCGCTGTCGATTGCGATCCCCCGAGGGGGGCGTCCATAAGCACGATGTCGGCAGCTTTGCCGGGTTCCAGCACGCCGGTGTCGAGCCCGTAGACCGCCGCGTTGTTGCCGGTGGCGGCCGCGATGCACCACGCCGGGTCAATGCCGCCGAGGCCCGCCAAATGGGTCATGGTGTAGATAAGGCCCAACGGCATGATACCGCTGCCGGTCGGCGTGTCCGTGGCGATCAGAAGACGGTCGAACCTGTCCTGTTCCACACACAGCCTGGCACACAGCAACGTGGTTCTGAGATTGCCGGCGGTGCAGACCTGCATGGCCACATCGCTCTCCGCCAGCAAGCGCCCGAAATCCTTATCTTCGATCGCAACCGGCCCGCCGTTCACATGAAATGAAACATGCGGATTGGCGGCGATAACATGATCGCCTGTAATCGCCTGGGAATCAGGGATCGACGCTCCGCCGGTGTGCATGGTTGTGGTGAGGCCGGCGGCGCGGGCGGCCTGCACATGGGGTGCATAATCCATGGGATCGTCGAACGCACCGAACCCCGCCTTGGCCAGCCAGACGCCTTTTTCGGCCACTTCCGCATAGTCTTCCGGCGTCAGCTCGGGCTCGATGATGATGGAACCGGCATGCACCCGCATGCCGCCGGGGCGGTAGGTCGCGAACGAGCGTTGCGCCGCCACCGCAAGCGCCTTGACGCCTTCCACATCGGTTGGCCGGCCGGGAACATGCACCTCGCTCGCGGTGATCGCCGTGGTGACGCCGCCATGCAGATAGCTTTCCAGGTAGCCCACGGTTTTCTGCCGTGGAGTGTAATCGCCAAAGGTGATGTGCACATGGCTGTCGATCAGCCCCGGGGTCGCGGTGGCACCGCCTGCATCGATCTCCAGATCGGCGCTTGCCGCAAATTCAGTGCTCACCGACCCGACCGCCTCGATGCGTCCGTCCGCCACCGCGATGGCATCCCCGGCCACAACGGGGTTGCGCCAGTCGCCGGAAACGATGGTGCCTATATTGCTGATGACAACGCGCATGTTCGGCCTCTATTCGGCGGCGGAGCGTTGCCCCTTTGAAAGCGAAGACGAAAGATCATAGCGGTCGAGAATGGTGCCGACGAGACCCTTCGAGCCGTCCCAGTCATAGGACCGGAAGCTGTGGCCGCGCACCACGAACTGGGCGCCGGCGTAAAACATCTCATACTGGGTGTGCCGGCCGCCGAATTCGGATCCGATGACGTCCCACACCAGTTTCAGCAGTTTGACCCGCTCGACGTCGGACTTGCCGTCGGCGGAGACCTGGGTCTGCTTGATGATCTTGGCGAGGCCCGGATCGGCAAAATCCTCTGCCGAAGATGGCAGCATGATCACCGCACCGCCGGCCAGCTCGCGGATGGTGTTGATCATTTCCGGGTAGAGTTCCTGGGTCAGCGTCTGCGCCGAATAAAGCGCGTGCCGGTCAGGCACAAAATACTCGCCGCGTTGGTGTCCCTTGGCCTCCATTCCATGCAGCATGGTTTCCACCGAGCAGGCCTGCGCCGCCATGCGTCCCAGCGTATCAACAACCGAGGGAATAGTGATGGTGCCGATGGTCTCGGCCACGTGGCGGGCCAGTCCGACGAGGAACTTCAGTTTCACCGAGAGACGGATCTGGGCCTGGTAGTTCTGGAAGATATGTCCCGGGGTTTCGTGGAACTGAGCCCGGCACATGTCCGGGCTGCGATGCACAAAAATGCGGTCCCACGGCACCTTCACGTCGTCGAAGAACATGATGGCGTCATTTTCGTCGTAACGCGCCGCCATGGGATTGTCGAACTCTGAGACCGCATGCTGCTCATACGATTTGCGTGACACAACTTTCAGCCCGCTGATGTCCATCGGCACTGCGAAGGAGATGGCGTAATCTTCCTCCGAAGGCTGCAGGGGCTGCAGGTGCGCAACAAAAATTTCATTCGCCATGATCGAACTGGTGCCGAGCATTTTTGCGCCGCGCACGGTAACGCCTTCAGCGTCTTCGTCGACAATTTTGACCATGGGTGTGTCGTCATCCTGCTCGCCCACCGCCTTGGAGCGGTCGGTCTGCGGATTGATGATCACATAGGTGAGGAAGATATCGTTGTCGCGGGCATAGACATAATAGTCCCAATAAGCCTTGGCGCGGGCCGGGTCATAGGCCTCGAACACTTCCAGCCCCATGATCTGGCCGGTGATGGCCGAGGCCAGATGATCCGGCGAGCGGCCCATGAAGCCGCCGTGCTGTTCCGCCCAGGTCACCAGCGCGCGGCGGCGCTGCACCAGTTCTTCGTAAGACGTCGGCATCTGCCAGGCCCGGTTCACCCGGCGCCCGGATGTGGGGGATTTGAATGTCATCAGGTCTGCATTGTCGGGGTGAGCCTGAAAGTCATAGAGCGATGCGGCCGTTGAGATCGCCTGTGCAAAGGCCGGATGGGTGGTGGGATCCTCCACCTGTTTACCGTTGAGATAGACCTCCCGGTTGTCCTGCAGGCTTGCGATATGCTCCTTCGCATTCTTGATGTCCTGCGTGGTCATGATGAAGCCTCCGTTATGGACCGGCCGTCTCTGAGAGCGGCGTCGGCGTTTGATTGGCGTTTGTCCGGCAGGCCGGCCGCAGCCAGCAGCCGCAGAGCCCGGTCGGTCGAGGTGACAAGTGCGGGCATGAGGTGTTTCAGTCGATTGAAGTCTTCTGCACTAAGCGGTGAGAAATGCGCATCATTGACGTGCGATTGAACCTCCGCCAGCTCGGACAACAGATTACGTGCGCGCGCGGTTGTGCGCAGATTGATGCGCCGCCGGTCCTCGCCGTCCCGGGATTTGTCGACCAGACCGAGCTTCGCCAGCTTGTTTGTCTCGGTGGTCACAAAGGTGCCGCTCAAGTGCAGATGCTCGGCGACCGTCGTGATGCCGACCCTGTGTTCGAACTCGAGATGATAGATCGAGATCAGCATGGTGTACTGAACGCCGGTCAGCCCGATCAGTTTTGCAAATCCATCGCGCACCGCCTGAAGTCGGGAAGCGAAGGCGAGCGCGTCGTGGACAAAATGTCTGAAGTCGAGATCGGACCCATCCGGCAGCAACTGCGGCGCGTTGACCGTCAGGGCAGCCTGCGGCCGCTCCGGCTTCGCAACGTTCGGACGTACAGCTTTCATCGGCGCCATCGAATAGACTTGCAATGTGAGTCACGTGAAATTAGCTTTGTCACAAAGCTATTATACAACGAAGCTTTGCGTCAACCCTGTTCGCGGTCTGGTGCAATAGAACTGCAGCGTTTCCAGCCTTTACCACTGATTGGTATGAAGAGTGACGGCACCAACGTGGTATGGCAAGGTGCAGAGATCGAACTTGTCCCGCTAAGGAGCCAGCTCCCAAACTTGCTACAAAATTGGAACAATGTTATACCAATAATCGGCCGTTTGGCCGGAATCGGGACCGTGTGGTGCCGGGCGCGAAGGGCTGAAGATCAGCAGGGAGCGTTCACATAAGAGTGGTCAAACCAGCGTTATGATGCTTTCAATCAGCGACATTCATGCAGGCTACGGCGAAATCGAAGTCCTGCATGGAGTTAATCTTTCTGTCGAAAAAGGTGAGATCGTCACCCTGATCGGGGCCAATGGCGCGGGCAAGACGACGCTGCTGAAAACTATTTCCGGCGTGATTAGGGCCACCAAGGGCACCGTCACATTCGACGGGACGGAAATCCAGCGCAAACGCGCCGACCAGATCGTCAGGGCGGGCATTACCCAGGCTCCCGAAGGCCGCGGCATGCTGACCCGCATGACGGTTGAGGAAAACCTTCTGATGGGCGCCTATGTGCGCTCCGACAAGAATGTGCGCGCCGACATGCATGTTCTGTATGAGAAGTTTCCGGCGTTGCAGGAAAAGGCGCACCTGCCTGCAAGCGTTCTCAGCGGCGGCCAGCAACAGATGCTGGCGATTGCGCGCGCTTTGATGGCGCGGCCCAAGTTGCTGCTGTTGGACGAGCCTTCGCTCGGCCTCGCGCCGATCCTGGTGTCGGAAATATTCAGATCCATCCGCCAGGTGCGCGAAGACGGTGTGACCATATTGATTGTCGAACAAAACGCACGACAGGCACTTCAACTGGCGGATCGCGGTTATGTCATGGAGCGCGGAAATATAGTGCTTGAGGGAACGGGTGATAACCTTTTGAATAATGAAGAGGTTGAACGCATGTACCTCGGCAGACAGAATAGATCTGGGGCAAAGTCCGGGTCCAAACACAATGAACCCGAAAACAATCACACAGGCGACGCTCCAAGCCCGATGTGAAATAACAGACCGGAGCTTAGGGAAGGAGACTGGATCAATGAAGCGCAAGCTCGTAGTAGCCCTCGCCAGTGTGGCGTTGCTGGTTGCGGCCTTTGTGACCGCCACGTTTGAGAGGGCCATGGCCGATCTTTCAGGCCGTTTTGTCAAGATCGGGGTCATGCTGCCGCTCACCGGCAAGGGCGCGGAATGGGGCGAGGCCGGTCAATTGGGTTCGCAGTTGGCTGCCGACGAAATCAACGAAGCCGGCGGTATCGGCGGCGTGAAAATCAAACTGCAGTTTTATGATTATCACGCAGCGGAAGCCGAAGGCATCACCATCATCAACAAGCTGGCGACA
>JAJFHM010000190.1 GCA_021775625.1 Hyphomicrobiales bacterium | reverse complement strand
TCGCAGAGACGCTTAGTTATCTTCGCTGTCGGCAAGGCAACCTCCACTTCAAGAGTCAAATCAAGCTCCGGGGCACCACCAGGGCACTCCCGAGAATAAAACCAGATGCATCATCAGGAATGGTAGTATACGCTAACTCTTTGAAAAATGGAAGTTTTGGGAATAACAGGGCATGCCCAGAGGTCGTGGGATATGTTAGTCCTTCTAACTACGGATCAGGAGGTTGGGAGTTCGAGTCTTCCCGGGCGCGCCATTTTTTTCAAATATTTCAACAATTTGACGAAATTGATTTGGCTGCGATCAGGAGCTGGATATTTCGGGTAGGCACAGGTCTCCTAACATGTCCGCAAATGATACCGTGGACGACCGGCCCTGCAGAAACGTCAAAAAAATCCTCGCCAATCAAGCGCCGTCCACAGATGACCCAACCCGGTAATCCGCAAGGGGTTTGCGTGGACACATTTGATCTTTGTACTTAGAATTTCCTCGAGCGGGTCCTAGAGGAATATTTCGTGTTGTCCCAGGAGCGCGTTGAACGACGACTGGCGGCGGTCTTGGCTGCCGATATGGTGGGCTACTCACGGCTCATGCGGGCCGACGAGAAGGGCACGATTACACGTCAGAAAGCGCTCTACGAAGAGCTGTTCGATCCCGAAATCGCGAAACACAACGGGCGCATCGTCAAACTCATGGGTGATGGCGTGCTGGTGGCGTTTGCCAGCGCTGTTGATGCAGTTGAGTGCGCCGTTGAGATCCAGCGCGCGATGGTGGAACGCGATGCCGGCATTCCCGAAGACAGCCGGATCACATTTCGAATGGGGATCAATCTGGGCGATGTCGTTATCGACGGGGATGATATCCTGGGCGATGGGGTGAACGTGGCGGCCCGTTTGGAGTCACTGGCAAAGCCGGGAGGGATCTGCATTGCAGACGTCGTCTTCAACAGCATCAAAGGCAAGCTCGACCTTGGGTATGCCGCGCTTGGTCCTCAGGGTCTAAAGAACATTGCCGAACCGGTTCTGGCTCACCATGTTCTGCTGGACCCAGAGGACAGTGGCAAACTGGTTGAAGCAAAGAATGCCAGACGGCCCCGCAACCGGCACAAATTTCTCGTGGCGGCAGGCATTGTTGCCGTACTGACGATAGCCCTGGTCTGGTGGCGCCCCTGGGTACGGTTGATTGAAGGCGATTATGCAAGCCAGCTGCCCGACAGGCCTTCCGTGGCAGTGCTCCCGTTCGAAAGCCTTTCGCAAGACAAGGAAGATGAGTACTTCGCCGAGGGAATTTCCGAGGACATCATTGTCGGCCTGTCCAAAGTGTCGGGTCTGTTCGTGATCGCCCGCAACTCATCCTTCGCCTACAAAGACAAACCGGTTGAAATAACACAGGTGGCGCATGAACTTGGTGTTCGGAATATCCTCACAGGCAGCGTTCGACGCTCTGTTGACCAAATCAGAATTACGACGCAACTGATCGACGCTTTGAACAGGAACACGCTTTGGAGTGAGCAATATGACCGCAAGATTGATGATGTTTTCGCAATTCAGTCTGAAATCGGCGAGCGTGTCACAAAGGCCCTCTCCGTAACGCTTAAAGCCAACGAACAGGAACGGCTGTTCCGTACGCACACCAAAAGCATACGGGCCTACGAGTTGTTTCTCAAAGCCCGCAAGACCCACATAATCGCTAATCCCGCCAATCTCGCTCGGGCGGTCGGACTTTACGAAGAAATCATCGAACTGGATCCGGCATTCGCCGGCGGGTATGCCGGATTGTCCGTTGTTCTGTCGGTTAGTGTTCGCCTCGGCCACAGCTCCAACCCCGCGGTGGACGCGCGGCGCGCGCTTGAGTTCGCCAACAAGGCTGTTGCAGTCGACCCCGAGTTTGGCTGGAGTTACATTGCGCTCGGCAGCGCCCACATTGTCCTGCGGGATGCCGATTCTGCGGTCACCGCTGTTCAGCGCGCAGTAGAACTGCAACCCAATGATGCCGACTCACTTCTCTGGCTGGGTTTCTACAAGGCATTCGCAGGCCGGCCAGAGTCTGGGATTGAAAATATCAAAGCATCCTTGCTGCTGGATCCAATACCCAATGCCCGTCAGTATTTCTTTCTTGGAAATGCCTACTACGCGGCCTCGCGGTTCAAGAATGCTGTAACGGCCTTCGAAAAGTGGGACGAACTTTCGCCGAACCCCCATGGTGTGGTGCTGCTCGCGGCTTCATATGCGATGGCTGGCGATAATGCAAAGGCAATGGCAACGGTAAAACGCTATCTGGCGAAATCACCGGAATTCAAGGCATCGGCCTGGAATTTCTTACAGAACTACAAACTGGCTGAGCACCGAGACTTGATATTGCAGGGTATGCGTAACGCTGGTTTCCCGGACGGCTCCGACTGATCGCTACAATTGTTTCGACCGGTCCAATGTCCTCGAAGTGCCTCCTGCGGACATCAATCGCGGTATCATCTCCCGATCAAAATTCATCTTGCCCGACTTATGAATCGCACAGAGAGTGGTTCCCAGAATATTTGCCCTGAAGTCAGGAAGGCGCACACCGAGGATGACACACGCCGATACGCATGATGCATGGAGCGCTGGGCAAGGCTACGAGCACTATATGGGCCGCTGGAGCCGGCAGATTGCCGTTCGGTTCCTGGACTGGCTCGGAGCTCCTGAAAGAGCGGACTGGGTCGACATCGGCTGTGGTACCGGCGCCCTCACACAAACGGTTCTGGACCAATGTGCGGCGAAGTCCATCGTCGGGATTGACCCCTCCGATGGTTTCGTCGCTCACGCACGCGATAGCATTTCTGACACTAGAGTCCGATTTGAGGTGGCCGGTGCCGAGGACTTGCCGCTGGCTGACGCATCAATCGACGTTGCGACGTCAGCGCTTGCAATAAACTTTGTCCCCGACCGCGTCACGGCGTTGAAGGAGATGCGGCGCGTTCTTCGACCTGAGGGTATGTTCTCGTTCTATGTCTGGGATTACCCCGGTGGTGGCATGGGCTTCATCGATGCATTCTGGACAGCGGTGGCAGAGATTGATCCCGCCGCCGGCGATCTTGACGAGAGTGCCCGGTTTCCGTTTTGCACACAGCAAGGGCTGGCCGATCTGTGCGAACAAGCCGGCATCACCGGTGTGGAAGTTGAGGCGGTCGAGATCGAAACAGTTTTCCCGACATTCTCGGATTTCTTGCATCCGTTCACGCTTGGGGCCGGTCCGGCACCTGGCTACTACGTGAGCCTTGACGAGGCGCAGCAGGAACGATTGCGGGATGCGCTCGCACGAAATGTTGGCCATTCGGAACCCGTCGTGCTGACTGCTCGGGCGTGGGGTGT
>JAJFHM010000189.1 GCA_021775625.1 Hyphomicrobiales bacterium | reverse complement strand
CACGAAAACGATCACGAAGGTGAATTTGACCGCTGTGAACATGGACTGGGCGATGGGCGGGTCCTGGCCGGGGAAATCCTTGGGGTAATGCCTGCGCTCGACCTGCTCGGCGATGCGGTCGAGAAAAAGCCCGGCAAACAGCGCTGTGATCGGACCGATCAGGAACACCATGCCGGCCACGAGACCAAGGCCTGCAACGATCTCGATAGCGGTTTCGAGCCACGCCCAGGGCACAAACGAAAATGACTGGAAGGCCGCCCGCAAGCCAAAACCTGCAAGCAGAAACAGGCCGATTGTCAGGCCGAGGGATTTGAGAAGAACCCACCGGAAACCCGGCGAAAAGAGCTGGGCGAAGGCTTTGAGGAAGGCTGCAAACATAGGCCGGATCGTTGTCGAGGAAAGCGATTCGGTCAACCACCGGGTCACCGCTGCACGTGACTTAGGCGCCCGGCACTTATGTAACAAGGGCGGCACGACCGATTTCCATTGCGTCCGGCCTTTGGATTTCTATACTCCGCGCCAATTCCAGCCCCTGCCGGGCGAACCACTCTTGAGGATATGACCGTTGAGCGAAGCGACCACTGATGTGCTCGGCATCGGCAATGCCATTGTCGATGTGCTGAGCCGCACCGAAGATGCCTTTCTGGCAGAGCGAAATATTCAAAAAGGCGCCATGCAGCTGATCGACGAAAATCAGGCCGCAGAGCTTTATTCCGAAATGGGGCCGGGTGTCGAAATTTCCGGCGGATCGGCTGCCAACACCATTGCGGGGCTTGCCTCTTTTGGCGCCAGCGGGGCCTTCATCGGCAAGGTCCGCGACGACCAGCTGGGCGATGTATTCGCCCATGATATCCGTTCGATCGGCGTCGACTTCACTACCAAGGCGGCGGCCGAAGGCGCTTCCACCGCCCGCTGTCTCGTGCTGGTGACGCCGGATGGCGAACGGACACTCAACACATTCCTCGGGGCCAGCACCGGACTTGGTCCCGATGATGTTTCGGAAGACCAGGTGGCGAGTGCCAAGATCACCTATCTCGAAGGCTATCTGTGGGATCCGCCGGAGGCCAAGGAGGCCTTCCTCAAGGCTGCGCGCGCGGCGCGCAGCGCCGGCCGGGATGTGGCACTGACCCTGTCCGACCCGTTCTGCGTAGAGCGCCATCGCGACGAATTTCTGGAACTGGTGCGCAACGAAGTGAACATCGTGTTCGCCAATGAAGCGGAGATCAAGTCGCTCTATCAGGTGGAGACGTTCGATGAAGCGCTGCAGGCAGCGAAACAGGATTGCGGGCTGGTGGCGCTGACCCGCAGTGCCGCGGGATGCGTCATCGCCGATGGCGACGATGTCCATGTTGTGGAGGCGGTCAAGGTCGACCGGGTGGTCGATACAACCGGCGCCGGCGATCTCTTCGCTGCGGGGTTTCTGTTCGGTCTGACCAGTGGCCGCTCGCTTGTTGATTGCGGCAGGCTGGGGTCCCTGGCGGCCTCGGAGGTCATTTCGCACGTCGGTGCCAGACCGGAAACCAATTTGGCCGAACTGGCGCGGCAGCACGGTCTGCTTTAGGGCAAGACTACCGCGCTTTATCCGCCGACCGCATGACGTAGGATATGACCTCGGCAACCGCCTGATAAAGCTCGATGGGGATTTCGTCTTCGAGCTCGATGGTGCCGAGAGCTGCCGCGAGGGCGGCGTTTTCCTCAATTGGCACGCCATGTTCCTCAGCTGTCGCGATGATCTGATCGGCCACCGCGCCGTCGCCTTTGGCGGTTACGCGCGGTGCTCCGCCGCCGTCATAGTGAAGGGCGACGGCTTTTGAGTGCTGGTCCTGGTCGGTCATGTCATCTTGTCCACAACAATGCCCGCAGACGGCAGGTCGTCGCGCGGGCGGCCGGACAGAACCTGCAGCTCCGAAACCGTGATCGCGGTGCCGGCCATGGCGTCGCGCAGACCTGCCAGATCGTTCCGCAAGACACGCACACCGTCTTCCCGCTCCGCCCACAGGGTTGCTGCGACCTGACCGTTCTGCCACGTCACCGAACCATGCACCGGGCCAAGCGATTCCGGCTCCAGCGAAAACCGCAGGCGCCAGATGTCGGATACACCATCGCCCCTGCGCGCAGCCTCACGGGAGAGTTTGAACTGAACCGCCAGAGATTTTTCACCGGCGGCAAAGGGCAATTCGAATGTCCACTGCTGGGCGCCCTTTTCGGCGCGCGCGGCTTCGCCATCAGCCCGTTCAGGCAATGACGCCATCTGCGCAAGGCGCAGGCGCGAAAGCGTTGCCCCGGCCTGCGCCAACAGCAGTTGACCCAGATCCTTCACCGGCAGATGTCCCAGATCGGTCGGCATTGCCGCATTTCCGGGGCGCGACGGACCGCCGCCTTTCACCGGCGGCGGTGGCCGCTCGCCTCCCAGCCTGCCTTGCGGTCCGGTGCCAAGCCACGCCCGCAGGCCGGCCTGCAATAAGAGCAGGACGCCCTTCATGTCTGCGCCGGCACCGTTCGGCGCCATGCCGGATGCCAGCTTGGCTTCGTAGAACACTCCGGAATTCTGGATGGCGGCGCGGAGTTGCTCACCGCTCAGCGATCCATCGGTCGGCAGGTGGAAGCCGATCAGCTGTTCAATCGATGAATGGATGCTGGCGGGCAGCTGAATGCCCGATCCGGCCATGACCGCAGTCAGGTTTGCAAGCAACGGCGCCATGGAATTCTGCGCGCCGATCGCCGATTGCAGAGCGCCTGCGAGGTTCAAAGCGAGTGATGCGGAAGGTACTGCATTCTGCGGTGCGGCGGTTTGCGGGGGGTTGAGAACAATGAGCCTGATTTCCGATCCCGAGCGCTGCACCTGGAACCGCAGGCTGGCGCCGGTTTGCAATTTTCCAGGAAGCGGTGCTTCAAACCTGCCGACAGGCGTGTCGAGACGGGCCAGACCATTGGCATCGCGTGCCACCAATGTGGCGCTCAATACCTGTCCATGACGCAAGGCTCCCGCCGCAGTGGCGCCACCCGACAAAGCGACGCCGGGCCGTGGTACAATGTTGTCGACTGCCAAACCTGTCCCCCAATTCCGCACCAGCGGCGAATCATCCACCACGTCGTCCCCAATAATCACATGGGGTCAGAGCTTGCGCAATGCAACCGAGGCGATTTCGTGATTGTCGGCCTTGTACAGAATAAGATCCGCACGCTGTCTTGTTGGCAGCACGTTGTCTTCCAGATTGAGAAGGTTGATCGACTTCCAGATGTCGTCTGCGGTCTTGTGCGCTTCGCGATCGGACAGCGATGCATAGCGATGGAAATAGGAATCAGGGTCCCGGAATGCGGTTTCGCGCAGCTGCTGGAAGCGCTCAATGTACCAGGTGCGCAAGATATTCAAATCCGCATCGAGATAGAGCGAGAAGTCAAAAAAATCGGACACATACGGAATGGCCGTGCCATCGCGCGGCGGCTTGCCGGTCTGCAGAACATTCAGGCCTTCGACAATCAGCACATCAGGCTGGTCGATCGTGATGCGTTCTCCCGGCATCACATCATAGTAGAAGTGGGAGTAGACCGGAGCCTCAACATTCCGCCGACCGGCCTTTATCGCCGACAGGAACCGCAACAACGCCGGCAAATCGTAGCTTTCCGGAAAGCCCTTTCGCTGCATCAGGTTTTCGCTTTCGAGAACCGCATTGGGCAGCAGAAAACCGTCGGTCGGCACGAGATCCACCTTGGGGTGGTTCGGCCAGCGCGAGAGCAGGGTTTTGAGAATACGCGCCGTGGTGCTCTTGCCGGCGGCGACACTGCCCGCCATGCCAATGATGTAGGGGACTTTTTGCTCACGGCCGCCAAGGAACAGGTCGGTTGCCTTGTAAAGTTCCTGCCTGGCCGCAACGTAAAGGTTCAGGAGGCGCGACAGGGGCAGATAGATTTCGACCACTTCCGCCATGGACACCTTGGCATTGAGGCCCTGCAGCTCAGCCAGTTCCGTCTCAGACAATGTCAATGGGGTGTCGGCGCGCAGTTTCGACCACTGCTTGCGGGAGAATACCTCGTATGGCGAAAGCCCGTCCTGCGATACCTGATCCATCGCGCTTGCATCCATCGATTAATACCAAAGGAACTGACTCTTGACCCATTTCACCGGGAGGGCAAAAGCACCCGGCCTCCGGTAGTCCACTCCGGCCCGTCGTCTTGCGTTGCGGGCCTTGTCCGATACCCCGCATCGCACGGCGTCCCGCGCCTTGGCGAGCGGGCCGGACTGGACCATGAAATGAGTCAATAGTCAGTTCCTTTGGTGTTACGCGCCCGGTCAGCTTTCCGACCGGGAGGCTTTTTCATCCAGTCCACTGATGCCCTGCCGGCGCGCCAACTCCGACAAAACGTCGTCGAGGGGCACTCCGGTGGCGTCCAGCGTAACCAGGAGATGATACAGCAGATCGGCGGCTTCCTGCGAAATTTCATCGGACTTGCCGGACACAGCAGCAATGACGAACTCTATTGCCTCTTCACCGGTCTTTTGCGCACATTTGGCCACTCCGGCGGACAAAAGGCTGGCGGTATAAGAGCTGTCAGGCGCCGAGCCGCGCCGTGACGAAATCGTCTCCACGAGGTCTCTCAAGGTCTGAAGTGTGTCGCGCTCCGCTGTCGACATGAGCTCTTTACTCTTTCGTTCATTGTTTCCGCCGGGACCGGCTATCAAGTTTTACCAGTTGGCACCAGAAGCAGTTTTGACCAACGCACCGTCAAGGGTCAATCCGCACCGGCACGCCCGCGCGCGCCATGTATTGCTTCGCCTCGGAAATCGAGTAGGTGCCGAAATGGAATATCGATGCGGCAAGGACCGCACTGGCGCCGCCTTCGATCACCCCGGCGACCAGATGATCGAGCGAGCCGACACCGCCGCTGGCAATGACGGGAACGGGCACCGCGTCCGAAATCGCCCGTGTGAGCTTGAGGTCAAACCCATCGCCGGTTCCATCGCGGTCCATCGAGGTCAACAACAGTTCTCCAGCGCCGAGCGCGGTAACCTCTTTGGCGAATTCGATGGCATCGATGCCGGTTTCCTTGCGGCCGCCATGGGTAAAGATTTTCCACTTGTCGCGGCTTTCACTGGTGCGCTTGGCATCAATGGCGACCACTATGCATTGTGCGCCGAACTTCTCTGATGCGGCGCGCACGAGAGCCCGGTCATTGACCGCAGCAGTGTTGATCGAGACCTTGTCAGCACCGGCAAGCAGCAGTTTGCGAATGTCATCCACCGTACGCACTCCGCCGCCCACGGTCAGCGGCATGAAACACTGCTCGGCAGTGCGCGACACCACATCGAAAATGATGTCGCGATCTTCATGGCTGGCGGTGATGTCAAGGAAACACAACTCATCGGCGCCGGCCGCATCATAGGCCTTGGCGCTTTCAACCGGATCGCCCGCGTCGCGCAGATTGACGAAGTTCACGCCCTTGACGACACGGCCATCCTTGACGTCGAGGCAGGGGATGATGCGGGACTTCAACATGGTTCAACCTGCCTTCGCTGCGGTCCGTGCACCGGCGATGAGGGCCAGGGCCTGCGAGGCGTCGAGGCTGCCATCATACAGCGCGCGGCCGCATATGGCGCCGGCAAGCCTGGCGCAGTCGGGCGCGAGCAGGGCGGAAATGTCGTCGATGGACGAAAGCCCGCCACTGGCGATCACCGGGATGCTGGTTGCATCCGCAAGCGCATTGGTGGCGTCGAGATTGAGGCCCTGGAGGATGCCGTCTCGGTCAATGTCGGTATAGATGATGGCGGCAACACCTGCGTCTTCAAACCGTGCGGCCATTTCCGTTGCGGTGAGATCAGACGTCTCGGCCCAGCCTTCGACCGCGATCCTGCCGCCGCGGGCATCAAGCCCGACCGCAACGCGGCCCGGAAACTGCCGGCAGGCGTCTCGCACCAGATCCGGATCACGCACCGCTGCGGTGCCCAGGATGACGCGGGATATGCCTTTGTCGAGCCAGGTTTCGATGGTTGCCAGGTCGCGAATGCCGCCGCCCAGCTGGGCTGGAATGTCGATGCTGGCGAGGATCCCGTCAACGGCTTCCGCATTGACCGGTTTTCCTTCAAAGGCGCCGTTCAGATCCACCAGGTGAAGATATTCGAACCCAAGCTTTTCAAACGCCTTCGCCTGGTCGGCCGGGTCGTCATTGAATACGGTGGCCTGATCCATATCGCCTTTGATCAGGCGCACGCACTGGCCGTCTTTCAGGTCGATGGCGGGAAACAGGATCATGGCGTCCATCGCAGGAAATTGGCAATCAGATGCAGTCCCAGGGTCTGGCTCTTCTCGGGATGGAACTGGGTTCCGATCATATTGTCCCGTGCGACGATGGCCGTAATATCGCCGCCATATCGGGTTTCCGCAACCAGATCTTCCGCCCGCTCCACCTGAAGATGAAAGGAATGAACAAAATATGCATGCAGACCGTCATCACCTGTGACGATGCCGTCCAGCACATCATGCGGCCGCTTCGGGTTGAGTGTGTTCCACCCCATATGGGGAATCTTGAGGGAAGGATCGTCAGGCTTGATGGCGACCACGTCGCCGGCCAGCCAGCCAAACCCCGGCGTGACACCAAACTCAAGCCCGCGCTCAGCCATCAGCTGCATGCCGACACAAATTCCGAGGAACGGCTTGCCGTCAGCGTGCACTGCCTGCTCCAGGGCCTGCCACATGCCGTCCACCGCATTGAGGCCGGACTGGCAATCGGCGAACGCGCCGACCCCTGGAAGGACAATACGGTCGGCGGCTGTTACATCTTCAGGCCTTGACGTCACGTTGATCTCGGCGGTCAGGCCGAGTTCACCGGCAGCGCGTTCAAACGCCTTGGATGCGGATCGCAGATTGCCCGATCCATAATCAATGATGGCGACTTTCACGCCTTTGCTCCAGGTGCCGGAAACAGGCCAACCATGTCATCCGGTTCCGACAGGGCACTGGCGATCTGTATGGTCTGGTTGCTAGGACCCCCGGGCCGGGGTGCAGGCGCATCGAGCGGTTGTTTACGTTCAAGCAGACCCTGAAAGAAGCGGCGTTCGGCGTCAATAAGTCGCCGTTCGATCACCACGCCGACGTCGGATAAGCCGTGCCGGCGCAATGTCCAGCGTCTGAAATTGTTGCCCTCAAAGCCAACAACAACATTCAGCAGGATCACCAGCAGCAAATACACCTGGTCGGACAAGGCCAGAACGCTGGCGGTCACCAGCAGCACAATGACCGTTGCAACATAACCGGCGGACCCGAGCCATAAATGCCGGCCCAGCATCCACACCGGCGGCATCAGCAATCCGGGCCAGCAGAATCCGTCCTTGACGAATTCGGTGGCCTCGCAGTGGCGTATTATTTCCGCCGGGTTCTTGGCCGGGTGATGGACGGTGTAAGTGGTCATGTCTGATCGGTCCGCTGTCAGCCTTCAGCGGCTGATTATCCGTCCGCCTCGCCCAGTGTGCCCTTGGTGGACGGTATCGCGTCTGCAGCGCGGGGGTCGATTTCCGCCGCGGCCCGCAATGCACGCGCCAGGGCCTTATAGCAGGATTCAACAATATGGTGGTTGTTGTCGCCGTAGAGATTTTCAACATGCAGGGTGATGTGCGCATTCTGCGCAAAAGCCTGAAACCATTCCCGGAACAGCTCGGTGTCCATTTCACCGATCTTTGGGCCGGTAAAATCCACCTTCCAGACCAGATATGGCCGGCCGGAGATGTCAATCGCTGCCCGCGTCAGGGCTTCGTCCATGGGCAGATAGGCGCTGGCATAGCGCGCGATGCCGCGCTTGTCGCCCAAGGCTTCGCGCAGTGCCTGCCCCATGGCGATACCGGCGTCTTCGGTGGAGTGATGCATGTCGATATGCAGGTCACCCTTGACCCGTAGTCTGATGTCCATCAACGAGTGCCTGGCAAGCTGTTCCAGCATGTGGTCGAGAAAGCCAATCCCGGTGTCGATGTCATACGCACCGGTGCCGTCGAGATTGAGGGAAACCTCGATCTCGGTCTCATTGGTCTTGCGTTTGATTTCGCCTTTGCGCATTGCAAGCAAACCTGTTTTTTCGCGCCCGCAACCGATGTCGGCTGACGACCGCTGTCTTTTATCAGCTCGCGCGGGCTTGTGCCAGCGATGCTGAGGCGGACAGGTTGTTTTCCTTAACAGGCCCCTAAAGCCTTTTCTTATTCCCCTGAACCGCTTACATGACGGTCAGACACACCGCCTGTTGCAGAGGGCTCGATTTGACGACACAGCACAACACCCATGACACGCTTTGGCATGGCACCACGATTCTCACCGTCCGCAAGGGCGGCAAAGTGGTGGTGGCCGGTGACGGTCAGGTCAGCCTTGGCAACACGGTCATCAAGGGAAATGCCCGCAAGGTCCGGCCATTGGTGCCCGGCAGCGTTGTTGCCGGCTTTGCCGGAGCAACCGCGGACGCCATGACGCTGTTTGAGCGGCTGGAGGCCAAACTCGAACAATATCCGACCCAGCTCACACGCGCCTGTGTTGAGCTTGCCAAGGACTGGCGCACGGACCGTTATTTGCGGCGGCTGGAGGCCATGATGATCGTGGCGGATGCTTCGGTCAGTCTGGTCCTGACCGGCACCGGCGATGTGTTGGAGCCGGAACAGGGCGTCATAGGCATCGGATCAGGTGGAAATTTTGCCCTGGCCGCGGCGCGCGCCCTGATGGACACGGATATGGACGCCGAGGAGATCGCCCGGAAAGCCATGAAAATTGCCGCCGAGATCTGTGTTTTCACCAACGAGAACCTGGTTGTCGAAGCGCTTGATGCCGAAACCTCCTGAGTGCCCGCTCCGGTTGGGCAGCGCCAATTTACAGAGTAGCCAAGAATGACTGATTTTACCCCCCGCGAGATCGTCTCCGAGCTCGACCGCCACATTGTCGGCCAAAAAGACGCCAAGCGCGCGGTCGCCATCGCGCTGCGCAACCGCTGGCGCCGCAAGCAGCTCGGCGAGGACCTGCGCGAAGAGGTGATGCCGAAAAACATCCTGATGATCGGTCCAACAGGCGTCGGCAAGACCGAGATATCGCGGCGGCTGGCGAAACTCGCTCATGCCCCGTTCATCAAGGTGGAAGCGACGAAGTTCACCGAGGTCGGGTATGTCGGCCGCGATGTCGAGCAGATAATCCGCGATCTGACCGAAGCCGCCACCGGCATGGTGCGGACATCGCGGCGCAAGGAAGTCGAAGCCGCTGCCCACCTCAATGCGGAAGAACGGGTGCTGACCGCGCTTGTCGGTGAAGGCGCCAGCGACTCGACCCGGGATACGTTCCGGACCAAACTCCGCAATGGCGATCTCGACGACAAGGAAATCGAAGTTCAGGTTTCCGACAGCTCCTCGGGCATGCCGTCAATCGATATTCCGGGCATGCCCGGATCACAGGTCGGCATGATCAACCTGAATGACATGCTCGGCAAGGCGTTCGGAGAGCGGACAAAGCCCAAGCGCATGAATGTGCGCCATAGCTATGAAGTGTTGATCGCAGAAGAATCCGACAAGCTGCTCGACGAGGAACAACTTGCAACCGATGCGATCGATCTGGTTGAAAACAACGGTATCGTATTTCTCGACGAGATCGACAAGATCTGCACACGCGCCGAGCGCCAGGGCGGCGATGTCAGCCGCGAAGGTGTTCAGCGCGACCTGCTGCCCCTGATCGAGGGCACCACGGTCAGCACAAAACACGGGCCTGTTAAAACCGATCATATTCTGTTCATTGCATCGGGCGCCTTCCATCTCGCCAAGCCGTCGGACCTTTTGCCGGAACTGCAGGGCCGGCTGCCCATCAGAGTAGAGTTGCGGGCGCTGACGAAAGAAGATTTCAAACGCATTCTGACCGAACCGGAAGCCAGCCTGATCAAGCAGTATGTCGCGCTGATCGGCACCGAGGGGGTGGAACTCGAATTTACTGAAGATGGTATCGTGGCAATCGCAAACACCGCTGCAGACATCAATGCGACGATTGAAAATATCGGCGCGCGCCGGCTGCAAACCGTGATGGAGCGGGTGCTCGATGAGATCAGCTTCGATGCCACCGAACGTTCCGGCGACAAACTGGTGGTCGACGCCGATTATGTGGAGAAGAATATCGGCGATCTTGCCCGCAACGCCGACCTGTCAAAATTTATTCTCTAGATCGCTTCATATTCATATGGAAACGATCTAGAGCGGCAGGTTATGCTTGCGGGCGTTTCTCAGGTGCGCCAGCAGAAACTCCAGATCCTCTTCCTCTATGGATCCGATGCTCTTCGCCAGCTCGTTGGCGAACTCGGTGGCGCAGGGATGCATGCCGCCGGTGTTGACCGTTACACGCGGATCGGAAATCCGGGCGAGGCGCTCAAGCTCTTCGGCTTCATCCCAGATCACGTTGAAATAGGCAATGATCCGCTGCACAAGCGGCCAGCTTGGCCGGCCGCGATGACCGTGTTCGAGAGCCGACAGATAGGCGCCTGAAACGCCCAGCGACCCCGCCATCTTGGTCAAGGTGATACCTTCCTGCTTGCGCAATCTTCTTACTTTTGCACCAAAGGGTGTCATGATATTCGCACTGCCCCCGGGACTTTCGGCTCAGTTCTTATGTTTCCTGAGCCGGAGATAAAAGGCTCCCCCACCGCCATGACGCGGGTGCGCTGGTTGGTATCCTGCAACATGGGCACGAATTTCCGGTTCCTCGAGCCACTGGGGAAATGCTTTGCGTATGACGCCCTGCCATTCGGGCGTTTCGACGTGCTGATATCCGTGCAATGTGTGGCTGGAATAGGGCGAGTGGCCCTTTCCTGTGATCACCAGGACCGTTCGCCGCCCCAGGGAGATCGACGCAGTCAGGAAATTTCTAAGGGCAATACGGGCGGTTTCCCGGCTCATTCCATGGAGATCAAGGGTTGCATCAATCTCGGTGTTGCCGCGTGTGAGTTTCTGGCTGGTACGGCGATCAAGGCCGGTGAAGGCCGGAGGCGCCTTGGGCGCAGGCGCCTGACGCACCGGCTTCGGCTTTGCCGTCGCCGCGCGTGGGCCCGGTGTTTGCTTTACGCCGCGGCCTTCGTGGGCCACCTCTTCGGACCCGGGCTGTGACAGTTTTTTGACTGCAGCCCTTTCACCAACCTTGCCGTGAAGCGGCCTGACGGATGCGGCAACCTGTGACCATAGTTGGGCATCGGACTGTTCCGAGGCTTTGTCTTTGCCGGATTTGCGTGTCTTGGCCATGGTGCATTCAGATTATTTCAGACCGGAGGTGTCGGGTGCGGGTGCTTTGTTCGTCTTTGGCGTCTGGTTTGCCGGACCGCCGATGCGGGGCAGCAATACAATCATGCTGCCCTCCTGCTTCATGCGGCCAGCGATTTCACCGGCCTCATCGCCACTGCCGGTGAACACATCCGCGCGTATCGCGCCCTTGATGGCGGAACCCGTGTCCTGGGCCACCATGAGACGGCGAAACGGATCAGTCGTACCATCGGCATGTGTCGTCAAGCTGGTATCGAGCCAAACCGGCAGGCCATATGAATACAGGGACCTGTCAACCGCAATGCTTCTTAGCGCATCAAGATTAACGCTTTGCGCGCCGACAGGTCCAAGGCCGGGGTCGGCGGCGGGCATCTCGCGAAAGAAGATGAAGGACTCGTTTTGCCACATAATGTCCTGGGCATCGCCGGGGTTGTTCTCCAACCAGGATCGGATCGACTGCATGGTCACCTGGTCACGGCGCAATGCACCGCGTTTGATCAGGACCCTTCCGATGGGGGTGTAGGGGTGGCCGCTCTTTGCGGCAAACCCCACCCGCATGACGCCGCCATCCACAAACGCGATCCGGGCCGATCCTTGAACGTGAATGAAAAATGCATCCACCAGGCTGCTCAGGAAAACCAGCTCCAGGCCGCGCCCATCGAGCCCTCCGCGTTCAATCTGCCGACGGTTCAAATAGGGTTGCTTGAAATCCCGCGGCTTGCGGTAGAGCGGTACGTGGTAGGTCAGGGAACGGGTTAGGGAGCCGGTAAACTGCGGTTCGAAATATCCCGTGAACAGGCCCTTGTCGCCGCCGGCGACGACCTTGAAGGGTGCAAAGTTGTTCTCGAAAAAATCCCGCGCCGCGGGTTGATCCAAAGTTCCCGCAACTTCGAGGGCGCGGCTGCATACCGCACGAACGGTTTTCGCGTCGACCCGCCGTGCAAGCGCTTTGAGAGACCGCTTCTGTCTGACCATCCGGGTGCAGGAACGCGAGAAGGTCTCAAGCGCAGCACGGTGATCGTCGTCGTTCCAACCGGAGATCTGTGAGAAGCTGACCGCCTGCAGGCTGGCTGCCATCGCGAACCCCGCCGGCCCTGGATTTGATACGACACAGAAAGCGACCGCGAGGCACCACCACATCAATGATGCCCATTGGCGGACGCCGGGTCGCTTGCACATGAAAACGATCAGTTGGCCGCCTCGGTGGCAACCAGTTTCCAGTTCGGATCGCGCGACGTCAGATCGCGCATGAAGGTCCAGATGTCGGTGACTTCGCGCACCTTGTTCGGATCGCCGTCAATGATGTGGCCTTCCTTGTCCTTGGTGGCGGAGATGATCTGGCTGATGAACTTGACGGTCAAGCTGGCAGACTTGGCTTTCATGGACCCATCGATCAGCGTCGCCTTGTCAATTCCGACAAGCGTTGATTCGACCACATCGCCGCGGGTCTCGCGTTCTCCAATTGCCTGATCAAAGCCCTCAAACACGTCGCTCGACAGCAGCGAATTGAGCGCTTTGCGATCGCCCATGGCGAATGCGGTTACGATCATGTCATAGGCCATCCTGGCACCTTCAAGGAACTTCTGCGGATCGAAGTCAGCATCCTTGCCGGCAATTTTCTCCAAGGTCTTGGCCAGGGGCGTCCCGCGTTCCGCGACCCCTTCCCAGATCGGGGGGCGATCATCATCGTCCGCATCCATCTGAGTGTCGGCCGGTTTACGGCCCGGGAGAGTAACAACGTTTCCAGAGCCATTGGCGTCGGCCGGTTTCTCCGTGGTTTCTTTGGAGCTGAACGGATCGAATGGTTTGCGTTCGTGGCCGGTGCGACGCCCGAGAACGCTGCGCAGCTTCCAGAAAACCACGACGGCCGCGGCCAGTAGGACTAAATTGAGAGGATCGAAAGTTTCACCCATAGCGCCTGTTCCGGTTTGTCCGATTGGTTATGATGGTTGTTGTTTTGCCCGCTGCCCGGCAGCGATCGGCTTCGCCTAACTGTGTCAGCGATACATT
>JAJFHM010000188.1 GCA_021775625.1 Hyphomicrobiales bacterium | reverse complement strand
ATCACCAGACTGTCGCAGGTATAACGGGCGCCACTGTCTCCGATGAGCGTGAAGGGCCGTACCTTGAGATCAACGTCGACGATATGGTCCTGGATCAGTTCTGTGCCGACATTCTCCGCCTGCTGCTGCAGTTGCTCCATAAGCCAGGGGCCCTGGATGACGTCGGCAAATCCGGGGTAATTCTCGACGTCGGTTGTGATGGTGAGCTGACCGCCGGGCTGTATGCCCTGTATCAGAACCGGTTCCAGCATGGCGCGGGCTGCATAAATTGCCGCCGTGTAGCCGGCGGGGCCGGAGCCGAGGATGAGTATTTTAGCGTGTTTGGTGCTCATGATGCCGATTCATTTAGGGTGTGAGTTTGGAATTTCCAGTGAATTCGCGCGCACAATAACCTGACTCGTGAACCACATTAAAGTGCAATCGCCAGCTCTTGGGGCGGCTGACGAGAACCTGTGGATGGGATGTTATGGGCGAAATATTGTTACTCGTGTAAGATAGATTGTTGCGTGCAGAGTCCGATTCGCGCAGTATTGTGCCACGTCAACATTCCTTTGCGGCTGCCGTCCCATGACGAAATCCATAACCCTTGACGATATCGACTGGCGCATCCTGCGGGAGCTGCAGAGCAATGGCCGCATCACCAACGTGGAGCTGGCGAGACGGGCGGGCATTTCTCCGCCACCGTGTCTGCGGCGGGTGCGAACGCTGGAGAAGGCGGGCATCATCCGGAGCTATCGTGCGGTTCTTGACCAAAAGCGCCTGGGGTTCGATGTCACGATGTTCGCGATGGTTGGGCTGAACAGTCAGGCGGAGGCGGATCTGATCGCTTTCGAGCAACGGGTGGCGGATCTGGTGGTGGTGCGTGAATGCTACATGCTGAGCGGCGAAGTCGATTTTCTTCTCAAATGCGTAACGCCGGATCTTGCCTCGGCGCAGGATTTTGTGATCAACGAACTTACGTCGCTTCCCAATGTGGACAGCGTGAAGACCATGCTGACGCTGCGGCATTCCAAGGCCGAAGCGGCGATCCCGCTGACAGAGAATTGAAACGATCTAGCCGGAAAAGCTAATCCCGGTGATTTCGTAGCTCTTGCCGCCGCCTGGTGTTGAGACTTCGACGCTGTCGCCTTCGCTCTTGCCGATCAGGGCACGGGCAATCGGCGAGGATATCGAAATCAGTCCGGCTGAGGCGTCGGCCTCATATTCACCGACGATGCGGTAGACAACTTCGTCTTCGGTGTCTTCATCGATGAGGCTGACATTGGCGCCGAAAATGACGGTTTCCCCGGAAAGCTTCTTAATATCGATGACTTCCGCCCGGCTCAACCGGTCTTCAAGTTCTGCCACGCGCCCTTCGTTGAGACCCTGCTGCTCCTTGGCGGCATGATACTCTGCATTCTCGGAGAGGTCGCCGTGCTCACGGGCCTCAGCAATCGCCTTGATGATCTTCGGGCGCTCAACAGACTTCAGCCGCTTGAGCTCCTCATGCATGGCGACGTGACCTTCAGACGTGATCGGAAATTTTTGCATTTTCTCGAAATTGTTCTCAGTTTTTCAGTGTCCGGTGCAGCTCATCGCCGTCCCGGGTCAGCATGTCTGTTATGTCATGAAAAAATGACCGCTCAGAAAGTAATATGCGCTCATTCTTGATAATCCGCAACTCTCATTGTGCTGCTGTCTCCAGCGACTCTCCTACATAGGATTGCAGTGGTGCGACTTCAATACTGCCCGCCTTGTAGGCGACAATCGCCTTGGTTGCGGCGATGGCGCCCGACAGCGTGGTGTAATAGGGAATCTTGTTGAGGAGAGCGGTCTGGCGCAGCGAACGGCTGTCGATCAGCGCCTTCGATCCCTCGGTTGTGTTGAACACCAGCTGGACATCGCCGTTCTTCATGGCATCGACAATGTGGGGACGGCCCTCAAGCACTTTGTTGATGCGTTCGCAATCGATGCCCTGTTCAATGAGAAAGCGCTGTGTGCCGCCGGTGGCGAGAATCCTGAAACCCAGTTCCGAGAGCTGCTTGATCGCAGGCAGGACGCGTGGTTTGTCGGTGTCCTTGACGGCCACGAATGCGGTGCCCGAGGTCGGCACCTCCATGCCGGCGCCAAGCTGGGATTTTGCAAATGCGACCCCGAAGGAGTGGTCCAGCCCCATGACTTCTCCAGTGGAGCGCATTTCGGGGCCGAGCAGGGTATCGACACCGGGAAAACGGGCAAACGGAAATACGGCTTCCTTTACGGCGACATGGTTGATCGGCTTATGCACGAGGCCAAATGCCCGAAGCGGTTTGCCGGCCATGACTTCAGCTGCGATCTTGGCGATGGGCAGGCCGATGGTCTTGGCGACGAACGGCACCGTGCGGCTGGCGCGGGGGTTGACCTCCAGCACGTAGACTTCATCGTCCTTGATCGCGAACTGCACGTTGATCAGGCCGACAACATTGAGGGCAATAGCCATGGCTTCAGTCTGCCGCTCAAGTTCTGCAATAACCACAGGCGCAAGCGAATGCGGCGGCAACGAGCAGGCGCTGTCGCCGGAATGAACGCCAGCCTCTTCGATATGTTCCATGATGCCGCAGACGAAAACGTCTTTTCCGTCCGCCAGGGCATCGACATCGACTTCCGTTGCGTCGGAGAGGTAGCGGTCGAACAGCAGTGGATTGCTTTTCAGGACCGCGTTGATTTGTGAGGCCCGGTCGCCGGGAAAACGCCGTGAGACATTCGGTGGCACCAACTCAAGCAGGGTTGAGCCCATATAGTCGGTGAAGCCCGCGTCATCGCGCACAATTTTCATTGCGCGTCCGCCCAGCACATAAGACGGGCGGATGACGAACGGCACGCCGATTTCGGCGGCGACTTCTCTGGCCTGTTCGACGCTGTAGGCGATGCCATTTTCCGGCTGCTTGAGGTCGAGATCCTGCAGCAGGGTCTTGAAGCGGTTGCGGTCCTCGGCAAGATCGATGGCGTCGGGAGAGGTGCCGAGGATCGGCACATCGGCATCTTGCAGGGCGGAGGCAAGCTTGAGCGGGGTCTGGCCGCCGAACTGGACAATGACACCGAGGACTTCGCCGTTTTGCTGCTCGGCGTGAATGATTTCCAGCACGTCTTCCGCCGTCAGGGGCTCGAAGTAAAGCCGGTCGGATGTGTCATAGTCGGTCGAGACCGTCTCCGGATTGCAGTTGATCATAATGGTCTCAAAGCCTGCATCCGAAAGGGCGAATGCGGCATGACAACAGCAATAGTCGAACTCGATCCCCTGGCCGATGCGGTTTGGGCCGCCGCCGAGAATGATGATCTTCTTGTTGTCGCTCGGCGCAATCTCGTCGGCGCCGGCACCTGACAGACCGGTCTCATATGTTGAATACATGTAAGCCGTGGGCGTGGCGAATTCGGCGGCGCAGGTGTCGATGCGTTTGTACACCGGGCGCACGCCGAGAGCCTGGCGCTTTGCGGTGACGTCGAGGGTCTCCACACCGGTCAATTCGGCGAGACGGGCGTCGGAAAAGCCCATCGACTTGAGCTGGCGCATGTTGAACGCATCGTCTGGCAATCCGTATTCGGCGACCCGGGCCTCGGTCTGCACAATGCCGTCAATCTGTTCGATGAACCAGGGATCGATCTTGCAGACCTCATGGATCTGTTCGAGAGGCGTGCCATGGCGCAGGGCCTGCGCAACCATCAACAGCCGATCCGGCGTCGGCACCGCCAATGCGGCGCGCACCGCGTTCTTGTCGTCATCCTGGCCGATGCCCTCGATTTCGATCTCGTTGAAGCCGGTCAGTCCGGTTTCGAGCGAGCGGAAGGCCTTCTGAATGGATTCCTGAAAAGTCCGGCCGATCGCCATGGCCTCGCCGACCGATTTCATGGAGGTGGTGAGCACCGGTTCGGCGCCGGGAAACTTCTCGAACGCAAAGCGCGGCACTTTGGTGACCACATAATCGATGGTGGGCTCGAAGGACGCAGGAGTGATGCCGCCGGTGATGTCGTTGTCGAGCTCATCGAGGGTGTAGCCGACGGCGAGGCGGGCTGCCACCTTGGCGATGGGGAACCCGGTCGCTTTGGAAGCAAGCGCCGAGGATCTCGACACGCGCGGATTCATCTCGATGACCACCATACGGCCGTCTTCCGGGTCGACCGCGAACTGTACGTTGGACCCGCCGGTCTCGACGCCGATCTCCCGCAACACGGCGATGGAGGCGTCGCGCATGTGCTGGAAGCCCTTGTCGGTGAGGGTCAATGCAGGGGCGACGGTGATTGAATCGCCGGTGTGAATGCCCATCGGATCGATGTTCTCGATCGAACAGATGATGATGCAGTTGTCGTCCTTGTCGCGGACGACCTCCATTTCAAATTCCTTCCAGCCGAGCACCGATTCCTCGACCAGCACTTCCGTGGTTGGAGAAGCTTCCAGGCCGCCATTGACGATGTGGAAGAATTCCTCGCGGTTGAAGGCCGCGCCGCCTCCGGTGCCGCCGAGGGTAAAGGACGGGCGGATGATGGCCGGAAGACCGGTGTGGACCAGAGCTTCGAAAGCCTGGCCCATGGCCTTGTTGCGATACCGTTCCTTGCGCTCGTGGTCGCCTTCGCGCCATACCGCGTTGATCGCCGCTGCCTGCGCTTCACGTTCCGCGGCACTGTGTCCGTTCTGATCGACTTTCGCCAGCATCTCGTCATGCAGCGCCCGGTCGTCGGCTTTGAGTGCTGTGGCGTTGGCCAGACGCGCGATCGGAACATCGAGCTTGATGTCCTGCATGGCGATGCGGAACAACTCGCGGTCTTCCGCCTTGTCGATGACGTGCGCTTCGGCGCCGATCATCTGCACGCCGAACCGCTCCAACACGCCGTCGCGGTTGAGGGAAAGCGCGGTGTTCAGTGCGGTCTGCCCGCCCATTGTGGGCAGCAGCGCGTCCGGGCGCTCGCGCTCGATGATCTTGGCAACGACTTCAGGCGTGATTGGCTCAATATATGTGGCGTGGGCCAGATCCGGATCGGTCATGATGGTGGCCGGATTGGAGTTGACCAGGATGATTCGATAGCCTTCGGCCTTCAGGGCTTTGCAGGCCTGAGTGCCGGAATAATCGAACTCGCACGCCTGGCCAATTACGATTGGCCCGGCGCCGATGATCATAATGCTCTGTATGTCTGTGCGCTTTGGCATTTCTTGGCTGGATCAGCATCAGCAAATTGCCGGGGTTCGTACACCAACCAAGCAGGAGTCGCCAGCACTAAAAGGACGCAGTCAACAGATGAGTGCTGTGGTTTTGGGCTGAAACAGTAGGACGCGGGAAGCACCGTCCGGGAAGCCGGCATCCGAGAGGGGGGCGGAAATTGATGCCGGCAGTATGGTGCAACCCGCGTCCGGGCGTGTCAGGACCTGATAATCGAGATCAGCGCTGGCCTACTCTGACAGGTTCCGCCACGTTTCGTGTGTTCCAAATGCGAGGGTTTGGGGGATGCCCTGGCGATCACCTTTGCCCCAGGTCGGGTCGGTGTCGACCGCATGCGAACGGGTCATGCCCTTGGGTGCCGATGCGGCAATCGCCACTGCGGCCAGCAGCGGCAACAGGGCGGCCAGTGTGATCGTCAGAATGTGGATCTGTCTGAACATGACAATGTGCATCCTCCGCTTCCTCGATGGTGCGCACAGTGACACACGGGAGCGGAACCAAACCTGAATGCATTGTTCATCTGGCGTTCATGTAGATGAACGGGGGAGGGCGGTGTTCTTCAGATCCAGCGGCGAACGCGTTTCTTGTATTCGTCGTAGGGCGCGCCGAATTTTGCTTCCAGATAGCGCTCTTCGCGGGCAATCACATAGGTTTGGGTCACCAGAATGCTCAGCACCAAAGTGGCGAATGCGGCCATGCTGCCGGCGCACAGGGCCAGCCCACCGTGGGCCAGCGCCATTCCGAGATATATGGGGTTGCGGGAATAGGCATAGACACCGGTGGTGATGATGGTGGTGGTCGGCTTCCACGGCTCCACATTGGAACCCGCCTTCTTGTGGCGTGGTGCACTGATCAGGATCAGCGCAATCCCGAGTGCGGCGACAATTCCGCCACCAATGGTCAGGCCTGTTGGCGCCATGCGGCCGTCGAACCAGGGCGAATCGTACCAGAGCCCGAGCAACAGAAATCCCAGAAATATCAGCGGCGGGGGGACCCGGACACCGGCGTTATCGGGTGTGTTTTGTGAAGTCATGTCATCATTCGTACTTGCTCTAGGTGCTGCGCGGCGGTGGCTGCGGATTGTTTGCAGGATTGGTGTCGTGCTTGGACAATCGGGTGATCATCCCGCCGCCCGCCAGGGGCTTCAGGTCGGCTTCGAGCGCTTCCGCCTTGTCGCGGGCATAGACCTCGTCGCCGCCGACATAGAGGGTGAAAGATTTGATGTATTTGGCCTTTTTCGCCGGATCCTCAATGGTGGCTTTGGTCCATTCATACAGCGGGTAGTGCTCCGTGCCGTGCGCCTCGGCTTCGGCGACATAACCGGCAAATGCGTCGAACTGGCACTTCAGCTCCGCGTCGTGTCTGTGGAGGATGTCGGCAAGCGGCTTTATGGACGGATCGGCCGGCGCAGTTCGCGCGACGTTTGCAAATGCATCATCCAGATCAACGCGTATCTGGTAGTCCCATTGAGTGCCCATGGCTGGTCATTCCTGGCTGTCTGGGGGTGTGTCTGGTGCGGCCGGTCCCGCCTGCTGTCCGCTGAAACGTTGGTCCAGAGCGTCCATCGAACTCGTGACGATACGATGGCGAGGGTTGATTCGAGCCGTGAACCCAACCATTTTCCGCTCTGCAAAGGAACAGGCGCCCGCAATCGTTTCTACCGGTTTCAGGACGGTTTATGATTTGCGGGATTTCGCAACCGCTTCAAACTCCTTCTCCAGTTGCCTTTCAAGCCGGATCAGATCATCGGGCAACGGCTGGCCGGTCGCCTTGAGCTGGTTCAGTTCGAGATGGACCTGCTCCAGCAGCTCATGCGCGTCGTGAGGCTGGGGCTCCATGTCGTTCAGGAGGATGTTGATTTTCGCAATCAGGTCTTCAAATGCCATGTGTTGCCGTCCGAATGGTTTCGCTTTGATCGCAAGTTTACTGCACCACAACTGCTGCAAATTTGATCCGTGTCAAGTGATCCGCGGCGACAGGCGAAGCGCGTCCCGGGGACTTTACCTCTCCTTCAGCGTCGCTGCAAAGGCTGCGATGTCCTCGACGCCTTCCAGGGTCAGATGGATGGGGGCGATGGGAGAGGGGATGTCGTTGAACTTTGGCAGGCCTTTTATCCGCACGAAGGCTGGGTGCGGGCGCAGGCTGTAGAAGGTCAAGAAGCGATGGTCGAAGTCCTTGATGTGGTTGACCATGTACTGGAACGAGGGGGTCGAGCCGATGCCCATGGTGTTGAGGTTGCCGACGATGTGGCAGCGCGTGCAATGCTGGCGCGCTAGCTCGCGGCCCGCGGTGATGTCGGCGGCGGCCGCCGCCGTGGGCATCGCGCAACCCACCACGGTAACGAACAGGACCTGGGTCAGCCTTGGCATCTGCTCCTCATTGCGTGTCAGCCCTGCCGGCACAGGGCGCCGATGACATTGCTGACAGTGCGTGCAGACGTCATGGCGGCCTGGCCCTCAATGTCGAGCTCAGGCACCAGCTCGATAATGTTGAACCCGGCGATGCGGGCTTTGTCGGCGACGCCGTGGATCAGGTCCGAGACCTGCATATAGGTCAGGCCGCCGGGCGCGCGCGCCAGCACGCCTGGCGCGATGGAGGGATCGAAGGCGTCAACGTCAAGCGAGATCAGCACATCGGCGCCGCGCGGGATGGCGTCGAGCACCGGGCCAATGCCGTAGGCGTGCACGTCACGGGCAACGAAGAATTCCACACCCCAGTCCACCGCATCGCGATAATCGCCGGGCCGCGCACTTCCCACCGCACGCTGGCCGGTTTGGATGATCTGTTTGATATGCGGCATTTCGGACGCGCGCCGCATGGTGCTCGACAGGCCGAGGCGTTCGCCTTCGGATTCGTCGCGCCAGTCGATATGGGCATCGATCTGGAGAATGGTGAAGGGGCCGCGTCCCTTGAGCGCCTGGAAGACGGGGATCGGAATCGAGTCGTCACCCCCCATGACGATCGGTACGGCGCCTTTCTTGACGATCCGTTTGATCGCCCTGCGAATGCGCTTGCGGTTGGCCTTGGCGTCTTTGACGTCATACTTAAGGTCGCCGCAATCAACGACCCTGGTCGAGCCGTCGCCAAGCAACGGTCCGCCGAGATCAAAATCCATGTGATCGATGGCGCCGGCATACGACGCCATCGCCTGGCGGATGGCGGCGGGCGCGGTCTTGCAATAGGGGCCGACGGATTTATAGGGCGAAGCGCAGGGTGCGCCGATGATGGCCACGTCGGCGTCGAGCTTCTTCAGGTTCTTGCATCTTGGCAGGCCCATGAAGGACTTTGCGCCCAGGTTGGAGCCATAAAGCATGTCGATGCTTTTCTTGGATTTGTCCTTAGACACGTATGCGCACTCCCACTCTTCCGCCTTTTTCTGAAGACGTGTTGATTTCGGCCAACTATGAAGCGCTGCGCATAAGTCTGCAAGATGCATGGTGAAATCCGGTTAAGGACGCACGATAAATGAACGCCGCACAGTACAGCATTCGAGACGGGCGGCCGGAAGACGCCGAGCAGCTTCTCGAAGTCCACCGGCGCGCCATTCTGGAGCTTGGCGCGGCCGCCTACACGCCTGAGGAAACCAGGAGCTGGGCCGCCAGGCTCGTGCCGCAAGGCTATGTCTGGGCCATGGCCGAGGGCAATGAGGTCTTCGAGGTGGCGATTGATAAGGACGACGCCGTCGTTGCTTTTGTCTCGGTCACCGACAATGAAGTGATGGCGCTTTATGTTTCGCCCGAGCGCTCGCGGGCCGGCATCGCCAGTGCCCTTCTGGCGCGTGCGGAGCAACGCATTCGGAGTGCGGGCTTCGACAAAATTGTCATCGGTGCAGCGCTCTCCGGCCTGCCGTTTTATCTCGCCAGAGGATACGAAATCGAAGCAGAAACCTCGTGGAAAACCCGTGGCGGGCTGACCCTCGAAGTCGCCACTGTGCGAAAGGTGCTCTAGCGCTGTTCTCTCCCCCTGTCGTATGGTGCGCCAATCGTTAAGAGCGGGGAGGGCTGCGGTCCCATGTCGGAAGATTTCATCTGGATGTCTGCAACACAGGTGCTCGAAGGCTATAGCTCGGGCGCCTTTTCGCCCGTTGAGGTCACCCAGGCAACACTCGAGCGTATCGAGGACAAGGACCAGCTGACCAACGCGTTTATCGTGGTCGATGGCGACAGCGCCCTGGCCGAGGCGCGGGCGAGTGAGGCGCGCTGGCAGAAGGGCGCACCCTGCGGCAAGGCCGATGGCGTGCCGACCCTGGTCAAGGACATTATCCTGACCAAAGGCTGGCCGACGTTGCGGGGGTCGAAAACCGTCGATCCCGATCAGGCCTGGGATGAGGATGCGCCCGCGGTGGCGCGCATGCGCGAGCATGGCGCGGTCCACATCGGCAAGACCACGACACCGGAGTTTGGCTGGAAAGGCGTCACCGACTGTCCGGTCTCCGGTATCACGCGCAATCCCTGGGATCTGTCGAAAACCCCCGGGGGCTCCAGTGGAGGCTCCTCGGCGGCACTGGCCGCAGGCATGGGGCAGCTGGCCTTCGGCACCGATGGCGGCGGTTCGATCCGCATCCCCGCAGGCTTTACCGGGGTCTATGGCATCAAGCCGAGCTTCGGCCGGGTGCCAGCCTACCCCCTGAGTCCGTTCGGCACGGTCGCCCATGTGGGCCCCATGACCCGCACGGTGGAGGACGCGGCCTTGATGCTGAGCGTCACCGCGGAGCCCGATGCGCGTGACTGGACCAGCCTTCCTCATGAGGCACGCGATTATCGCGATGGGCTGAAGGACGGGATCAAGGGGCTCAAGGTGGCCTACAGTCCGGCCCTTGGATATGTCGACGTGGACCCTGAGATCGCAAAGCTGGTGGCCGATGCGGTGAAGGTTTTCGAAGATCTTGGCGCGATCGTGGAGCAGATCGATCCGGGTTTTGAAGATCCCATGCCGATTTTCCGCACCATCTGGTGGGCGGGTGCGACCTACCTGCTCGGCGAACTGCCGGACGACAAGAAAGCCTTGCTTGATCCGGGGCTCGCCTCGGTGGTCGAAGAGGGGGCCAAGCTCTCCCTGCGCGATTTCATGACGGCCAATCAACAACGTGGCGCCCTGGGCGCTCACATGCGCGGCTTCATGGAAAACTATGATCTTCTGCTGACACCCACTTTGCCGATCCCGGCGTTTGAGGCAGGCGTCTTGTCGCCGACCGACGATAAGCACGGCAAGTGGACCAACTGGACGCCGTTCAGCTTCCCCTTCAATCTGACCCAGCAACCCGCTGCAAGCTGCCCCTGCGGCTTCACCAGGGCGGGCCTGCCTGCGGGTTTGCAGATCGTCGGCCGCATGTTCGACGATGCAACCGTGCTGCGGGCATCCTGGGCCTATGAGCAGACGCAAAGCTGGTTTGCCGAAAAACCCTCCTTCAAGGGTGGGTGAGGGTGCGCCGCCGACGCTGTTGACATGCAGCCGTCAAGCTGTCTTTACGATTGAGAGAGCATTCGTGGAGACCTCACATGCCGTTTGAAATCTGGATTGCGTTCTGCCTCGCTTCCTTCGTGCTGCTGGCCATTCCAGGGCCGACCATCATGCTGGTGGTGGCCTATGCGCTGGGGCAGGGAAAGCGGGCCGCGGTGCCGACGGTGGCTGGTGTAGCGCTCGGCGATTTTGTCGCCATGACCGCTTCTCTGGCCGGACTGGGTGTGCTGCTGGCGACATCGGCCTTCTGGTTTACCGTGCTGAAATGGCTGGGTGCGGCCTATCTCATCTATCTGGGCATGCGGCTGTGGATGGCGGATGCGAGTGCGCAGGTTGACGCTTCGGCATCGGACCACAAGTCAGACCGGGCGATGTTCGGCCACGCCTTCCTGGTGACGGCGCTCAACCCGAAAAGCATCGTTTTTTTCGTGGCCTTCCTGCCCCAGTTCATCACGCCCGGTGAGCCGTTGCTGGTTCAACTGGCGATCATGGAGGCGAGCTTTCTGGCGTTGGCGGTGTTCAATTCTGCAGCCTACGCGCTGATCGCGGGGCGCGCCCGTGCGGCCATTCAGAGGCCGCAGACCCTGACATGGGTCAACCGCATTGGCGGCAGCGTGCTGGTCGGGGCCGGTGTGGCCGCGCTGGCGGTCAAGCGGTCGGGGTGATGGCCGCTCGCTCGCGCCCGCCGGCGCTCCCCGGACTTGATCCGGGGTCCAGGGCAGTAAGACAAGGCGGTGCGTATGGCCCCGGGTCCCGCGTCGGGCGCGGGACACGAGGCATGCATGTGTCGCACAACCACGGGCCAGCGTTGGATTTCGTACCGACACAGTTTGCGTGTACACTGGGAAGCTAACGAGAATCACACCTTAGGGAGACTGAATGAGCCTGTTTCTGATCGCACTTTTTCTGGCGGCGGCGGTGTTTGCGGCGCCTTTGGCCAAGCGGTTGGGGATCGGCTCTGTGCTCGGTTATCTGTTTGCCGGCATTCTCATCGGGCCGTCCGTTCTGGGTCAGGTCGAATCTTTCTACGAAGTTGAAAAAGTGGTCCACATCGCGGAGTTCGGTGTGGTCATGTTGTTGTTCATTATCGGCCTGGAGTTGAAACCGATCAGGTTGTGGCGCATGCGCACAGCGGTGTTCGGGTTCGGCGGATCGCAGATGTTGCTTACCACGGCCATCATTTTCGGCATTGGTCTGGCGTTGGGGCAGCCGGTCAAGACAGCGCTTTTCATCGGTGCGGCGCTGGCGTTGTCATCGACCGCGTTTGCCATTCAGGTGCTCGACGAAAAAGGCGAGCTCACCTCGCGGCATGGACGGCTGGGATTTGCCAACTTGCTGTTCCAGGACTTTGCCGCCATTCCGCTGATCGCCTTCGTGCCTTTGTTCGCGCTCGATGCCAGTGTCGAAGGCGCCATGGACCTCAAGGCCGCAGCACTTGCTCTCGGCGGGATCGTCGCCGTTGTCGTGGTCGGCAAGTTCGTGTTGCACCGGCTTTATCCACTAATCGCTGCAACCGGCCTGGCGGAAGCCATGACTGCATCGGCACTGCTAACTGTGGTTGCCGTGTCGCTTGCGATGAATGCGGTGGGCCTCTCGGCAGCACTTGGGGCGTTTATTGCCGGCGCGCTTTTGGCGGACTCCGATTACCGTCACGAACTGCAGGCCAATATTGCGCCATTCCAGGGCTTGTTGCTGGGATTGTTCTTCACCGCCATCGGCATGTCGCTCAACTTGCGGCTGATCCAGACGGAGCCGCTGACCATTGTGGCTTTGACAGTTGGCCTGCTGGCGGTGAAAAGCATCGTCATTTATGGCCTTGCCCGCTGGCAGGGACTTGAACATGCCCGCGCCCGGCGACTGGCCATCGTCATCTCGCAGGGTGGAGAATTCGCATTTGTGCTGTTCAACGCGGCATCCGGCACCGGGGTGATCGGCCGCGATCTGTCCGAGCTCCTGGCGGTCGTTGTCACGCTCTCGATGATTGCCACGCCGCTTCTCTTGATGCTCGACGATTATCTGCAAAAGATTGCCCCCAAGGACGAGGACGACGTCTTTGACATGTTGCCGGACGAGCAGGGCCATGTGGTGATTGCGGGTTTCGGCCGGGTCGGGCAGATCATTGCCCGTATTCTCAAGGCCAAGGGCATCAAGTTCATGGCCCTGGACGCCAGTCCCAAGCAGGTGGATCTGGTTAAACGGTTTGGCAACGAGAGCTTTTACGGTGATGCCTCACGGCTCGATATTCTGCGCGCTGCCCAAATGGACAAGGCCATCGGCCTGGTTCTGACGATTTCGGATGTGGAGGGATCGTTGAAGGCAGTGCGTATGGCGAACAAGCATTTTCCCAATGTGCCGATTATCGCCCGCGCCCGCAACCGGCAGCATGCGCACCGGCTGATGGACCTGGGGGTGAGCATCATTCACCGCGAAACCTTCTTGTCGTCGCTCGAGCTTGCCAGGGAAGCGCTCAGGATTTCGGGTATTCCGGAATCAGAGGCGCGCAGAGCCATAGAGACGTTTCGTCAATATGACCGCCAGCGGCTTTATGATGATTACAAGCATTCCACCGATCAGCAGAAACTGCAGGCCCGTGCCCTGCAGGCGCAACAGGAGCTTGAAAAGCTGCTGGCACAGGACGCCGACGTGCTCGATGTGGATGAAGACGACGCGACCTGACGCGTCAGCCCTTGGCCTTCTCGATCAGCTCCACGAACCTGGCAAAGAGATAGTGGCTGTCCTTGGGTCCGGGCGATGCTTCCGGGTGGTACTGTACCGAAAACACCGGCCTGTCTTTCAGGGCAAGACCGCAATTGGTGCCGTCGAACAACGAGACATGCGTCTCGATAACACCGTCGGGCAGGCTGTCCCGGTCGACCGCGAAGCCGTGGTTCATGGAGGTGATTTCCACCTTGCCGGTGGTGTGGTCCTTCACCGGATGATTGGCGCCGTGATGGCCCTGATGCATTTTCATGGTGCGCGCACCGAGCGCCAGTGCCAGCATCTGATGGCCAAGGCAGATGCCGAAGAGAGGTTTGCCGCTTTCCACCAGCTTTTGGATCTCGGGCACCGCATAAGCGCCGGTCGCTGCCGGATCGCCCGGACCGTTTGAGAGAAAGATCCCGTCCGGGTTCATGGCCAGAATATCATCTGCCTTGGATGTTGCCGGCACCAGGGTGACCCGGCAGCCAAGATCCGCCAGGCAGCGCAGGATGTTGCGCTTGATGCCGAAGTCCACTGCGACGACGTGATGCCTGGCTTCAGCCAGGCGGCCATAGCCCTTGTTCCAGACCCAGCTGGTTTCATCCCACTCATGGCGCTGGGTGCAGGTCACCTCGATGGCAAAATCGGTGCCGTCGATGCCGGCCCAGGCGGCGGCGTCCGCCTGCATACGTGCATGGTCGAATTTGCCGTCCGCTGCATGGGCGATGACTGCATGCGGCATGCCGCGCTCGCGGATGAGGTTGGTCAGGGCGCGGGTGTCGACGCCGCAAATGGCGGTAATGCCGCGGGCATCCAGCCAGTCGTTCAGATGCTTTGTGGCGCGGTAGTTGGAAGGGTTGGTGATGTCGGCCCTGAACACCGCGCCGCGGACGCCGGAGGAAGCGGCCTGATTGAACGTCTCGATGTCGTCCGGATTGGTGCCCACATTGCCGATGTGCGGAAAGGTGAAGGTGATGATCTGGCCCGCATAGGACGGGTCGGTCAGGATCTCCTGATACCCTGTCATGGCGGTGTTGAAGCAGACCTCGCCCGTCGCTTCCCCGGTTGCACCGAGGCCGAAGCCTTCGATCACCGTACCGTCGGCCAGGACCAGGCAGGCCGTCGGCGTCGGTACGGTCCACGGACCTGTGCTGCGCGAAATCATATCGCCCGCGCTCTGTGGAGGAGCGGAGGGCGCTGTGGGGCCGGGCATCGGAATTCTCCTTGAGCTACGCATCTGATCGGTCTGTTATTGCACGCTTTTTCGCCGCTTTGCGGGGAAGAATCAGCGTTTAACCGGATCACGCGTAAGAAAGTTGCGCGGCAAACTAGTGAAACCGCCGATCACCGTCAAGCTCTGGGTAAAATTTATTTTACCTAGTAAATTCAAATG
>JAJFHM010000187.1 GCA_021775625.1 Hyphomicrobiales bacterium | reverse complement strand
CAGCAGAAACTACTGAGCCATCGAAACGTTGGTTGCCTGCTTGCCGCGGCCGCGTGCATCATCCTCGACGTCGAAGGTGATCTTGTCGCCTTCATCGACGCTCGGAATGCCGGCGGCTTCAAGTGCGGTGGCGTGGATGAACACATCCTTGCTGCCGTCGTCCGGCGCAACAAAACCAAAGCCGCGTGAGTGATTGAAAAACTTAATGGTGCCATTCGTGGTCATGTGGGATTCCTTTCCCGTGTTTAAGCATTGGAAGTTCGCTTGACGGGACACAATCGTGCGCCACGTCTTGCGAGGGTCTCTAAGATGTCGGGAAAGGGCGGCAGTCCATTATTGGCAGTCGTCTAACCTGATAGTCTGAGAGGGCACGCCTATCCAACTTATTGGCGTGCCGTTGCAGCACCATATGGAGACTGCTGAGGCGAAACGCAAGCAAAAAACGCAAGTCGAACGCGAATCACTCGCGCGCTTAGCCAAAACCGCAATAGTGCACCACGTTCGCCAGATCCTCACGATCGCTCACCAAAGTGTTCTCGATGGCTGTTGGGTCCGGGTAACCAAGGCACATTCCGGTCACCAGATCTTCTCCGTCCGGGACACCCAGATGGCGCAGCACCGGTTCCTGATAAGGAATCCAGGCGGCCTGCGGACAGGTTTCGAGACCGAACCCCTTGGCCGCCAGCATGACGGTTTGAATGTACATGCCCACATCGGCCCAGTTGCCACGGGCAAGATAGCTGTCGACGGTTATAAAAATGCCGACCGGCGCATCGAAAAACAGGTAGTTGCGCGCACCCTGCCGGCCGCTGGCCTCGCGGTCTCCCTTCTCGATGCCGAGCAGGCCATAGAGCGACCAGCCAACGCCGCGGCGGCGGTCACGATGGGTGTCGTTCCAGACCGGTGGATAATAGTCATAGTGATCGTAGGTCTGGCCGCTGCCGGATTTTACCATCTCCAGCACGTCATCGGTGATCGCCTGTTTCACCGCTCCGGTGCAGACATAGGTGTGCCAGGGCTGTGTATTGGTGCCGCTGGGCGAGCGCTGTGCCGCCTTCAGGATGGCATCGATGCTGTCCTTGGGCACCGGATCAGAGGTGAATGCCCGGATCGACTTGCGTGTGCGAATTGCGTCTAGAACGTCCATGGCTTCCTCATTTTCCGGGCTGGGTCTGAAGGGCTTTGAATGTTGGCGAAACTACCGCGGATCGGTGCAGTTTCCAGCCCCTGTCGGCCATTCGGCAATATTGTTTCGCTTCTGACAAATCAGACAGGAATGCAAAAGCCCGGCCCCAATTTGGAGCCGGGCCTTCTCAAGCGGCGCAAACCTGTGGTGGTCAGGCTTGTTTGTATTTCTTGATCTCGCCACTTTCTATGCGGGCGAGATAGGACTCCAGCTCGGCCTTCACGACCGGCGCCAGGAAGTACAGTCCAAGGATATTCGGCACGCAGATCAGGAAGACGAACGCATCGGAAATATCCAGGATCGGCCCCAGTTGCACGACGCAACCGAGGGCAACAAATGCACAGAAGATCAGTTTGTAGAGCGTCTGCCCGCCGTTGCTTTCACCGAACATGTAGGTCCAACCCTTGAGACCGTAGTAGGACCACGAGATCATTGTCGAGAAGGCGAACAGCACACCTGCAATGGCAAGCGGGATCGGGAACCAGGAGATCTCCTTTTCGAACGCCGCCGACGTCATGGCGATACCTCTTGCATCGCCGGCAAAATTCGGGTCCGCCACTGCGGCAGTGCCAATCACCAAGGCGGTAATCGTGCAGATCACGATGGTGTCGATGAACGGTTCCAGCAACGACACGAGGCCTTCGGTGACAGGTTCATTCGTCCGCACGGCGGAGTGCGCGATGGAGGCTGATCCGATACCGGCTTCATTCGAGAACACCGCACGCTGGAACCCGATGATCAGGGCACCAAGTGCGCCGCCGGCAACGCCTTCGCCGGTCAATGCGCCGGAGAAAATGTTGGCAACGGCTTGCGGGATCGCCGAGCCGTTCATGAAGATGACGATCAGCGCGAAGACGCAGTAGAAGACGGCCATGAACGGCACGATTTTTTCAGTCACCCGGGCGATCGACTTGATGCCGCCGATGATAACCGAGAAGACCACAGCAGCCATGATGAGGCCGACCAGCCAGCCAAGACCGTCAAGACCGCCACCAGCCACATGGTTGAGCTGGACATAGGCCTGGTTCGACTGGAACATGTTGCCGATGCCAAGGGCGCCGAGGAAGATGCCGATCGCATAAAAGGTTCCGACAAACTTGCCGAACCCTTCCATACCGCGGTCGGCGAAGCCCTTGCGCATGTAATACATCGGACCGCCGGAGACCGAGCCGTCCGGGTTTTCGTTGCGGTATTTGACCCCCAATGTGCATTCCACAAACTTGGTGGACATGCCGAGGAACCCCGCCACGATCAGCCAGAACGTGGCACCGGGGCCGCCAACCGTCACCGCGACGGCAACGCCACCGATATTGCCGATGCCAACGGTGCCCGAAACGGCGGTAGCGAGCGCTTGAAAGTGCGAGACCTCGCCGGCGTCGTTTGGGTTGGCATAATCGCCGCGCACCAGGTGGATGGCGTGCCGGAAGCCGCGAATGTTGATGAAGCGCATGTAGAAGGTAAAAAACACAGCGCCAACCACCAGCCACAGAACGACCAGCGGCAGTTGAGCGCCGAATAAGGGTATCTTGAAAAACACGATCTTGCCGACAAGTTCGGCGATCGGTGCTGTCGCGGTATTGATGGTTTCATCGATGCCCGCAGCCTGCGCCGTGGCGCTGACCAGCAGAAAAGCAAGTGCTGTAGCAAAAAACCGGATCATGACATCCCCCCTTGGATAAGCTCGTTGTTAGTGGACCGTCACGGTACGACGGTGACCGGAACCGGCGATGTCTGGACCAGTGCGCCCGCAACACTGCCGAACAGCAGCGTCGCAATGCGGGAATCGCCCTTGCGCCCAATGAACATCTGCGTGGCTTTATTGGCGTCCGCAAGTTCCACAAGGGTTTGTGACGGGTGGCCGTGACGCACGAAAACCTCAACGTCACATCCCTTGTCCCTGGCCGCCGCGACAAGCGGGTCCAACACCTTGGACTGGGCGCGTGAAATTTCTTCCTCACGGCGCTTGTGGCGTTCCGCCAGTTCATCCGGTGTGTGAAAACTGTATGGTGACCATTCGATAACATAAGCAAGCAAGAGCTTTGCCTTGCTTGCCAGCGCACGCTCCGTGGCGAACTCAACCGCCCTGAGACTGCCCTCGCTGCCGTCGACGGCTACGAGATAGGTATCCGACATACACTGCCCCTTCTCTTTTGCTGCGCCGCAATAGGTTTGTATCGCACAACCTAATCGTGGCGGTTTTCAGAACTCTCCGTAGTCAGAACACCATATTGGACTGAAGTAGCATCGAACAGCCCCAGCGCCGGCCAATGCATGAGTCCAATTCACCGCCTGCGCACATAAATCTGGCCTCATCATCAGTCCAGGGGACAAATCTGATTTGCAATTGCGTGTCACCCACCGCGGCCATAGAGTGCGCGCATTAACAGCGCATGCTTGACGGAGGCCTGCCCCGTGATCAAATCACTCGCTCCTGTCGCGGCGCTGCTGCTGAGCGTTGCAATCCTGCTGCTGGGCAACGGTCTTCAAGGCACCCTTCTTCCGGTCCGCGCGCAACTGGAAGAGTTTTCTTCGCTTGAGATCGGTATCCTGGGATCGTCCTATTTTCTGGGGTTTGCGCTCGGCTGTCTGTTCGCGCCCTACGCCATCCGCCGAGTCGGCCATATCCGGGCCTTCACGGCCATGGTTTCAATCGCCTCCACGGTGTCCCTGGCGCATGCCCTGATCTTGTTGCCGGAGGTATGGTGGGTGTTCCGGGCATTGACCGGCTTCTGCTTTGCTGGGCTTTATATGGTGATCGAAAGCTGGCTGATGGAAAAGGCGACGAACGAGACGAGGGGGTTCGTGTTTTCTGTCTACACCATCATCAATCTCACCGTTGTTACCGCCGGGCAGATGCTGACGGCGGTGGATGACCCATTTAACTTCCCGTTGTTTGCATTGGCCTCGATTCTGGTCTCTCTCGCCGCCGTTCCGGTGGCGATGACCAAGTCGCCGGCGCCTGAACCCCTCAACACCGTGCGCATCAGACCACGCCACCTGCTCAAGATGTCACCGGTCGGGGTGGTCGGAAGTTTTGCGCTCGGTCTGGTCAATGGAGCGTTCTGGTCGCTCGGACCGGTATTTGCCCAGCGGGCGGATAACGATGTCACTGCGGTTGCGGTCTTCATGAGCCTGGTGGTGATCTCCGGCGCAGTTGGGCAATGGCCGATGGGCCAGGCGTCAGACAGGTTTGACCGCAGGCTGGTGCTGGTGTTCGGCGCCGCTGGCGGCGCGGCGGCAGGATTCGGCCTCGCACTGGCAAGCCGGTTTTTCGCCGACGACATGGTTATCCTGGGCCTGGCCGCGGCCTATGGCCTGTTCGCCTTCCCGCTCTATTCCATATGCGCCGCGCATATGAACGACCACGTGGAATCAGACGGATTTGTCGAGGCCGCAAGTGGCCTCCTGCTGGCCTTTTCCGGCGGCGCTATTGTTGGGCCCCTGATTGCTGCGGCGATGATGCAGGCCGGTGGCGTGTCTATGCTGTTCATGTTCACAGCGCAGGTGCATATCTGCCTGATCATGTTTACCCTCTACCGCATGCTCCGCAGTGAACGCCCGGCCGAAGAGGACCGCGGCAGCTTTGCAGAGGCGGCGACCATGGCGCAGACGGTGGCGACCATCGACACAATGAGTGAGCCGGAGGAAGAGACCACGCAGGACGGCGCGTCATGACCGACGCCGCGATCCATCTGCGGCCCAGGGAGATCCTCAAGGCAACGTTCGGATATTCCGAGTACCGGCTTAACCAGGAACCGGTCATTGCCGCGATCATGAACGGCCAAAGTGTCCTCGCCGTCATGCCCACAGGTGCTGGAAAATCGCTGTGCTATCAGATCCCCGCTCTGGCGCTTGACGGGGTCACGATCGTGGTGTCGCCACTGGTTGCCCTGATGCGGGATCAGGTGGCCGCCCTCCAGCTCGCAGGGGTAGCCGCTGAAACCATCAACTCATCGCAGGATCGCACGCAGAACGTGGCGGTCTGGAAGCGCGTGGCGGGTGGCGAAACAAAACTGCTTTATCTTTCGCCGGAGCGCCTGATGACCGCTCAGATGCTGGAAGCGCTGCGCGATCTGCCCTTGGCGCTCCTCGTCGTCGACGAAGCACATTGCGTGTCGCAATGGGGCCCGGCGTTCCGGCCGGAATATGAAGAACTGCAGCAGTTGAAAGACCTGTTCCCGGAGGTGCCGGTCGCAGCCTTCACAGCCACCGCTGACGAAGTCACCCGGCAAGACGTCGCCGACAAACTCCTGGGTGCATGCCCTAAGATCTTCGTTTCCGGCTTCGACCGGCCGAACATCCAGTTGAGTGTCGACATGAAATCGAACTGGAAACAGCAGCTTGGCGCGTTCCTCAAGGACCACGACGGCGAGAGCGGAATCGTCTATTGCCTGTCGCGCAAGAAGACCGAGGAGGCCGCGGCGTTCCTCAACGAAGCCGGCGTCCGCTGCCTGCCCTACCATGCCGGCATGGACGCTGCGGTCCGCACCCGTAACCAGGATGCGTTTCTCACCGAGCCCGGCATCGTGATGGCGGCGACCATTGCGTTTGGCATGGGCATCGACAAGCCGGATGTGCGCTTCGTCTTTCACACCGACATGCCGGGCAGCATCGAGGCCTATTACCAGGAAATCGGCCGTGCAGGCCGCGACGGTGCTGCAGCGGAAGCCCGCATGCTCTATGGCCTGGACGATATGCGCATGCGCCGGGTTTTCATCGAAGGCGAAGACAGCACTCCCGAGCGCAAACGGCGCGAGCATAAACGGCTCGACGCCCTCATCGGCTATTGCGAGGCGCCGGAATGCCGCCGCCGCACGCTGCTAGGCTATTTCGGCGAGCAGACCGAGGCTTGCGGAAACTGCGATACGTGCCTCAATCCGGTGAGCCTGAGCGACGGCAAGCTGGAAGGCCAGAAAGCACTGTCTGCCGTCCTGCGGACCGGACAACGGTTTGGCGCTGCGCATATCATCGATGTGCTGCGGGGCCAGAAAACCGAAAAAGCTCTCAACGCCGGGCATGACCGGTTGCCCACATTCGGTGTCGGCGCGGATCACGATAAGGGTGCCTGGCGCTCGATCATCCGCCAGCTCGTGGCCGGCGATTTCCTGGCGCTCGACATTCAGGGCTATGGCGGGTTGAAGCTCACCGGGAAGGGGCGGCTCCTGCTCAAGGGCGAGGCGGAGTTTCATTACCGGGCCGACGTGGTGCATCGCGCCACCCGGGCATCCAAGCCGAAGCAGTCAGGGGTCGAAGCCGAACTTTCGGAAGGCGATCTGGATTTGTTCCAGACGCTGAAGGCGCTGCGCCTGGAACTGGCCCAGGAACGCGGCGTGCCGGCTTTTGTCGTGTTCTCCGACAAGTCCCTGCAGGATATGGCGCACCGCAAGCCGCAATCGGATGCCGAGTTCGCCGAAGTGTTCGGGGTCGGCAAGGCCAAGCTGCAGGATTTCGCAGAACCGTTTCTCAAGGCGATCGCCGAAGTGGCGCCATGAAGACCGAACAGTTCTATGCTGAGCTCCCGGCCTTTGAGAACTTCGACGACTTTGTCGAATTTGAAGCCTATGCCCCGATCCCCGACGACTGGGTCGTGGTGCTCACCGACGTCAGGGGCTCGACGGAGGCGATCAAACAGGGCCGCTACAAGGATGTGAACATGGCGGGCGCAGCCTCGATCACCGCTGTCCTCAATGCCTGCGGCTCCATTGAAGTGCCCTATGTGTTCGGCGGTGACGGCGGAACGCTGGTTGTGCCGGGATCAGTCCATGGCGCCGCATCGGACGCGCTCATCGAACTGCGGACCGCGTGTACGGAAATGTTCGGTCTGGAGCTGCGTGTCGGTGCGGTACCGGTGTCGGACCTGCGGGCGAAGGGGACAGATGTACAGGTGCGGAAACACGCGCTCAGTCCCGGCAACTATCTTGCAATGTTCGCCGGCGGTGGCCTGGAACAGGCCGATGCATTGCTCAAGGCGGAAGATTCCGACAATCCCTTCACCCTCAAGGAAAAAGATGGCCCGGGTGCGCCCGACCTGGAGGGGCTGTCATGCCGGTGGGAACCGTTGCGGCCCAAGAACGGCTGCATGCTGACCTTGATGGTAAAGGGTCATTCGAATTCCGGTGAAGGCGAAAGCATGCTGTTGGGCGAGACCATATCCGCAATATCATCGATCCTCGGCCACGGACTGAAAGACTCCGCCCCCGCCAACAGCGCCTCAATGCGGTTTCGCTGGCCGCCGCGCGGCGCACTGGCCGAAGCGAAGGCCCTCGCGCCGGCCAAGGGCTTCTGGCGAAGCCTGCTGTGGGTGTTGGGAACGTCGATGGTTCAGGCCTGGTGTGAGCTTTTCGACAAGAAAGCCGGTGACTATGACGGTGCCGTCTACCGCGAAGAGCTCAAGTCAAACACCGACTTTCGCAAATATGACGGGGTCTTGCGGGCTGTCCTCGATGTCACGACGGCGCAGGCTTTTGACATCGAGATGTATCTCGAGCGCGCGCATGGCTCCGGCCGGCTGGCCTATGGGGCACATCGCGCGGACAGTGCGCTCATGACGTGTCTTGTGTTCAATATGAGCCAGGGCGAGCATGTCCACTTCATTGATGGCGCCGATGGCGGCTTCGCCATGGCGGCCGTCGGCTTCAAGAAGCGGCTGGCGGCGCTGGAAAGCCCCTAGATCGTTTTACATCACCGGGCGGACTTCGACCACTTCCGGGATGAAGTGCCGGAGCAGGTTCTCGATGCCGTGTTTCAGGGTGGCGCTGGAACTCGGGCAGCCGGCACAGGCGCCGCGCATATGCAGGAACACCACGCCGTCCTTGTAGCCGTGGAAGGTGATGTCGCCGCCATCCTGCGCCACTGCCGGGCGCACCCGGGTGTCGAGCAATTCCTTGATGGTGTCGACAACCTCGAGATCGGCCTCGTCGAAAAACTCGTCTTCTTCTTCCTCGCCGTCGCCCATAACAATGGGCTGGCCGGAAATGTAATGCTCCATGATGACGCCGAGGATCGCGGGCTTCAGGTGCTGCCAGTCGGTCTCGTCTTTGGTCACGGTGATGAAGTCAGAGCCCAGAAAAATACCGGTAACACCATCAATCTGGAACAGCCGCGCGGCCAGCGGAGAAGACGCAGAATCTTCGATCGAGCGGAAATCGAGGGTGCCGGAGGCCAGAACCTGCTGTCCTGGTACGAACTTCAAAGTCGCCGGATTGGGTGTGGCTTCGGTCTGAATGAACATAGTTGTTCCCGTGCGTCAGAGTGCTGCTGTGTGGATATTGTTTATAATAATTCTAAAGAGATCGAATAACAAGGCCGCAGCCCCGAGATCGGACTATAGACATCAAATGGTGGCGAATTATGCCGTGTCAACCGCCGACAAAGCCGATGATCTGCTTTACATCCCGTATGATGGGTTCAGCGATGGCGCGGGCCCGTTCCGCTCCGTCTTTCAGAACCCCGTCAATGTGACCCGGATCGGCGTTGAGCCGGGCCGCCTCAGCGCCGATGGGGCCTAATTTTTCAACCGCCAGTTCCGCCAGCGCCGGCTTGAATGCGGAAAACTGGCTGCCACCATGGGTTTTGAGAACATCCGAGGGCGTGGTGCCTGCGAGCGCTGCGTAGATGCCAACAAGGTTTTCCGCCTCGGGGCGGCCTTCGAAGCCGTCGGTATCGAGCGGCAACGGCTCCGGGTCGGTCTTGGCCTTGCGGATCTTCTTGGCGATGGCGTCCGCATCGTCGGTCAGGTTGATGCGCGACATGTCGGACGGGTCGGACTTGGACATCTTGTTCCTGCCGTCGCGGAACGACATAACCCGCGTGGCCGGCCCTGCAATCAACGGCTCCGGCAACGGAAAGAAGCCCTCGTCGAAACCCAACTCCTTGATCGACGCTTCGAAATCGGCGTTGAATTTCTGCGCAATATCCCGAGACAGTTCCAGATGCTGCTTTTGATCATCGCCGACCGGCACGTGGGTGGCGCGATAGGCCAGAATGTCAGCCGCCATCAAGGCCGGATAGGCGAACAGCCCAACGGAAGCATTTTCCTTGTGCTTGCCGGCCTTTTCCTTGAACTGGGTCATGCGGTTGAGCCAACCCATGCGCGCCACGCAGTTGAAGATCCAGGCGAGTTCCGCATGTTCCTTTACCTGCGACTGATTGAAGACGATGTGGCTTGCCGGATCGACGCCACAG
>JAJFHM010000186.1 GCA_021775625.1 Hyphomicrobiales bacterium | reverse complement strand
TGGTGATTGGGGCAAACCGGGGCATCGGGCTTGAGATGACGCGGCTTTACGCGGCACGGGGCGACAACGTTGTCGCGGTTTGCCGAAACACCAGTCCGGAACTGGAACAGATCGGTGTTGAAGTCCGCACCAGCATTGACGTTGGCTATGACGCCTGCCAGGCGCCTTTGCAGTACGCGCTGAAAGACCGGAAAATAGACAATCTGGTGCACAATGCGGGCATGCTGACCCGGGAAACCCTGGATGACCTGGATTTCTCCCGTATCCGCAAACAGTTCGAGGTCAACACGCTTGGGCCCCTGCGGGTGGTGACGGCCTTGCTGGACAACCTGCATGAAGGCTCCAAGGTTGCCATTGTGTCCAGCCGGGTAGGGTCTTTGGGAGACAATGGGCATGGCGGCAACTATGGCTACCGCATGTCAAAGACGGCGGTGAACATGGCTGGCGTCAATCTTTCCATCGATCTCAAACCGCGCGGAATTGCGGTGTTTTTGCTTCATCCGGGCTTTGTGCAGACGGAACTCACCGGCGGGGCAGGCGATGTTCTCCCCGATGCGGCGGCGCGTGGGCTGGTTGCCCAGATCGACCGACTGGGTCTCGATGAGACGGGCACATTCTGGCATGCGAGCGGTGAGCAACTGCCCTGGTGATGCTGACAGTTTGACTCCGGCACACGTCTCAACGTGCTGTATTTCCAGTGTTTAATTGATTTCTGCGCCAACCGGCCCGCGCTCCGGCTGCGCCCGTGCGTCCGTTCGACGGAAATCGCACCCACCTCACGTTAGATAAGCTGATGCCTCTGCTCAGGCCGAAAATAATGGCGGAACCAGTGGCGGAGAACGAAAACCAGTCAATGTGTGATGTTTATCACTTTTTTGTGTGGGCGGATTTACTATCTGGTAACTAACGAAGGATGGAACGATGACACAAACCAAATCAAATATTCTGGACAACGTAATCGGCGCGATGGTCGTCGGCACAGCAACCGTGATGTTTGCTTTCCCGTTCGCCCTGATCCTGTTTGCACCGGCCTATGCGGGCTATTAAGACCGCATTGCAGGCCGCCAGAAACTTCCGGAGAGGGCGCAAAAGCTGATCAAAGTGCGTTGAAATCTGCCAGTGCGTCGAATTCAGACTTGCTGTGCAGGCAGTAATAGCCGCTGATTTTGCTCAACAACCCCTTGCGGCGCCATTCGGCGAACTGACGATTAACATTCTCGCGCGCCGCTCCACACATATTCCCGATATCGCTTTGTGTAATCTTGTACCGGATAAGAGTACGTCCGTCCGGCAAAGTGTTGCCGAACCGGTCAGCGAGGCCAACCAGGGCGCGCGCCAAACGGCCTTCCAGCGGCAGCAGTGAGCGGGCGGAGCCGGCCTCATTGGTGCGTCTTAGACGGATCGAGATTGCACGCAGAATGTGACGGTAAATCTGGGGGTTTTCCTCCGCGATGCGCTCAAAGTCATCTTTTCGGATGAAGGCAAGTTCGCTGGCCCTCAGCGCCAGCACGTCGGCTGAGCGGGCCATGCCGTCGACCATGCCCATTTCGCCGACGATATCGCCCGGTCCGAGGATCGCGATCAGCCGCTGGTGTCCATCTTCCGCGTTGACGCCAACCTTCAACAAACCCTCAAGAACACCGTAAAAGCCGTTTGAAGGATCGCCTTCGTTGAACAGCATTTCACCCGGCCGGAGTGACTTCCAGGACGCGGCGGTGACCAACGGTTCGAGCAGTTCCGGCTCAAGGCCTTCAAACATGAAACTGCTGTCGAGGGTAAACTTGGAGGCGAGTTTTGCGTGTTCCGGATCCATCATCGCGCGCATTATTTGTGATTGGAATGTGATTCTATCACAAAATATGGCGTTTATCGGGTGGAATGTCCAGACTTAGAGCATGATTCCATGCAAAAAGATCCTGCTCCAGGTGCTTCGGGTTCAGGATTGCAGTCCGATTTTAGACTTGAGATGCCCCAGCGCCTGTACCTGGATTGGATCGCCGTTCGACAGCCGGCCCAGCATTTCGACAAGGTCGTGTTTTTGCCGGGGGCCCAACTCCGCATTGAGCAGATCAGCGATGCGGCTTGTCACGGTGTTCGGATCAACCACATCCTTTGTGATCCAGCGTGCATACGCGAGAAGGTCTGCACTGTCTTCAACGCCCATGACGGTTGCAAATTCATGCTTGAGCGCAGCTTCGTTGTCCGCGCTGAGTGCGGCTGCCGATTCCATGATGACGACGGCGAGGGCTGCTGCTGCGGCGCGCGGATCATCTTCGGTTTCCAGCGGCGGGCGTTCGGCCTTGCTGCGGAACTTGTGACGCCGCCAGGCGCCTGCTGCGCGTTCGACCGTGTCGACAACGTCCTCGACACCCTGTTTGAGAAGGCTGATCCGATAGCAAATGAAGGCCAAAGTCCCGATTGCTCCCACGAGAGCCATGAGAATATGCATCTACGCCTCAACACTTTTGGTCTGCGATCGTTTGGTCGCAAGGTGCTTGCGGCGACTTTAAGTTGATAGGTTTGAAATTTGGTTACTTCTGCGGCCATTGTTACGCCGTGGCGGAGATCTCCAGTGATGGTTTCCAAAGAGTGATTGACCGCAATCCTGGCAAGTCCTAATCAGAGCCCACTGGCAGGGAAACATCATGCGTAACGTGGCTTGCATCTGTTTGTTCGGTTTCATAGCGGTCGGCTTCGGCGGCTGCAAGACGTCGACCGGCAGCGTCTACGGGACGACTGCGACCAGTGGCGTCGAGCATACGGAACCTGTCCAGTTCAATGGTCAGCGCTACAATGTGACGTTCAAGTATCAATCGAGTTTTGCCGGCTATGACGTGTCCGTCCGCCGTCCCAAGCGACCGCTGCGCGATACCAAAAAAGACAAAGATGCATCTGTCGAGGTCATGACCTCGTCGCTGTCTCATTTTGCCTGCGCCAATGGCCAGAAAGCGAAACTAACGCCCGACAGCGCGTCTTACAGCGCCAAGAAGACGTGGGCCCTCAAGGCCCGCTGCGCCTGACCGCACGGTCGAAATATCCATCTGACAGCACCAGTCCCGCGCCGATCAAAGCGACCGGCAGCAGCTTGCCCATGACAAACGGGCCGAACACGCCCTGGGCGACAAGGATCTGGGTCGGGATCAATATGGCGAAGACGAGGGCCCATGCCATCGTGATGCGCTGATGGGTTGTGTGCAAAAGTGCCGGAACGGGCGCGGTGGCAGCAATGTGCTTCCTGCTGCAGGGATGCGTGAAAGGTCGACCAAGCGCCCCTGATCCAAGCACGAGACCAAGATGCACAGCAGCCACGAGCGCGCAGGCAGCTTTCTGTATTGCTCCATGGCGCATATATTTCCAAACCGTCACGCCGATGAACAGCGCAAGCACGCCCAGGTAGAACCATCGATGCTCGCGTGCCTGCATGTTGCGGGCCA
>JAJFHM010000185.1 GCA_021775625.1 Hyphomicrobiales bacterium | reverse complement strand
TTTGTCCATATTGTCGTTCTCGATCACGCGGAGAGAATTCTGTGCCATGGGGCCCGCTCCTTATTTCACATGGGTTACGCCGTTGCAATCTTGTGCTCATATGTACCACTTTTGTTCTCATTGACAAGAAAATTCGTAACTAACGGAAATGTCTACGTATAACCGTCTATGTTCTCTTCGTGTTCCGTCGCAAATTGACTTATCCACGGCGGTTACCTTCGCTCATTCAGGGCTATTTTAGATGGTGTACGCGCAGCGCGCTTTCGCGGCCGTGCGAAGACGATTCGCAAATACTCGACATGGAAGGTGGAAAACTACTGCGGCCCCTCACAATGCGGCCCGCATAAGAGTCAGGCGCGACCGATCCCCTGTGTGATTGAGTACAGTATGCGGGTCTCAGGGTTAGAAATCCCAACTCAATGCGATTGTGATAGCGGTCACGATATTAGGGGATCGGCCGCGCCCTCTGTGACTTAAGATAGAGGCCGGCTGGGCATTCACTTGTGATTCACGTCACAAGGGGCAAAAAAATCGCATTCATCCCCCAATGTTCTACGCGGACCGTCTTGCCCCCAGCACCGCTTCCACCGCCGCTGCGGACGAAAACAACGCTTCGTCTTCATCCCATGCGCCCATGAGCATAAAGCCGGTGGGGGCTGAGCCTGGCTTGTGCATTGGCAGGGAAATGGCGCAGCGGTCGAGAAAATTGCCCATGGCCGTGTTGCGCAACAACAGGAAATTGAGCCGCAGGTAATCGTCAAGTTCGGCAAAATCCGCAATCGCCGGCGCAATGATGGCGCAAGACGGCATCACGACCGCGTCATAGTCCACCGTCACCGCATCGGCCGCAGCGGTGATGTCATCACGGGCTTTGAGAATATCGAGATACTCATACGCCGATTGTTCAGCACCCGCCGCGATGCGCTGGCGCACGCGTTGATCGTAATCATCCCCTTGGGCGGTAATCTGCTCGCGATGAAAGGCGAAGGCTTCCGCCGCACTCAGTCCACCCTTGGTGTTGAGCGCGCCAATCCCGTTCAGCTCCGGAATTTCAATGTCGCTCAGAACCGCGCCCGCCGCCGACAGGGCCGACAGGGAGGTTTCGAAATCGGAGCCCACGTGCGCGTCCAGGTCGTTCAGGGCAATGGTCTTCAGGACGCCGAGGCGCAGGCCCCTGACATCGCGGGTTGGCACATGCCCGTCCCAGTCGCGCGCCATGATGGCATCGACTGCAGCACAACAGCGCACGGAATTGCCGAGCGGCCCGATCGAATCGAGCGACGCCGACAGCGGATAGGCACCTTCCAGCGGCACCCTGTGGGCGGACGGTTTGTAGCCGACAATGCCGTTGACGGCAGCCGGGATCCGGCACGACCCGCCGGTATCGGTGCCGAGCGTCACTGCCGCCATGCCATCGGCGACCGAAACCGCCGATCCCGAAGACGAGCCGCCGGGGATGCGCCCCGTGGCGCGGTCGTAAGGATTGGCGGGCGTTCCGTAATGCGGATTGATGCCGACGCCGGAATAGGCGAACTCGGTCATATTGGTGCGCCCCATGATGACGAAGCCGGCCGCTCTCACCCGTGCAATGGTCGGCGCATCGAATTCTGCGGGATCGGACCCTTGCAGCACCTTTGACCCGGCAGTCGTCACCTGGCCTGCCACATCGAACAGGTCCTTGACCGATATGGGTATGCCGGCAAAGGCGGAGGGTGCTGCCCCCCGTGCGCGCAGGCCGTCCATATAGTCCGCTGTCGCGAGCGCGCCTTCCCGGTCGACTTGCAAAAAGACGCGTGCGCCTTCGCCGTCGCTGTCATCGATGGCGGCAAGGCAGTGTTCAACCAGCGCCCGGCTGGTGGTGCGGCCATGGGCGAGGTCATCCGAAAGCTCAGCCAACGTCTTCATGGGTCAAAGGTCCTTTGATTTGAAATATCCCGGATCGGGAGATGCACTCGGGCGTGCGATGAACAGCCCCGGTATTACTCCGCCAGAGCTGCCTGCACCAGACGGTGAAAATGATGGATCGCCTGCTCGCTTGTTCCGGCATGTTCGGGATCGATGATGATCGGCCCCTGGTCATAGCCCATGGAGCGCAGGCCGCGTTGGACCGATTCGCACAATGCCGTGTCTTCCGGGCCGAGCACGTTGGCGCCATACTCCCGCCGCGCTGCGCGGTCGACGCCGTCGGCGGTGAAAACATCGCCGTCGAAATCGCACATATCGTGGGCAACCGGCCGCACTGAAAACACGGAAAGATCATTGCCGCCGGGAAGCACGTTGAAGGTGATATTGGGCCACAGGAACCAGAACGCAGAGCCCTGAAAGCCGTCATCGGGATCGACCGGATAGGCATCGTTTTCGATCCGGATCTCGTCACCGAGTTGCCGCGACCAGATACCGAACGTGTCAAGTTGATAGGCATCCATGCAAATCAGCGATGCAAATGCCGGGTGCGCGTGGTTGCAGTGGTAGCACTCCACATAATTGTCGACGACGACCTTCCAGCCGGCCTTGATGCGGGCATCGGCAATTCTGGTTCCGCTGGAATTCAGGTCATCGATAAAGGGCACGCGCGCGCGGATGTCATCCGCCAGATCACCGGCCTGGGCGGCAAGGCTTTCGGCCGCGTCATCCAGATTGACGAAGACGAACCCGAGAAATTCCTCCACCCGAACCTGACGCAATCCGAATGCGCATTTGTCGAAGCCGGGCCGCGCACCTGAATTGGGCGCGCCGCGCAGGCGGCCGTCTTTCTCATAGGTCCAGGCGTGATAGGGACAGGTGATAACGCTTGCAACGTTTCCCTGGCCCTGCAGAAGCTCATGCGCCCGGTGCCGGCAGACATTGTAGAAGCCGCGCAGTTCGCCATCCTCGCCGCGGATGACGAAGACGTTCTGATCGCAGATCCTCAAAGTAACGTAATCGCCGGGCTGGGCGAAGCTGGCCCGGTGCGCGACATACTGCCAGGAGCGGTAGAAAATCGCACCTTTTTCGCGTTCGTAGACTGCGGGATCCGTGTAATACCCCGACGACAAGGTGAACGAGCGCTGTGGATCCGCAGACAACGGCAGCTCCATTTCAGGGAGTGCGGAAGGCTTGTCCAACATGGTGATCCTCCTCAGTGACAGGCGGCCTGGAATGCCGTCCTAACTTGACGTCATGGCTTCCATGATGATGGCGCGGTCGATCTCTCCGACCAGCTTGTTATTGTCGTCAACCACGGCAAGCGGCGCATCGTGATGCGCCGCGGCATTGATCAGGTCTTCAAGTTTGGTCGACGCGCTGACCGCTAGAATTTGGGCATCCACGCAACTGCTGACCTTGGCGGTGGCCGCCGTGGTGCGTTTCAGGTCGCTTGCCCGCACGGCACCCTCGAAGATGCCCTTGGAGTTGGTGATAAAGGCGGTCTTGCCATCCATCTTGGCGATTGCCGTGCGCGCGGTCTTGACGGTGGTGCCGTTCGACAACTGATTTTCCGGCTTGCGCATCACCTTGCCGGCACTCAACACCTTGTAGCGCGGAACATCTTCGGTGAACTTGCGCACATAATCGTCAGCCGGATTGGCGACCAGTTCCTCCGGCGTGCCGATCTGCGAAATCGCACCGTCCTTCATGATGGCGATGTGGTCGCCCATCTTGATGGCTTCCAGGAAATCATGGGTGATGAACACCATGGTCTTTTGGACCTGCGCCTGGATGCGCAAAAGCTCGTCCTGCATTTCACGCCGGATCAAAGGATCGAGCGCACTGAACGGCTCATCGAACAGCATGATCTCCGGGTCGACCGCCATGGCCCGCGCCAGCCCGACGCGCTGCTGCATGCCGCCGGACAATTCGCGCGGGTAATGACTGTCCCAGCCGCCGAGACCGACCAGCTCGATCACCTGCATGGCTTTTTCATGCCGCGAGGCCCTTGCTTCGCCGCGAATCTCGAGCCCGTAGGCCACATTGTCGATGACCTTGCGGTGAGGAAACAGGCCGAAATGCTGGAACACCATCGACATCTTGTGGCGGCGAAGATCGGTAAGCTTGTTATGCGACAGCTTGGTGATGTCCTCGCCTGAGATGATGACCGAGCCGTCGGTCGGGTCAATCAGGCGTGAAATGCAGCGCACCAGGGTGGACTTGCCACTGCCCGACAGCCCCATGACCACAAATGTCTCGCCTTCCTGGACTTTGAAGGAAACATCTTTCACGGCGATGACATGCCCGGTCTGTTCCAGCACCTCCGCGCGCGACAACGAGCGGTCAAGGTCTCTCAGCGTCCGCTCGGGATTGGCCCCGAACACTTTCCAGACATTTTCGCAAACGATTTTGGCCTGGCGTGCCATGCGCACTCCCCTTTTGTCCCCACCAATGACGCCGTCAACTGCAACATCACCATGCGGTGCCAGTTAGCCACGAAATGGCCTGCCTACACAAGCCGCAGATTGCTGGCACATTGTGCGCACATCGCAGTTTCGTTAGGTCATGAACTCATAAACAGCACCCAGTGTGCGCTGACGGATTTGCGTTGAGAGCAGGCGCAAAGATGCCGGATACCGTCCGGTTTTCAAACCTTTGCAACGCACGCGCAGCACAAATCCGTTGCGCCCGGAGGGTTTGGCCTGAAGGGCCCGCCTGCAGGCAAACCCTCCTGACCAAACACAATGGGTGTTATTTATGAGTTCATGACCTAATCTGTTTCACAGTGCAGGGGTGAAACAAAGAGATCAACAATATGAGCGCGGTCGAACACCAGTCACAAAACACCGGCCCCCTCGGCATCCCTGAGAAATGGGTCCTGCCCGGCGGCGTGGCACTCGGCCTTGCAGTTTCAATCATAATCGCCATGCAGATGTCCGAGCAGACAAAGCTCCCGGCCGCGATCACAGAAAAATTTCTCATCATCGATTGGATCAATGTCGCCGAACAGTGGCTGAAGGACAATTATCAGGAAGCCACGCGAAAATTCGCCGCCGTCATAGAAGGTGGTCTTGAGTGGCTCGACGAGTTCCTGTTGTTCAAACCCTGGGTCTTTATCGTTCTGGGCTTCGCGCTTCCATCCCTCGCATTCGGCGGTCTGCGCCTGGCGCTATTGAGCATCATCGGAGTCTGTTTCTGGGGCTCCATGGACATGTGGGATCCCGCCATGTCGACATTGGCCCTTATGGGCATGTCGGTTTTACTTTCCGTCATCTTCGGTGTCGGTTTGGGCATCCTGTGCTCGCAGAACGACACTGTCGAAGCCATCGTCCGGCCGGTGCTCGACACCATGCAGACCATGCCGTCATTCGTCTATCTCATTCCAGCGATCTTCTTCTTCGGTATCGGCGGAGCGCCAGCCATTCTGGCCACCATGATCTACGCAATGCCGCCCATGGTCCGGCTCACCAATCTTGGCATCAGACAGGTGCCCGACAACACCATGGAAGCCGCAAAGTCATTTGGCAGCACGCGCCTGCAGACCCTCTACAAGGTGCAGATACCCCTGGCCCTGCCCTCCATCATGCTGGGCATCAATCAAACCGTGATGATGGCGTTGGGACTGGTCGTGCTGGCGACATTTATCGGCGCCGGCGGCCTCGGCGATGAAGTCTGGCAGGCCCTGCGGCAGCTCAATGTCGGCTGGTCGCTTGAAGGTGGCCTCAGCATCGTCTTCATGGCCATTATTTTCGACCGCCTGAGTTATGCCATGAGCGGAAAGGTCACAAAGCCCGCACTGGGTCCGGGACAGCTGGAGTTCCGGTTTCTGCCGCAAAGCTGGGACGGCAAGTCTGCAGCCATCGCCGTGGAGCGCGTCATCAACGCCATATGGCATGTGGTTGCAGCAGGCGGAAATGCATTTGCCCGTTTCATCGGCACCGTTATCTACACGCTCACCAGAATATTCAGCGCCGACTTTGCCGGCCGCATATTCGCCTGGGTAACGCAACACGCCTTCCTTGTGACCGGCCTTGCCCTGCTCTATGCAGTACTGCTGTTCGATCAGCATGTGACAGCGATCGGCGATTATCCCGATGCGCTCAAATTCACCCTTCGGGGTCCCGTCGACCGTGCCGTCGACTGGCTCGTGGTCGACCCGACCTTCGTCGTAATCACCAAGGCGATACGCGCCTTCACCTATCTCTACCTGCTCAACCCGCTGGTGAAATTTCTCACTTTGCTGCCGTGGTGGTACACCATTGCCGCATTCGGGATCGTTGCCTGGCTCTCCGTCGGCTGGCGGTTTGCCATCGCTGCAATGTTGTGCCTGTTCTTCGTCGGCGCCGGCGGTGTCTGGATCTTCGCCATGGAGACCCTTGCGACGATTGTCGTGTGCGTTCTGGTTTGCGTAACCGTCGGCGTACCATTGGGCGTGGCTGCCGCCTACAACAAGACATTCGACACGCTGTTGCGCCCCCTGCTGGACGCAATGCAGACCATGCCGGCATTCGTCTATCTGATCCCGGTCTTGATGTTCTTCGGTGGCAATATTGTCTCCGCCGTGATCGCGACAGTGATCTATGCCGTACCGCCGGTGGTTCGGCTGACGACGCTTGGAATTCAGCAACTGCCGCAGGAGATCAACGAAGTTTCAACCTCGTTTGGATCTTCAACCGCGCAGGATCTGTTCAAGATCAAGCTTCCCATGGCGCTGCCATCGATCATGCTGGGGCTCAATCAGGCGGTGATGATGGCGCTGGCCATGCAGGTGATCACCCCGTTGATTGGCGGGCGGGGACTTGGCCACCAGGTGTTCGATGCCCTCAACACCGCCAACACCGGGAAAGGCCTGTTGGCCGGCACCGGCATCGTCTTGCTGGCCATCATACTGGACCGGCTGTCCCAGGCCTGGAGCGCCACGCAGCGCAAGGCACTGGGGCTCGATTGAGGCGGCGGAAAAAACGCGCCCAGAGGTCGTTTTTGACCGGTTTGCGGGTCACATTGATCCGATAAGCTCTATGCAGGCGCGTCATCGACATGCTTAAATTATGAGTATAAATAGACGCATCTGAGATTTCGATCGATAAGCCATTAAAGATACGATCGAATGAAATAGGGAGAAACCGGAATGAAACTGTTAAAACAACTTACAGGCGCATCACTTGCGATTGCCATCTCGGCGATGGCGAGCTTTACGCCGACAACCGCCCAGGCGGCAGGCAAGCTCTTGAAAGCTCCTGATCCCGACTGGACCGGCGGCGTCGTAACCTGCCGGCTGATCGAGTTTATCATTGCCGATTGGGGCTACAAGGTGAAGCGCGTCACCATACCTTCAGGCCCCGCGGTCGCCGAGGCTCTGCGCGCCGGCGATTTCCAGTATGCCTGTGAAAGCTGGCCCACCTACTCGACCACCAAAGAAAAGTTCATCAAGAAATGGGGCGGTGACGGCTCCATCGCCTATCTTGGCGAAGTCGGCGTCGTTGGCGAAAGCGGATATTATGTTCCGCGCTACGTCATCGAAGGCGACGAAGCCCGCGGCATCAAGGCCTCGGCGCCCGATCTCAAAACCTGGGAAGACCTGAACAAGTACAAAGAAGTGTTCAAGTCGCTTGAAACCGGCGACAAAGGCCGTCTCATCGCCTGCCCGGTTGCAGCCTGGGAATGCAAGGATGCAGAGCGGATCGCCGCTCTCAAGCTTGACTATCACCCGGTCGAACTCGGATCAGAGGCCGCTCACTGGGCCGAAATGCAAGCCAGCTACAAGCGTGGAGAACCCTTTCTCGCCTATACATGGGAGCCGCACTGGATCCACGCCGCACTTGATCTTGTCGAAATCAAGCTGCCGGATTATTCGGCTGAAGCATGGCCCGCATCCGACTGGGCCCAGGACATCACGTTCAACTACGCCAATCCTGATTTCGTCAAAGAACACCCCCGCGTCGCACAGCTGATCAAGAACATGAACCTGACCAATTCCGAGCAGGCGAAAATGATCTATCAGGTCGACGTCAAAAAGCGGAAGCTTGACGAAGTCGTTCGTGAATGGATGTCACAGAACGAAGCAATCTGGAAAGCCTGGGTTCCGGGCGAAAGCTGATCGCAGAACACTGGAGCGGCGTTCGGTTTGATCCAACCGCCGCTTCCCGATAAAAGGCCGCGGGTCCGGTATCGGACCTGCGGTTTTTTTGTGCCCCGCAACTCCAGCACAATCCGGCCATGTTTCACTTGAAGGCCCCTTTAAACTTGCGTCATCGCATGCGGAAACCGATAGTATGGTCGCACGTAAGAGACACACAGACATGACCGCCAACACTCTCGCAGCAAAATTGTCCGCCGGCGAACTGATCGTTCTGGACGGCGCTATCGGCACCGAACTGGAACGCCTTGGCGCGCCCATGCACAACGAGATCTGGTGCGGCAATGCGCTGGAAACCCATCCCGAACTGGTCCGCGAAGTGCACCGCAGTTACATTGCGGCAGGCGCCGACGTGATCACCGCCAACAGCTATTCCACAGCACGGCACGCACTCAATCTGGCCGGCCTCGGCGACAAGACGTTTGACTGGAACCAGCGCGCCATGAAATTCGCCACCGAAGCGCGTGACAGCCATGCCGGAGACCGCCCGGTGTGGATCGCCGGGTCGGTTTCACCGTTCGGCAGCTGGCAGCGCATGAGTGCCGACGAATTGCGGCCGAGCTTTGCGGAGCAGGCCCGCATACTGGTCGACAATGGCGCCGACCTTTTGATCCTCGAGACCCTGGCTTCCCCTCCCGACGTGGTTTTCGCAGCGGTTGAAGAAACAGCCGGCTTGGGCGTTCCGGTGTGGGTCGGCATCAGTTGCCTGGAAGACAGGCAAAGCGGCGCCATAATGCACGGTGTCGAGGAAAGTCAGGAACACGGCGACACTGCCCGCCCTTATGAGCCCTTCGGCCAGGTCGTGGAACAGGCCATGTCACGCGGCGGTTCGGCTGCATTGATGATGCACTCCGACCTCAACGTCACACGCGGTGCCGTCGAAATCCTTCGCAAACATTATGACGGCGCCATTGGCGCCTATCCCAATGCCGGGTACTGGGAGCGGCCCACCTGGGCATTCGTCGATCAGATCGAGCCGGACGTGTTCGCCGCCAATGCAAGTGAATGGGTTGACCTTGGCGCGTCTATCGTCGGTGGATGCTGCGGCATCGGCCCGGCCCATATCGAGGCGTTCACCGACCGCATGGGCCGCCGACGAAATTGATTATTCGTCGAGCACGGTCTTCACGGTTTCAGCCAGTTGTTTCAGGCTGAACGGCTTGGGCAGGAACGCAAATTTCTGATCCGCATCGAGGTTCTTCTTGAAGGCATCTTCGGCATAGCCCGAGATAAAAATGAACTTGGTGGTGATACCGCGTTTGCGCAGCTCCTTCAGAAGCGTCGGTCCATCCATCTCCGGCATCACCACGTCCGAAATCACCAGATCCAGCTCGCCATCATGTTCGTCCAGAACCGTCAACGCCGCCTCGCCGGTGTCCGCTGAAATCACCGTATAACCGCGCGATGAAAGTGCGCGCGATGCGAATGCCCGCACCGCCTCCTCGTCTTCGACAAGCAGGATCGTACCGTGACCGGTCAGGTCCTTCGGCTTCGCTTCAGCCTTTTCCTCCGCCTTCTTGGTTTCCGTTTCCGCACCAGGCACTTCAATATGGCGCGGCAGGTAGATGGAGAATGTGGTTCCTTTGCCGACTTCGGATTCGGCAAATATGTAACCGCCGGTCTGTTTGATGATGCCGTAAACCGTAGACAGCCCAAGGCCGGTTCCCTTGCCCACTTCTTTCGTGGTGAAGAAGGGCTCGTAGATTTTCTCCAGCAACTCCTTCGGCATACCGGTACCGGTATCGGCAATCTCGCACAGAACGTACTCGCCTTCCGGCATAACGCCCGGACGGACGCCACGGGCTTCTTCCGCCGTCACGTTCGCCGTGCGCACCGAAAGCGAGCCGCCGTCCGGCATGGCATCGCGCGCATTGACCGAGAGGTTGATGACCACCTGCTCGAACTGGTTGAGGTCGACCTTGACCTTCCACAGCTCGCGCCCGTGCACCACTTTGAGTTCGGTCTTTTCGCCCAGCAGCCGGCCCAGAAGATTACCAAGGTCCGCCAGCACGTCGGTCATCGACATGACCTCAGGGCGCAGCGTCTGGCGCCGCGAGAACGCCAGCAGCTGGCGCACCAGGTTGGCCGCCCGGTTGGCATTCTGCTTGATGTTCATGATGTCCTGGAAGGACGGATCCGTTGGACGGTGACGGGCCAGCAACAGGTCAGAGAAACCGATAACCGCTGTCAGGACATTGTTAAAGTCGTGCGCCACGCCGCCGGCGAGTTGGCCGACTGCGTTCATCTTCTGGCTTTGCGCGAATTGCAGTTCGAGCGCGCGATGGGTCGTCGTGTCGATGGCATAGACAATGAGGCTCGCCCCCTCCTCACTCTCATCATCGATGCGGCTCACATAAAACTGCCCGGAGCGCGACCCGTCCTCGGCCAGCATGACCTCCACGCCGGGAACCCCAACATGCCCTTCCCAGGCGGCTTCCAGCGCCTTTTCGACATCCGCGCGCGCGGTATCGTTGATCATGTCCAGCACTTGCTTGCCGCGCGCCGAAGCATGGCCGATGGCCCGGGCAAAGGCGCCATTGGCATCACGGATCTTGCCGTCTCTTGCCAGGATGGCGATGCCGATGGGCGCATTCTTGAAGAACCGTGCCAAACGCACTTCCGATGATTGCGCTGTCTCGGCCGCATCGGACCCCGGCGACCGGTCGAGCACCAGCGACCGGGAAGCGCCGGGATTGCCATCCGCGTCGAAAGATACCCGATGCAGCACGCGCGCGGGAACCGCCTTGCCATCGCTGGTGACGAAATCGACGTCGAGAGATTCCTCGTGCGCACCGCCAGGCACAGGTTCAATGGACCCCATCACCCGGGCGCCATCCTCCTGGACGATATCATTCAACTTGAGCACGCCGTTTGTGGTCTTGGTGAGATCCAGCCCCAGCCGGTCCGCGAGCGTTGCGTTGATATATTGTATGTTCCCGGCTGCATCCGCAGAGAAGAAGCCCGCCGGCGAATGATCGAGATAATCGATGATATGCTGCAATTGCTGGAACGCACCCTCCTGCTCCAACCGTTCTTGTGTCACATCGCGCACTCGCCACAGGGTACGGGCGCGGCCGGCAGCGGGATCGAGCGGTGCAACGGAGACGTTGAGCCAGGCGATCTCGCCCTCGTGAGAACCCGGCGCGGAACTGTCGGGCATCAGCCGGAGTTCTTCCTCAGCCGCGAGCCCGTCCCGCATGGCCTGCGAGAGCCGGTAAACATTGTCGGCAATCGCCGGATAACCGGCATAGAGGTTCTCGACATTTTGCAGCCGCCCTCCACCGCCGCCATTGGCAAGGCTGCGATAGATCGTGTTGGCGAACACGACACGACCCCTGGCGTCGGTAACCGCACAGGCATCGGGGAATGCGTCAAACATCGCATCGAAAAGTGCGTTCTCGCGGCGCCGCCAGCCGACATGCACAAACCCCGCGACAACGCCGAACAGGGTGAGCAGACCAAGTGTCGCGAAGATGCCAAGCAGAACCAGCACCCAGGAAGGCGTGAGATCACGCGTGGAATAGGCAAACGCCCCGGCGGTAATCGCCAGCATGAGCGCCAGAAACAGCGCAAGCGCCAAGTTTCCCCTCTGAACAGCCTTCGCCGGCACCAAATCCATTCGGTCGTGATCCACGCTCACATGCCAGCCCTATTCACAGGTTAGATGCTTCCACAACGCAACTGATTCGCGCTTCCCTGCGATGGTACACGATTATGTCCGCTTGCGATGCACATCCCGCTCTAGCCGGACTGGCTTTTGCTGGAGCGCACCCGTGTTCTGAGCTTCATCACGTAACTGATGACCTGCGCCACCGCCTTGTAATGTTCTTCGGGGATCTCGTCATCAATTTCGACGGTGCTGTGAAGACCGCGCGCCAGGGGCGGATTTTCGATCACCGGAATGCCGTTCTCCTCCGCCACCTGCCTGATCCGGAAGGCAATGCCGTCCACGCCTTTGGCGACGCACAAGGGCGCTGCCATGCCCATTTCATATTTGAGCGCCACGGCAAAGTGCGTCGGGTTGGTGATCACCACTGTTGCTTCCGGCACCGCGGCCATCATGCGCTTTCGCCCCCGCTCGGCACGAATTTGCCGCAGCTTGGCCTTGATCGTCGGATCGCCTTCCATCTGCTTATGCTCGTCGCGTATTTCCTTCATGCTCATGCGCTGTTTCTGGTTCCATTTCTGGCGCTGATAGATGAAGTCGAGGCCTGCGATGACCGTCAGAATGGCAATCACCCCGCCGAGCATCTTGATCGTCAGGTCTTTCACAATGATCAGCAGCATTCCAACGTCCGAGCCGATCATGTTGTCGAGCCGGTCCCGCTCGGGCCAGGCGATATAGAACATGATGACGCCGACGATGACGAACTTCGCGATGCCCTTGGCGAAATTGACAAGGCTGGTGCTGGAGAACAATCTTTTCCAACCCGCAATCAGGGATATCTTCGAAAACTTCGGCTTGAGTTGCTCACCGCTCAGCACCGGCCTGTGCTGCACCAGGTTTCCGGCAATCGCGAACAGCACCAGAACCAGGAAAGGCGCCGCCAATGCGCCCAGGACCAGGTTTCCCAGGTCGTTATAAAGCAGAAGGATGTTCTCCCCGTCCGTCGGGATCAGGTGCGGCTGCGAGAGAAAGCCCCGGAAGGTGGTGGTGAGATCTCGCGCCATGCCGTTGGCAAAGATCAGGATCATCAACGTAGCGCCGACAATCATGAACCAGGTGTTGACTTCCTGGCTCTTTGGAACGTCGCCCTTCTTGTGCGCGTCTTCGAGACGTTTCTGAGTGGGTTCCTCAGTCTTTTCTGAATCTTCGGTCTGGTCGTCGGCCACTGTCGTCGATCCTATTTCAGGAAGGGCATCATGCTCTGCTCGAAATAGTCGAGATACCAAAGCATCATTGAGCTGAGCAGCATGGCCAGCAACAAGAAACCGAACAGAATGTTGGCCGGCATGGCCAGGAAAAACACCTGCAGCTGCGGCATCAGGCGGGAGAGAACGCCCAGGCCCATATAGAACACCAGACCGAACACCAGAAACGGCGCCGCCAGTTGCAGCCCGACACGAAACGCTCCCGAAACGATATGGACGGCCATTTCGGCGAAGTCGCCAAACGGCAGGACACCGCCTGGCTCGAATAAATCATAGCTGTCCCGGACTGCTGCCAGCAGCAGAAAGTGAAGGTCGAGAGAAAAGATCAAAGTGGTGGCGAGAAGCGCCAGAAACGTGCCGATAATGGCGCCTTGCGTTCCCTGGGTCGGGTCCACATTCTGAGCGAATGCGAGGCCAGATTGAAACGCGATGGCCGTGCCTGCCACTTGAATGGCACCGGTCAGCATCCGCGCCAGAAGCCCCAGAAACGCACCGATGACAAGTTCCGACAACATGGCAATCAAAACGCTGCCGAAAGCAGTTGGAATTGTTCCGTAAGCGTCCCGCACCACCGGCATCATGACGAAAGTCAGCACCAGCGCGAAGATCAACCGGATGCGGGCCGGCACATGCCCGTCACCAAGCGCCGGCATCGCCATCACCATCGCGCCCATGCGCGCAAAAACCAGGATGAATACAAATGCACTCTGGACGGAAAAAGTGATCGTCACGGCCTAGGGCCTGTGGAGAATCATTATGGAGTTCATCCGTTCACCACATGATCCATAATGAGCATCATGTAGGTCTCCAGCGACTGCGCCATGAACGGTAGCAAAAGCAGCATCGTCAAGAAGATAACGAAAATCTTTGGCACAAAGACCAGGGTCATCTCCTGAATTTGGGTCAGCGCCTGCACCAGTGCGATGGCGACCCCAACGCCGAGGCCCGCGAGCATCAGCGGTCCCGACACCTTGAGCAGGGTCCAAATGCCTTCGCGGGCAATATCCAGTACTTCGGCGCCGGTCATATCTTGTCTCTTGAGTGCATCCGCCTAGATCGGCATGCGCATCACTTCTTGATAGGCGGAGATCACCCTGTCACGCACCGTGACAAGGGTTTGCACCGCCAATTCGGTTTCCGTCACTGCCGTGACAACATCAACCATGTCGGCTTTGCCGGCGACTTGTGACAGCGCTGTTTGATCGGTTGCCTTGCCGGCCTCGGTAACCGACGTCATCGCCTCCTTGAGCAGGTCGCCGAAGCCGGTGGCCTGAGCGTCGATGGACGCCGGCGTGGCTTTGGCCGCGGTCCCGGCGTTTTTGGCGATGGCCGCATAGGCTTGAGCGGCAGCGGTTGCAGATATTGACATGACGTTGCTTCCCTGATCAGGCGGTTACGCGCACTATGACCGCAGGATGTCGAGCGTGCGCATCGCCATCCCGCGCGCCGAGCGAATCACATTGAGGTTGGCTTCATAACTGCGCTGAGCCTGGCGCATATCCATCATTTCCACCAAAGTATTGACGTTCGGAGTTTTGACATACCCGTTGGCGTCGGCCGCCGGGTGGCCAGGCTCATGACGTGTGGTGAAATCGGTTTGGTCGAAAGTCACCCGCCCGGGATGAACCGTGTGAGCGCCCAGTTCCCGATTGAACACGTTTTCAAAGGTGACCATCTTACGGCGGTACGGATTGCCGTCCGGTGTTCTCGCAGTCGAGTTGGCGTTCGCGAGATTCTCCGCAATGATTCGCATCCGGCCGCTTTGCGCCTTCAGGCCTGAGGCGGCGATCATCAGTGATTTCATCAATTCCATATCAACTTAACCCTTTCGTGGATCATCACTGGCCCTTGCCCAGAGCGATTCGCAACAGGCCGACAGATTTTGCATAGAGCGTCGTGGCCGCCTGATAATCCATTTGATTTTGGGCGACTTTCATCATCTGTTCTTCGAGCACGACGGAATTACCCGACGGGGTGGTGTCGAAGTCGCTGTCATCTTTTCCGCGAAAGCCGCTGTTCAGATCCGCACTGGAGCTGGCCTTGATGTGGTTTGAATTGGTGGTGCGCGTTTCGACAGGCGAAAGCGAAGACGATGCCAGCATCGAGCCAAACTCAAGCGATTTGAGCTCGCGCGCCTGATAGCCAGGCGTATCGGCATTCGCCACATTCTCTGCAAGCACCCTCTGGCGGGCCTGATGCCACTTCATCTTGGAACGCAAAACGTCGAACATTGGCAGATCGGATACAGACATGCCGTCTCCAAACTTGTAGCGTACCAGCCACCCCCTTCTGGAGACCGCCAGGCACAAGTTGTCCCGCCATCCAGCGTTTCACGCAGTGTGCTGAATTAATGGTAAAAAATTCCTTAACTCTGGTAAGAATATGTTAACTACGAAAAGCGCGGTATTCTGCGGCGGTTAACCATTCGTTAGGCATCAGGTGGGCAAATTGTGCCCAGTGCGCCACGATTGCCGCCGACGGTACGATTAGGACGAGGCCAATGGAATTGGATTTGGAGCAGTACTGGACATTCGGCTTAGCGCTGCTGATCGTCCTGATACTCATAGGCATACTATTCTGGGTCATCCAGAAGCTCGGTGTCGGCGGCGGCAAAGGCAGGCGCGGCAGCCGCCTGGGCATTGTCGAAGCAGCGGTCGTGGACAGGAGCCGGCGGCTGGTCCTGATTCGCAGGGACGCTGTTGAACATCTGGTCATGATCGGCGGCCCGCAGGATGTGGTGGTCGAAACCAACATCACAAAGCACGAGCCAACGCTCTCTGCCGCAGCCCGCGATACAGGCACCGGTGGGCCGGGATTTGAAATGCGGCCGGGCGCCCAAGCCGCCATTACAGCGGATCCGGTTCCCTCCGAACCCGTGCTGGCCGAGTCTCCCGTTGCCCAGTCTCCCGTTGCGCAGTCTCCCGTTGCGCAGTCTCCCGTTGAGCAGCCCCCCGTTGAACGGCCCCCCGTTGTCCAGGCCATCGTACAGGAAGCCGCGCTCGAGCCTGTCGTGGAGCAACCGGTAACGCCTGCAGCGGCGCAAGCCGCCGAAGCTCCGGTTGCCGAACCAGCGCCCGCCATGGAGCCGACAGCTGCACCCGCACCACCGGCAAGCCCCGAGCCCGAACCGGTCCCCGCAGAAGAACCACAACCACGGCCTGAAATGGTGCCGCGCAGGGCAGCGGAGGACGCACCGCGGCCTGCTGCACCGGCCCGGCCTTGGCCGCCATCCGAAGGCAGATTTCGCGAAGCCCAGCGCCGCTTCGCCGAACGCAGCGACTACAATCCTCCCGGCAGAGGAGGACGCAACGAACCGGCACATGACATGGAGGGTCATCAAGAACCCGAACGTCAGGTCGCCAATCGGGCCGCACCCGATGGCATGCCGCCGCCGGAACCACCCAGGGAAGTGTCACACGAAGGAACAACGCGGGAACCCGCCAACCTTAATGTGCGCCCTGGGGAGGATAGATGACGCCCACAAGGGCTTCGGCAAAAACGTCCACATACGCAATTGCACTCTTGGCTGCCGCCGTCGCTCTGATCGGCGCCGGTACGTCGGCAATTGCGCAGGACATATCGATAAATCTGAGCGAAGGCACCTCGATCACCGAGCGTGCCGTGCAGATTATCGCGCTCGTCACCATATTGAGCCTCGCACCCTCGATCCTCGTTATGGTGACCTCGTTCACGCGCATTGTGGTTGTGCTGTCATTGCTCCGCACGGCCATGGGCGTTCAGCAATCACCGCCGAACGCCGTGATCATTTCGCTGGCGCTGTTTCTCACCGCCTTCGTCATGGCTCCGGTGTTCACCAAGGCCTATGACGACGGCGTCTCTCCACTGGTCAACGAACAAATCGAGCTCGGCGAAGCTTTCGACCGCGCCTCGCAACCGTTTCATGCATTCATGATGAGCCATGTCCGTGAAAAGGACCTCACCATGTTTGTCGATCTGTCAAAAACGGAGCGGCCGGAAGAGGAAGCAGCCGTACCCCTCACCGTTCTTGTTCCCGCATTCATGATCTCGGAGTTGCGGCGGGCATTTGAAATTGGATTTCTCCTGTTTGTACCGTTCATCGTCATCGACATGGTGGTTGCCTCGGTGCTGATGTCGATGGGGATGATGATGCTGCCTCCGATCATCATCTCGCTCCCCTTCAAGCTGGTGTTTTTCGTGCTTGTCGATGGCTGGGCTCTGGTGACGGGTAGCCTGATCAAGAGCTTCGTCGGCAGCTAGATCGTTTCACGTTCATATGGAATCGCTTTGACCGGGTTTTCGCGCCTTCCGGTGGGCCAAATCGGTCCTCCGGCCACGTTGCCGGCGCTTGCCCGATGCACCGCATCGTGACTTACGCACCGCGCCTTGCCGGGCGAATCGATTTGGCGCCATCAGATGATTCAATATGATCGGAAAGTGCTCTAGACCTTCGATTCCGCTTGCCCTATTCCCGTTGAAGCGTCATGGCCCGCACTTGATACCGCGCTCATCACGCCACATATCAACATACAGGGTTGACCATCTTGTGATCGGCATGATCAGTTGGGCACAACAAGGGATGGTCGAGTTTGGGGATAGATATCAGGTAGGGATGATTTCGGTGCACATTCGTAGCGTTGGATGCATGATTTCGGCGGGGATGATTTTGGCGCTCAGTCCGTCCACAGCCATGGCCGGCTGTGGCGACAAACCCGCTCCAGGTGTTGTTTGGTCTGAGTGCGACAAGTCGCGCAAGGTCATGATGAACGCCGATCTGTCAGACAGCAAGATGGACTGGTCCAACCTGAGTGCAACCGATTTGACCGGAGCCACACTTACCAACGCGGATCTGTTTCGCGCCAATGTGACGCGCATAAGTTTGCGCGACTCCAATCTTGCAGGTGCAAACTTGCGCAAAGTCCAGGGCCTGCGGGCCAAATTTGACGGCACCACCGCCGTGAACGCGAATTTCTCATTTTCCGAGCTCAACCGCTCGACGTTTTCCGGCGCAGATCTGACCGGCGTCGACTTCAGCAAGGCAGAACTCTCACGAGTGGATCTCAGCGCGACGAAGCTGGACAACGCCACTTTCCGCTACGCCAATGTTTCGCGGGCCAACTTCGCGGGAAGCAGTCTTTCGGCAACCAACTTCGAGGGATCCTATACATTCCTGATGCGCGTTGAAGGCGTTGATTTGTCAAAGTCCAAGGGCTGGACAGCGCCTCAGCTGGAAATTGCCTGCGGTGACAATGCGACAACACTGCCCACCGGCCTGGAGCGGCCCACGTCCTGGCCGTGCAAGCATTGAGCCTCGGGTATGTTGAGTTTCATGTTCATATGAGAGTCCACATCTAGCGCTATTGCACGGAGGTCGCAGGGTCCATCGCAGCGGCGTCAAATGTCTCCTTGAACCTGCTCAGGAACGTTTCGAGCGTATCAACCGTAGCAATTTCCTTTGCCAGATTGCGAAACGAGATGGAATCGCGATTGATAGTCCGGGTTACAACCTTGAACGCACTTTCATCCGGCGTGCCCGCCATTTTGGCGTCAAATCTCTGACGCAGTCTGTCCAGCCCGATCTTGTCGTCCGACAGCACGAATGAGATCGCCGACCGCAGTACGTCGACACGCTGCGCTCCAGACAGACTTTTGGTCTTTTGCGCTGTCTCGCCCAGAATGAGTTCAAACGTCTCGCCGGCCATTTGCCATCTTTCACCAGACCAGTAGGCCTCCGCCCTCTGCCGCAAGGCATCCTCACCGTCGATATGGGCCAGGAGATCTACAGCAGCGTCGGTGCGTCCGAGTTCGGACAGTGCACGGGCTTCGATCAGACGGCGCTGCGACTTTATATGTTGCGGCAAGACGGCCTGGCGGGTTCTTCTGATGGCCGCCAGGGCTTTGCCCGGCTTGCGGTTCATCAAATGCACCATGGCGAGCTTTGAAGCCACCTGCGCGCGGGCAGCACCTATCAAGCGTTTGTCAACCTGATGAGTAAGGATTTCGACCGCCTGCTCGAGGAGATCAACTGTAATCAGCCGGTCCGCCAGCTTGCGAATCATTTCATCGCCGCGGCGTCCAACCGGTGTCAGTTCGCGGTATTCGTAGTAAAGCGCCAGCGCTTCGATCGGCTTGACCAGATCGGCCTTGCCGTCGAGATAAAGGCCCTCAAAAAGCGACGTCATGTCGTCGTGAATGATCGTGGCCAGATCGGCCCGCGGATAGCTCGTGACCGCAACCTTCATTACCTGCAAGGCTTTGCGATAGTCGTCATCTTCGACGTAGAACTGGGCGAGCAGGCGAAGCGTTTTGAGTTCAAGATCGTCGCCACGCCAAATAGCGGCAAGGGTCTCCAGTTTTTCCCGTACCTGAGCGCGTTCGAGTCTGTCGAGTTTCTGCCCCAACCGGGCATGGTGAAACAGAGCCTCTGCTTCCGCCTTGCGGTCGCCGATCGTCAGTGCGCCTTCGAGAACATCAAAGGCCTCAATCGAGCGCCCGAGCCCATCGAGCAGCCTGCCATGGAGCACGCTGATCTCGCCGGAAGTCTTAGCCGGAAGATCCAGTTTCGGCATCAACCGATGGTGCAGATCTGCTGTTGCATAATCGTTCGCTTCCACAGCCGCACGGAGTGCCGCCACCCGAAACCGCACCTGCGCGGCGGGCGGGTATTCGCTGATCGCATACTCCCCTTTGCGAAAATTGGCCACAGCATCGCTCCATTTGCGCTCCTGCACCGCCACAATTCCGCGCCACAACGATGCATGCGGATCATCGCGCAATCCAAAGCTTGAAAGATCCTGGCGGGCCTGCTTCGAGCGGTGCATCAAGGCATTGGCAATTCCGCGCATTGCGGCAAACACCGGTTCCGCCTTCAATTCCGGATCCGTCTCAGCGATTCGGTTCAGCTGCCCGATGGCTTCCACACCCAAATCGTTTGCAAGATAAAGCCGTGCCAGCTCAAGCCGCGGCCCGAGCGTTTGAGACGGCTCAAGTGCGGCAATGGCATTTTCCAGAAGACTGGATTGTGTCATGAATTCCACCGTGCCCCCGCGAGCCCACGTTTCATAATCGATAAAACTCAGGCGCGAGCTGTCGACAACGCTCGATCTCACGTCATTTAGGCCGCTCATGCGGCTTGACGACAATGTTAGACCTCCGCTTCGGGTGATCAGCACTTCGTCCTTGTGCAATCGAACCCTGATGTCGTCCGCCAGGGGGCGCACGGCCAGCCCATGAGAGGTCTGCAGGACTGAAAACTCGACGAAATTATTGGGTGACACCATCCCGCGCTGCGGACCGAAACCTGTCACAACTATCAGGTTGTCGCCAACATCAGGATCTCTGACCTTGTGCACCTTCGAGTTGTTTGCGAATTGTACGGTGACTTTGGCCCGACCGTCCGAACGCACGCCCCGCCTGAGCGATACCGGGGCGGTGGGTGTGACCACGACCCTGCCCAGCGACAATATCCAGCTGTCGGCGTCTGCTGCGGCCGACGAAACGGTGTTCCCCTTCAAACGGAAACGGATCACGTGGGTATCACCGGAACTTAAGCTCTCCACTGTGCTGAAAAATGCGCTTTTTGTGCGCTCAATCGCGTCCAGTACCATTGGCTGACTGCTGTCGAATACCAGCCACAGGTGGTCCGCGCGACGGAATACGGCAGCAGCTGTTGCCTGAGCAAACGGAAATGTCACACGCAACACCTCGCCCGATTGCTCCGCCTCTACGATCATTGGAGTTTCAGCGTCAGTTTCAACTTTCGATGCGGGATCCCCGACTTCGGGCTCAGCAGCTTCGGGGGCCTGTGTTTCGTCTTCCTCTGCCACGGGCGCTTGCTTGGCAGCCGGGGCCAACACTGTTTGCGAGGCGATTACGACCGGCTCAAGTGATGCACCATTCTCCACCGCTTCATCCGTCCGCGCATCGGCCGAAACAGCTGGGGATTGAGCAGCCTCTGCCACCTTGGGGCTCTGATTCAGGGCCTCATCGGCGGTCGTCAAATCGGTTGCATCGGAATTGAGATAGAGTTCGGAAACGATCACCTCGGGAATGTCGGCGTCGTCGAGAAGCGTTGGAAC
>JAJFHM010000184.1 GCA_021775625.1 Hyphomicrobiales bacterium | reverse complement strand
CGATTTCGGAAACTTCCGCTTCCTGTCCAAAATTCTTGATCTGGTCCTTGAGGATTGCGGAAATTTCCGCGGCCCGGATGTCCATCAGCCAACCTCTTTCATGGCAATTTTAAGATTGTTCAATTTGGTTCTCAGGGAAGTATCGATCATTCGACTGCCGACCTTCACCACAAGACCGCCCAAAAGTGCAGGATCAACCTGTGCATCAAGCAGCACGTCGCGTCCAACTTTCTCTTTCAGCGCCGCTTTGAGCGCTGTTACCTGTGCGTCGGAGAGTTTCTCCGCCGAAGTCACTTCAGCAGTGACCTCACCGCGGTGCGCGGCCAGGAGTTTCCGGTAGTCCCGGATCATGTCCGAAACCGCAAAAAGCCGGCGGTTTTTCGCCACCAGCCCGATAAAATTCGATGCCAAGCCGCCAATGCCGGCTTTGTCGACAACCGCCCGGACGGCCCGGTTTTGATCATTTGCAGAGAACACCGGAGAGCGCACGAGCCTTAACAGATCGGCGCTGTCATCCAGCATGGCCTGAAAGCCGTCGAGATCGGAACCGACCTCGTCGAGAGATTTTGCCTCCAGCGCGAGTTCAAACAGCGCCGTCGCATAACGGCCTGACACGCCTTCAACGGTGGATTCTTGAGCCGCCAATTTCCCCACTCTCCAGCACAATACCAGGACGGCCCGTCTTTACAGACAAAGAAACGCCAACCCTTTGATATTTCTTAGTTTTCTTGCCTTGAAGGACAGGCTTTTTTGGTCGATCCCCTTCGGCCGCGTTCCCTCTAACACAGGGCTTACACCCTTGCAACCAAAAGACTGTGTCCGGATTGTCGCGGTCACACAGCCTTTCGATCAGCAAGTACCCTAGCACAGACTTAGCGGTTACATAAAACTATAGGGATCGATGTCGACACTGACCCTGACGGATGCGGGAACATCGACGCCGGCGAGCCAGGCGCGGCAGAAGTTTTGCATGTTGAAGTCTTTCGCCGACTTGACCAGGAAACGGACGCGGTGGCGGCCGCGAATGAGGGCAAGCGGCGCCGGTGCCGGTCCCAGTACTGTTGCCAGCTCGGTGGCGGGCACGGCGCGGGCGAGCCGCCTGATAAAATCGTTCAGCACATTTTGTTTGGCGCCCGAGACGATCAGGCTCGCCAGCCGGCCGCAGGGCGGCAGCTTCGCATTTTCGCGGGCCGCCAGTTCTTGCGTGTAGAACTGCTCACGGTCACCGGCGACCAGCGCGCTGATCAATTCGTGATCGGGACGATAGGTCTGGATTAAGGCCCGCCCCGCCACACTTCCCCGGCCAGCGCGCCCGGAGACCTGGCACAACACCTGAAACGTGCGTTCGGCTGCCCGCAGATCGCCATTGTTGAGGCCGATGTCGCCATCCACCACACCGACCAGGGTGAGGCCCGGAAAGTGGTGACCCTTGGCCACAAGCTGGGTTCCGATAACGATGTCGTGCTTGCCGTCGGCAATCTCGTGCACCGCATCGCGCAGGCCCTGCCCGCGCACCAGATCGCTCGACAGGATGACCATGCGGGCCTGGGGATATTTCTCCTTCACCTCATCGGCGAGCCGCTCGACACCGGGACCGCAGGCCACCAGGGTGTTCTCGTTGCCGCACGCCGGGCATTCGGTCGGGATCGCATCTGCGTGGCCGCAATGATGACACACCAGTTGCCGGCGGAAGCGGTGTTCGACCAGCCAGGCCTCACAATCGGGACACTCGATCCGGTGGCCGCAGGTTCGGCATAATGTGAGCGGCGCATAACCGCGGCGATTGAGATAGAGCAGCACCTGGCCCCTGGCCTCGAGCGTCTCGGTGATGGCCGCATGCAGAGGCTCGGAGAGCCACGTGCCCGCGGGTGGGTGCTCTGCCCGCATGTCGATCGGCACAATTTCCGGCAACACCGCGGCACCGTGCCGGGCCCGCAGGATGACGTGCTCGTAGCGCCCCGTAATGGCGTTCTGGTAGGATTCAAGCGACGGTGTCGCAGACGCAAGCACCACCGGAAACCCACCCAGCGAGCCATAGACGATGGCCATGTCACGGGCGTGATAAATCACGCCGTCCTCCTGCTTGTAGGCGGTTTCGTGCTCTTCATCGACGACGATCAGCCCGGGATTGGCGAAGGGGAGAAACAGTGCAGAGCGCGCGCCCACCACGATAGAGGCCTCGCCACTCGCCACCGCCCGCCACACCCGCTCGCGTTCACGCGGCCGCACCGCAGAGTGCCATTCCGCCGGCGCCGTCCCGAACCGCACTTCGATGCGCGCCAGAAACTGCGCGGTGAGGGCAATTTCCGGCAACAAGATGAGCACCTGCTTGCCCGCCGCGACCGTGGCCGCTACTGCTTCGAGATAAACTTCCGTCTTGCCGGACCCGGTCACTCCGTCGAGCAGGGCGACGGAAAAGGTCCGCGCCGCCACCATTGCCCGCAACATTTGTGCGGCTTTTTGCTGTTCACCGGAAAGCTTTACGGCTCCTGCCGCCAGATCGGGTTTCGCAAACGGCCTGAACGGCGGCAACTGCTCAGGCAACAACGTACCCGCCTGCACCAGCCCGCGCACCACGCTGGTCGTGACACCGGCCATCTCCGCCAGATCGCTGACGCTCCAGGCAAGGTGGTCGTCGGCACAATCGAGCACCCGGGCGCGCTGTGGCGTGACGCGCTTCGGTTCCGGCCCGCCGCGCCGGTAGCCGGTCGCCGACTTCGGATGGCCCAGCGCTTCGGGCACGCGCAGGCACATGCGCAGGACGGAGCCTGGAAGGCTCACGGAATAATTCGCCACCCAGTCGATGAAGCGGCGGTGCAAAGCCGGCATCGGCGGCGCCGGGTAGACTTCCGCCACCGGCCGCAGTTTAGACGGCTCTATCTCGGCTCCTCCTTCGTCGTTTGCCACATCCCAAACAACGCCGACCGCCTGGCGCGGTCCCAATGGCACGCGCACATAATGGCCGGGTTCCAGATCCATGCCTTGCGGTTGGACGTAGGAATAGGCCCCGCTCAGCGCATAAGGCAGCAGCACCTGCACGACCGTTCGGCCATCGGAATTTGGAGAATCACGGCGCATTATGCCTTATACCAATGTCGAGTTCGGCGCGTTTGTAAACCTCTGCGAAACCGCCGCCGGCTAAACTCAGACGCAACTGATCGAGGACGCATATGAAATTCTTCGTAGACACCGCCGACGTGGATGAGATCCGGGATCTGGCCGAGACCGGCCTGCTCGACGGGGTGACCACAAACCCGACGCTTATCGCCAAGGCCGGCCGCGACTTCAAGGAGGTCGTCAAGGAAATCTGCGCCATCGTCGATGGACCCGTGAGTGCCGAGGTGGCGGCCACCGACGCAGACGACATGGTCACCGAGGGCCGCACGCTGGCCAAGATCGCCGACAACGTCACCATCAAGGTACCGCTGACCTGGGACGGTCTCAAGGCCTGCCGCACACTCACGCAGGCCGGCACCATGGTCAATGTGACCTTGTGCTTC
>JAJFHM010000183.1 GCA_021775625.1 Hyphomicrobiales bacterium | reverse complement strand
CAGAAGTTCCTCGACAATAATCTCAAACCCCTGAAACACGTGATTTACGGCGGGCGCGCCGCGGTGGTGCGGGAGCCGGGCATGGGAACCTATGCGGCAATGATCTATGGCCTGGCGGAAATGCAGTCGCAAACCGCCTGCGCTCATCTCAACACAAAGAATCAGCCTTGCGAGATCCTGCCGCCGGTCAACTTCTTGGAAGCCTTTGCCGCTCTGGAAGCAGAGGCCTAGGCGAAAAAGGCCGCCAAGCTGGCGCTAAGGAAGGCCAACCGGAAGCGCAAGAAACAAACCGCCGTCAAGCGTAAGCAGCCCACAAAACGCACCACTCAGAAGCGCACCACAACCACATCCACAACGGCCCCCACGACACAGGGCAGTAACAGCCTGAGGTAGCTTTCCGGTCTGCTTTTCAGGCACAGTGCCCATCGCCAGCAGGGGAGGCGGCACATGGAAAATCGCGCCTGGGCCGGTATCGGCTTTGCATTGTTCACGTCCGGGCTTTACGGGCTCAACGTGCCGTTTGCGCGGATTGCTTTCCTGAACGGCATTCCTCCACATGAAGCGGTCTTGTTTCGCGGCATGAGCATGATGGTCTTTGCCGTCATGGCCGTGATCGTGCTGCGCGAGGCGGTGCGCCTTCCCAGGCAGGCCTGGCCGGTGATCATTTGTCTCGGCATTTCCACCGGGCTGGTCAGCGTAAGCTACACCTCGGCCGTGCGCTTCATATCGGTCGGGCTGTCGAGCATCATCTTTTACACCTACCCGCTGATCATCCTGATCGCCTCGCCGATCGGTGACCGGCGTCCAATCGGCTGGGAGAGACTGGTTCTGGCGCTTCTGGCCTTTGCCGGACTGGCGCTGGCGCTCGGTCCATCGCTGCAACAGCTCGACTGGCGCGGCATTGCGCTGGCGTTGCTGGCCAGTGTGGGCGCCGCGGTTCATGCCTATCTCGGGCGGCATGCCTCCAGACGGATGAGCGACCTGACCAATATCTTCTGGACCCACCTCATTCTGGTGCCGACCGTGATGGCAACAGCATTTGTCATTAACGGCGGCATCGAGCTGACGGCGTTCACCGGAACGAGTGTCACCCTGCTCGGCGTTGTCGCCGTGGCGACGATGTGCGCGGCCTACATTATGGGCTACATGGCCCATATGCGCGCCCTGCGGCTGGCGCCCGCTGCGATCACCGCGCCGTTCTTCAATCTCGAACCGGTCGTGGTGGTGATCATTGCCGCGGTGTTATTGGGCGAAAAGCTCGATCTCAACCAGTATGCCGGCGGTGCACTGGTCATCGTGGCGTTGTCGCTCTCAAGCCTGGTGCGGGACAAAAAGCGTGTGGTGGCCGAGCGCATGATCGGCTAGACCTACCGCCCAATCTCCAAGGTGTGACCATGAACGAAACAGAGCCACAACCCGGGCGCGCGCCCATTCCCCTATCCGTGCTGACCGGCTTCCTTGGCAGCGGCAAGACGACGCTGCTCAATGCCCTGTTGCAGGACCAAGCGATGGGGGAGACCGCGGTCATCATCAACGAGTTCGGCGAAATCGGCATTGATCACCTGCTGGTCGAAACCGCTGACGAAGACATCATGGAAATGTCGAGCGGGTGTTTGTGCTGCACCATTCGAGGCGATCTCATCGATACGCTGGACAATCTGGTCTCGCGGCGCGATCGCGGCGAGGTCAAGGCCTTCGAGCGCGTGGTGATCGAAACCACCGGGCTGGCCGATCCGGCGCCGGTTTTGCACACCATCATGAACCATCCCTATCTGGTGCTGCGGTACCGGCTGGAAAGCGTGGTCACGGTGGTTGACGCGGTCAACGGCATGGCAACGCTCGATGGGCATGCAGAAGCGGTGAAGCAGGCGGCAGTTGCCGACCGGATCGTGTTGAGCAAGACGGACCTGCTGACCGAAGGCGATGGTGCGCAATCCTTGATCGCGCGCCTGCGGATGCTCAACCCCGCAGCCCGCATTCTCAATGTGCAGGATGGCGAGGCCCACCCGGACAGGCTCTTCGATGCCGGCCTCTACAATCCCGAAACCAAGTCGCCCGATGTCTCAAGGTGGCTGGCGGACGAGGCTTATACGGACCACGACCATCACCATCATCATGATGTGAACCGCCATGATGACCATATCCTGGCCTATAGCGTGGCGGCGGATGACGCCATTTCCATGAACGGTTTCACCCTCTTCATGGAACTTCTGCAGTCTTATCACGGCGCTAATCTGTTGCGCGTTAAAGGCATCGTGAAACTTGAAGAACAGCCCGATAAACCGGTTGTCATCCACGGGGTACAACATGTCTGGCATCCTCCGGTGGAGCTTGACGGCTGGCCCGACGCAGATCAGCGGACCCGGCTGGTGTTCATCACCCGCGACATTCCCAAGGCAGAGATCGAGGGCCTCCTGAAGGCCTTCACCGAACAATTGAGCCTCGATAAATCGGCATTTCAAAGTGACGATTCGCTGTCAATCAACGGCCGCTCGGGGTTGCTCGAATAATACCAAAGGAACTGACTATTGACCCATTTCTTGGGCCAATAGTCAGTTCCTTTGGTATTAGACACGGAGGGAGAACAATCGTGAGTGTCACGCTGTACGGCCTGAAGAACTGCGACACCTGCCGCAGGGCCATCAAGGAACTGAAAGCGGCAGGGGTTGAACACATCTTCGTCGATGTCCGGGCGGACGGCCTGACGGCGCAGCAGATCGAAAGCTGGGCGCAGCAGGTCGGCTGGGAAAGCCTATTGAACAGGCGCGGCACGACCTGGCGCGGACTGGGCGAGAATGACAAGGCGGATGTCGATCAGGCCAAGGCGGTTCGGTTGATGGCGGAGCATCCAGCCTTGATCAAACGGCCGGTGATCGAGGGGCCGCACGGGGTTACCGTCGGTTTTACCGATGCGATCAAAAGCCGGTTGACTTGACGCTTCTATGAGCGCTCCATCGCCGCTTAAAAATGAGGCGGTCACGTGACGAGCGCAATCGAAACATCTCCCGGTTCAGTGCTGAAAGGCATATCGGCAGTCATCTGCGGTGTGTTTATTTTCACTATGGTCGATGCCACCGCCAAGTGGATGAGCGGCATCGGCTTTCATCCAACGCAGATTGTCATGATGCGCTACTGGTTCGGCATCATTCCGGTGATTGTCGCGTTGTGGTTCGCCCGTGGCGTGAGCCTCAGGACGGGCCGGCCGTGGGAGCACCTATTGCGCGGTGTGTTGATGTGCGGCGCATTGCTGCAGTTCTTCTGGGGTTTGAAATATGTGCCGCTGGCGGAGGCCATGGCCGTCGGCTTCACCGCACCCTTGTTCATCACAGCCCTGTCCGTGCCGGTCCTGAAAGAGCGGGTCGGTGCGCATCGCTGGGCGGCGGTGGCCATCGGCTTTGTGGGCATGCTTGTCATCCTGCGGCCGGGTTATGGAACCTTTCGTCCCGAAGTGCTGCTGATTGTCTCTTCAGCCTTCACATTTGCGTTGGGGGTCGTCCTGACCCGCCGCTTGACCACAACCGAAACGAACTCCGCAATCTTCGCCTACACCACCCTGGTATCAGTCGTCTTCATGTCGCCGGTCGGGCTCGCGGTCTGGAAGGCGCCCGGCGGCGAGGAACTCGCCATGTTCGCCATGATCGGCCTGTTTGGCGGGCTTGCGCATTTTCTGCTGATTGTCGCCTACCGGCATGCACCGGCGGCGGTGAACTCGCCGTTCGAATATACCGGCCTGATCTGGGGCAGCGTGCTCGGCTGGGCGATCTGGCGCGAGACGCCTGATGTCTGGGTGTGGGTCGGCGCCGGGGTGATCGCCGTGTCTGGCATGTACATCACCTACCGCGAAACCATCCGCGGCCGCTATCCGGCAGTGGAAACCGAAACGGTCCCGCACTGAA
>JAJFHM010000182.1 GCA_021775625.1 Hyphomicrobiales bacterium | reverse complement strand
CCCGCGCACCCTTGCGCACCTCTTCGCCTTGAAGTCCCATCCATCCGGTCTCGATGCCATCGTCGCAGCACGCCTGCAACGCTGCGAACAGGTCGCTGTCGGCACCAAAACGAGTGTTCAGACGATCCGCCAAAGCGTCGTTCCATTCCGTATCGGCGATCTCCGCGATCACCGGTGCGAGGAGGTTGTGAAGTGTCTTGCGATTGTCGTCCATGGCGTTCCTTGGGTCTTCGCCCCAATCTCCGTTTTGATCGGCCGGCTGGTCCGGGCAGTACAATAAGGGAACTTGCGTACAGACGGCAAGGCGGCGCGTCGGGCGTCCGGAAACGCGCCCGCAGTTGGATCCCCTGGCGTAACACCCGAATCGACTTTCGACGGATCTTCTGTAAAATTCCCGATGTGGTGGTCCTATCCGGTAGAGCGGGGACTGTGGAAAATCTGGGGGCAAACATGCTGCGCATTATCACTGCTTCACTCATCGCATTGGCGCTCGCGGGCTGTGCGGGAACACCGGGACCGGTGGAAAAGCCCAAGGCGATTTCGGTTGCCAAGGCCGGCAAGACGGCAACGATCTATCTCACCCGCGCGAATGCCAGGGTGTACAGCGCATCGGCCGCCAACGTGTTGCTGGACGGCAGGCAAATCGGCACCATCACCAACGGTCAGTGCGTCCGCCTGACCATCCCTGCGGGCAACCACAATCTGCAGCTGACCACGGGCTTCCTTAGCAACCTGGGAGGGGCGCTGGGCAATGCGCTCGCCAGTTCACTGAAAGCCTATAACGTTAAAGCCAGGGCCGGGCAGCGCCTGCATTACGGCGCAAAGCCGGTCTACAATGGTCCAAACACCGGCTGGCTGTTCTCGGTCTCGCAACAGGCGTCCGGGCGGCCCTGTTAGAGCGCTTCACGTTCATATGGAAACGTTTGATGGCGCTTAAAGCCTGCGGAATACGCAATACATGGCGATGGGCTCGAGGTGGGTGAAGAAGTAGCCCTGTTCGATCTCGACGGTTTCGAGCCGGCCGTCGGCCTGTGCTGCGTTGAACTTTTCCTCAAAGCCCAGACGTTGCCAGATGTCTTCGTGGATGGTGCAGGCAAACAGCGCTCCGGGTTTCAGGATGCGCAGGATTTCCGGGATCGGCTCCGAGCCCACATGGCCCAATGTGAAGGTTCCTGACGACAGGGCGGCATCGTAGGTGGCGTCCGGAATGTCGAGCGGCTGGGTCAGGTCGGCTTTGATCAGGGTGCGGTAAAAGCCGCGCTTGCCGGCCTGCTCCAGCATGGCACCGGCGAGATCGATACCGTCGATTGTGGCGAAACCCTGATTGTGGAGATAAAGCCCGGTCAGCCCGGTGCCGCAGCCGATGTCGATGACCTGCGCTGTGGTATCGCTCAGATGGCGGCCCAGCTGTTCGGCGCACTGGCGGGGCGCCACGTAGTTGAGCTTGTCTTCCATCTGCTCGTCATAATCGTGCGCCCATTCGCCGTAGAACGCCATCGCCTCTTCCAGGGTTTTGAGGCCATAGGCGCCGGAGAGGAACTCCTTGTCCTTGTGCGACATTGAACAGATCTCCGCTTAGAGCGTTACCGTATAAACATGAAGCGCTCTAGGCGAGCTCTTCGGAGCCGTCGAGCAAGCCGTTATCGTCGCCTTCGGTGAGATCAGGAGGCGGTTTGGGCATATCGCGTCCCTTGTCGCGAAAATGCGCAATGGTCTTGAACAGGTGCAGCGCGTCGATGGGCTTGGTGATACAGGCGTCCATGTCGGCTTCTTTCCAGGACTTCCGGCGGGCGTGGAGCATGTTGGCGGTAATGGCGACGATCGGGATATTGCCGCGTTCGCCACCCAGCCTGCGGATCGCCTTGGTGGCCTGGAACCCGTCCAGCTCGGGCAGCTGCAGGTCCATCAACATGATATCGAATTTGGTTGCCTTGATCATGTCGACGGCCTCGAAGCCGTTCTGCGCCAGGGCGTGGCTGTGGCCGAATTTCTTGAGATAGGTTGCCACCAGCATCTGATCGACCGGTTTGTCCTCCACCAACAAGACGTGGCACGGACGGGCGGTGCGCAGCGGGCCGGGTGCAGGGCGGCTGCCCGTGGCGGCTTTATTACTTTCCGCAAATTCATGCCCGGCAGCTTGGGCTTCCGCGTTCACGGCGGCAGGCCCGTCGGCGAATAAATCGTCATCGTCCACCCGGTCCGGGCGCACCTGCTTGAGGGATACGTCAAACCAGAACTTGGAGCCCTCTCCAGGCACGCTTTCGCAGCCGATTTCGCCGCCCATCAGTTCAACAAGCTTGGTGCAGATGGCAAGGCCAAGTCCCGAGCCGCCGTGGGTTTCCGCAGTTGTGTCTTCGGCCTGCTGGAACGGCTTGAACATGCGCTCGCGGGCATCGGCGTCGAACCCGGCGCCGGTGTCGGTCAGCGAAAACCTGATTTTTACAGCGTCCGGCAACGAGGCGATACGGTCGACCTGAAAGGTGATGGCCCCGGTCTCGGTGAAGCGCGCGGCATTGTCGGCAAAGTTCACCAGAACCTGCCGGATGCGCATGGAATCGCCTTCCAGCTCACTCGGCAGATCATCGGCAACCAGGACCGACGGGGTCAGGCCCTTGGCCGCGCAGCGCGCTTCCAGGGTGAGCGAGAATGCGGCGATCAGTTCATTCAGCTTGAACGGCCGGTCGGAGAGCTCCATGCGTCCTTCGGTGAGCTTGGTGTGATCCAGCACTTCATCGAGCAGATTCAGCAAACCGTCCGCCGTGATGCGCAGATGGTCGGCATATTCGTGCTGTTCCTTATCGAGCTTGGTGCCGAGCAGGAGATCGGCAAAGGCGAAGATGGCGCCGAGCGAGGCGCGCACTTCATGGGCGATCATGGTGACGAACTCGGAATGGGCACGCAAAGCCGTCTGCGCCGACGTGCGCTCGATCCTCAACCCGACCATATATTCCTCAAGCGCCTTCAAGGACGCATCGAGATTGTTAGGATCGAGCTTCACACCGTTCGAAAATGGTGATCCCTCTGATGGCATATGATTGCCTTGTGCCCTGCCGGTTTTTCTTATTCAAGCCCGGATCAGCTTATTCGGTGATGGGCTTGAGGCCAAGCCCCGGGGTTTGGAAATGCGTGCAAAAGTGAACAAATCCGGGTATGCGGGCCGTTGAGACCGGGGTGAGGGGTCACAATATGAACGACCGGCAAGAGGACGCGCAGCGCACATCGCTTCAGGTGTTCGGGGCGGAAGTATCAACCGCCCACGTTTTGAATGCGGTGGTGGCCTTTCTGTTTGCGGTGACCGGTCCGATTGCGATCATGCTGACGGTTGGCGTCAATGGCGGCATGTCGGGGCCGGAGCTTTCGTCGTGGATGTTCGGTGCGTTTACCCTCAATGGACTCATCAGCATCGGGTTTTGCCTGTGGTACCGGCAGCCACTGGTCTTCTTGTGGTCCATACCCGGCATCGTGCTGGTCGGCGCAGCGCTCGAGCATCTGCGGTTTCCCGAGGTGGTGGGTGCCTATTATGCCACCGGAATCCTGCTCGTCGTCCTCGGCCTGAGCGGCTGGCTGAAACGAATTTCTTCCTGGCTCCCGATGCCGATCGTCATGGGCATGGTTGGGGGCGTTTTTCTGCGCTTTGGCGTCGACTGGATCAAATCCTTCGAAGACGGTTTCTGGATCGCAGCGCCGATGACGGTGTGCTTTTTCGCTGCCTCCGCATTTCCGGTCTTCGCCAGGCGGGTGCCCCCGGTGGTGGTTGCCCTGATTGCCGGCTTCGTGGCGATGATGGTGACCGGCGATACTCCGCCGCGCGAGGATGTCCTGCTGGAGATCGTGACACCGGCATTCTTCCAACCGGAATTTTCACTGCGCGCCATGATCGAACTGGTGATCCCGCTGGCGATCACAGTGGTGTTCGTGCAGAACAACCAGGGCGTGGCGTTGCTGGAAAGTGCTGGGCACAAGCCGCCGGTCGACAGAATTGCAGCGTTCTGCGGCATCGGCTCGCTGATGGCGGCGGTGGTCGGCACGGTGCCCTCATGCCTTTCGGGCCCGGTGAACGGGATCATCTCAGGCGACGAAAACAGGTCAGGACACTACACGGCCGGGGTCATTGTTGCGGTGCTGCTCGGCCTGTTCGGCATCATGGCCCCGCTGTTCACCTCGCTCATCCTGGCGGCGCCCGCAGCCTTCATTGCGACGCTTGGCGGCATAGCGCTGCTGCGGATTCTGCAGTCCGCGTTCACCTCGGCATTCGAAGGACGGCTGTCCATGGGCGGACTGGTGGCCTTTGTGGTGACGGTGTCGCAGGTGTCCTTCCTGAACGTCGGTGCGCCGTTCTGGGGTCTGGTCTTCGGGGTGATTACCTCCTGGGTGGTGGAGCGGGCCGATATGCGGGCATCCGCGCGGCATTGACGATCCATCTTCTCCGTCCTAGTTTATGCGCCATGACGATGATGTTTCATGCGGCTGCCGCGGTGTGTGCGAGCAAGCGAATTACCGGCCCGGTCGAGCTTCTCGGCCGGAGACGTATTGCTTGTCTTCAATTGCGCATTCCAGGAAAACTGTCCGATGTTGAACGACCCGTCATCTCAATTCCAGCGTGAAGACGCTGTTTCACCAGACCCCAAGACCCATTCCCGTTCGCTGACCGTGCAACTCGATGCCGGTGCTGCATCCCTGCCGAGACTGGCCAACCTCATGGCAAAACTCGATGTCGAACCGGACACACTGCTGATCCAGAAATCCTCCTGCGGCGAGAGGCTTGACGTCTCCATTACGCTGGATGGAGACGGTGATGCCACCGAGAGACTGTCGCTCAGGCTTTCCGGCATGGTTGCGGTGCGCGGCGTTTCATCTGCATGATCGAAGTCTTCTCCGTCGTCGCGCCGGTCTTTGCACTCATTGCCATCGGCTATGTGTGTGCCCGCCTCGGCCTGGTCAACGCGTGGACGGAAAAGACCATCACCCAGGTGGTGTTCGGCATTGCCATTCCGACGCTTTTGTTCCGCACCATGGTGAATGTGGGCGCGCCGGAAGCCTCGCCGTGGGCGCTGTGGGGCGCGTATTTCGGCGGCGTTGCCCTGAGTTGGGCGGTCTCCCTGACGCTGGCGCGCTGGCTGATCAACAAGAGCTTTGTGGAAGCGGTGATGGCGGCGCTCAGTTCGGGCTATTCGAACACCGTGCTGATCGGCATTCCCCTGGTCTTCAGTTTCTTCGGCGAAGAAAGAAGCGCCATTCCCTTGTTCATAATCCTGTCGATCAACCTGCCGGTGATGATGCTGGCCGGCACATTGTCGATCGAACTGAGCCAGAACGCCGGCACATCCAGTGGCAGGACCCTGGTGACGCAGGTGTTGCGGCGTATCGTGTTGAACCCGATCCTCATCGGTCTTGGCTCAGGCCTGGCCTACCGGCAGACCGGGCTTGGGATTGCTGCGCCGGTGCAATGGGTGATCGATCTGATCGCGTGGGTTGCCGCACCGGCGGCGTTGTTCATCATGGGCGTGTCGCTCAACCGGTTCGGTGTCAGCGGGCAGTTGCGTATGAGCGGGGTCATTCTCGTAACCAAGCTGTTCGTCCACCCGCTGGCCGTCGCCGCCATGGCCCTGTGGCTGTTTGAATTGCCGCCGGTGTGGGCAGGCGTTGCGATCTTGTTTGCGGCAGCACCTACGGGCATCAACGTGTTCCTGCTGGCCAGCCGCTACGATATCGCGGTGCCTGCGGTTTCCAGTGCGATCACCCTTGGCACGGCGCTTTCGGTGGTGACGATCACCCTGATTTCCTGGGCGCTGGGCTTCCAGTCGATTTGAGAGTTTATGTGCGTCAGTGTGATCCGGCTCACACAAGGGGCGCGTGGAACCGGCTATATCTTGGTCATTGGACAGGAAACTCCCCTCAGGGCCACCCCGCGAATACGTACCAAGTTCGGGGTATTGCCCGACTCTCCGGTTCAATGCATGACCTCTCGCTCAAGCCTTTACTCCCTTAAGGCTGAACTCACCCCGCGGTTTTACTCCGCGGGGTTTTTTTTGGGTCGCGGGTGGTCAGTTCCTTTGGTATTGAAGCCCAGTTGCGCCTTGATGTCTGAAGCGGTGATCCCGCTTTCGCGCAATGCCCGCAGACTTTGGTCCCTGGCGCTTTTCGACAGCCGCCGGCCAGCTGTATCGCGCACCAGTTCGTGGTGATGGTACTGCGGTTCGGGCAGCTCCAGCAGCACCTGCAGGATCCTGTGCACGTAAGTGGCGTAGAAAAGATCCTGCCCGCGGGTCACATCGGTGATGCCCTGAAATGCGTCATCGACGACCACGGCCAGGTGATAGCTGGTCTTGATGTCCTTGCGGGCGACAACCACATCGCCCCAGATGGCCGCATCAACCTTGACGTCGCCGGTTTCACCGCCCGGCCCGCGCTGGTGTTCGTGAAATGTGACAGGGCTGCCGGCAATCTCGCGGGCCAGGCGCTGGGCGCGGGCCATATCAAGCCGCACCGCGAACGGTTCTCCGGCAGCGCTGCGAGCTTCGCGTTCAGTCTCGGACAGGGATTTGGACAAGCCCGGATATACCGGCGTGCCATCGGGATCGCGCGGATGGCCGGGGCGCGTTGCAACCGCCGATTTGATCTCGGTGCGTGTGGCAAAGCAGGGATAGACCAGACCGAGCGCCTCCAGCCGGGACAATGCTGCGCGATAATCGGCAAAGTGTTCCGATTGCCGTCTGACCGGGACTTCCCACTCCAGCCCCAGCCATTCGAGATCATCGAAAATGCCCTGGATGAAGCCCGCCCGGCAGCGCACCAGATCAATGTCCTCGATGCGCAACAAGAGGCGGGCATCCAGTTCGCGCGCCTTGTCCTGCGTGAACAGCGCCGAATAAGCATGGCCGAGATGCAGCTCGCCGGTCGGGCTGGGAGCAAATCGGATCACGGGCTGGTTGGACGTCATAACCCACACTGGTTTGCGCTGACTGCTCAACCTGCGTTAAGGGAAAGGGGCTTCAAGGTCAATTAAAGCGGCGTCCGAGCGCGTACCGTCATATGCACATTATTGAAACGGTTGCCGATATCGAGCGCGGCCTGCAGGCCCTCACGGCGTGCGAACCGCGCTTTGCCGGTTGCGTTGCTAAGACCGGCCTGCCGCCTGTGCGGCGCGCGGAAGGCGGGTTTCGCGGGCTGTTGCTGATCGTCACCGAACAGCAGCTTTCCACCGCCAGCGCCAAAGCCATCTGGGGGCGCATGGAAGAACAACTGGCACCGCTGACGCCGGAGCATCTTTCCACGCTTGATGACGATACCCTGCGGGCGGCAGGAACCTCGCGGTCGAAGGTCAAGACCATCCGCGCCCTGTGCGATGCGTTTTTGTCGGGTGAGTGCGATCCACGCGCTTTCGAGACCATGGCCGACGACGAGGTCTATGACGCGCTGGTGGCGATCAAGGGCATCGGCCGGTGGACGGCGGATATCTATCTTCTGGCCTGCCTCGGGCGGTCTGACGCCTGGCCCATCGGCGATCTTGCCCTGCAGGTGGCAGCCCAGCATGCGTTTGGCCTGAACGACCGCCCGAGCGAGAAAGCCATGCTTGCGATGGCCGAGGCGTGGCGTCCGTGGCGCGCAGTGGCGGCACGGGTTTTGTGGTCGTACTATCGGGTGGTCAAGAGCACGGCGCGGTGAACATGTGCACAAAGTCTCGTGCAGACAATTCCGGCCTGATCTGATAGGACGCGTCAGCCCGACCAAAAGCGCAAGTGGAGCTTATGACAATACCTCAGATTGACGGCCCGCGGATTGCACCGTCCTCCGGCGAAGCGGCGAAGAAGCTGGTGATTTTCGCACACGGTTATGGCGCCGATGGCAACGATCTGATCGGCATCGGCAACCAGCTTCAGCCGGTGTTTCCCGATGTTGCCTTTGTCAGCCCCAATGCGCCCGAACGCTGCGAGGGCTCGCCGTTTGGATACCAGTGGTTCCCGATCACGCGGCTTGATCCGGATGAATACTGGAACGGTGTGCAACAGGCCGCGCCGGTGCTTGAACAGTTTATCGATCAGGAACTGGAACGCTGGAACCTGACCACGGCTGACCTGGCGCTGGTGGGCTTCAGCCAGGGCACCATGATGTCATTGCACGTGGGTCTGCGGCGGGTGGAGCCTGTGGCGGCGATCGTCGGGTTCTCGGGCGCACTTGCCGGTCCCGAGCATCTGGCGGCCGAGATCAAGAGCCGGCCGCCGGTGTTGCTGGTGCACGGGGAAGCCGACGAACTCATCCCCGTCGAGGCGGTGCACAAGGCGGCCCAGGCCTTGGGAAGCGTTGAAGTTTCGGTGCGCTGGCATGTCTCGCCCGGCATTGGCCACGGCATCGACGGCGAAGGCCTGAAGCTCGCCGCCCAGTTCCTCAAGGAAGCATTTGAGGGGAACTAGAACGTTTCCATACGAACGTGAAACGATCTAAGCCCCGAAAAAGCCTTGAACTTTCATAACGCTGTCATACCATATAGTGTACCCGATCAGCGGCGGCCGATGAGGTCGCCGATTGGTGTTTTGGATGACAGGAGTTTTGAACGTGTCTACGGCAACTGCATCGCCGGATAACTGCCCCGCACTGGTTCTCAATGCTGATTACCGGCCGCTGAGCTATTACCCGTTGTCGCTGTGGTCGTGGCAGGACGCGGTGAAGGCGGTGTTTCTCGACCGGGTCAATACGGTGTCGCATTATGACACCGTGGTACACAGCCCGTCCTTCGAGCTCAAACTGCCCTCGGTGGTCTCGCTCAAGACCTATATCAAGCCGGCGCGGTTCCCGGCATTCACCCGGTTCAACGTGTTCCTGCGGGATTGCTTCGAGTGCCAGTATTGCGGCAACGGGGACGATCTGACCTTCGATCACCTGATCCCGAGGTCGCGCGGCGGGCGCACAACATGGGACAATGTGGTCACCGCCTGCTCGCCGTGCAATCTGCAAAAGGGCGGCAAGATGCCCAACGCCGCACGCATGTGGCCGGCGAATACACCGCTGCGCCCAACGGTGCACGACCTGCACCGCAACGGCCGCCTGTTCCCGCCCAACTACCTGCACGACAGCTGGCAGGATTATCTCTACTGGGATACCGAACTGGAGCCTTGATCGCTTTTTTGTCGTTCAAGCGCCACTGGGTCTTCGCTCGAACGTCACAGAAAATGCGGAGGAGCCGTAAGCGACGATCAGCGAGCGACGCGAGCGCAGCCCCAGTGGCGCTTGAACGATCTAACGTGCCCGCTTGGACGTGCTTGAAAGCCTAAGCCTTCTCCGCAGCTCCGGGATTGCGAACCGCCCACAGGCAAACGCCGACCAGCAGCATTGCAAACAGGAAATTGTAGCCTGCGAGCGATAGGCCGAAGAGGCGCCATGCGGCCTCGTCGCAGAGGGTCAGTGGGGGTTTGCTGAGGTCGGGCAGCAGGCTGGTTTCCGATGAGAAGTTGCCGGTGCCGGTGCAGTCGGTGGGGCCCTCCCACCATTTCCATTCCACCCCGGCGTGGTAGCCCGCCAGAATGCCGCCGGCGAGGATTATGAGGCCGAGGAGTACCATGGCAGTTCTCGGTATGGGTGTTGCGGCGGAGCACTTTCGCAAAGCGATGATCCCCAGGCACACCGGTATGGCGGCGTAATAGGCCCAGCGCTGCTCCAGGCACATGGGGCACGGCGCCAGACCGCCGATCAGCTGAAACGCCCAGGCCCCGGCCAGCAAAGCGATGGAGCCTGCCAGCACAAGAAGTGCTGCTTTGCTCAAATTATCGTTTGCACCAACCACCTATTGAACCCCTCTCGGACTACCGGTTTTCATATGACGTCACAGGACGTATTTGGCAACAACGAAGCCGCCGATCAGGAGTGCGACAAATACCACGAAGAGCAAGCCGAGATATTTCTCGATGAATGCCTTGATGGGTTCGCCAAACCAGTAGATCAGTCCGCAGACGGCATAGAACCGAAGGCCGCGGGCGAGGATACTGGCAATCGTGAAAATGAAAATATCAAGCCCGGTCACCCCACTGGCAATGGTGATCACCTTGTAGGGAAATGGCGTGAGGCCGGCGATAAAGACAATCCATGCGCCCCACTCGTTGTAGCGTCCGGCAAACTCCGTGAACTTCTCGCCATAACCATAGAATTCCAGCAGCGGCTGGCCGATGGTATCGAACATCAAATAGCCGATGGCATAACCGAACATGCCGCCCAGCACCGACGTCACCGTGGCAATCGTGGCATAGACCATTGCGCGGGCCCGCTTGGCCAGTGCGATGGGGATCAAAAGCACGTCGGTCGGGATCGGGAAAAACGAGCTCTCGATGAACGAGACAATGCCCAGCATCCAGCCGGCGTGGCGGTGAGCGGCAAGGCCCATGGTCCAGTCGTATAAGCGGCGCAACATGCAGCCTATTACCACCCTTGATGGGGATCGCCAACGGCCTTTCAGAACGCGTCGCAACGGACCTCAAGGTGCCGCATTCTAAGGTTGACGTGTGGCCGCGCGGGCGTATGATCGCCGCCGATCGCAACCCCTCCACTGGGGGACTGCGATGTGCGTGCGGATGTGGCGGAATTGGTAGACGCGCCAGACTCAAAATCTGGTTCCGGCAACGGAGTGTGGGTTCGATTCCCTCCATCCGCACCAGAAATCCCCAAACAAGTTCAGACTTGAGGCCCAGCGGCTAGCTGTTGACTTCAAAGGTGATTTTCGTTGTCACCCGGAAAGACGTTACCTTGCCCTTTTTGTTGACGGCGGCACTTTGATCTTTGATCCACACAGCTTTGATGTTGTTCACGGATTTTGCAGCCTGGCTGACCGCCTTGCGTGTGGCGTCTTCCCAGGACTTGGGTGAGTCGGCCATAATCTCGATGACTTTCAGAACTGCCATTTTTTGTACTCCATTGAACTGCTTACAAACTTTACCCTTCAAGGGTGGCGCATCGGGCGGCGGATGGCAAGCCTGCCGGACTCAGAGGATTTCGTCCTCGTCAAACAGCGGCGACAGTGTGAGTTCGGTCTCGAAGGCGTTGATTTTGCCCCTCGGATCGCCGGGCCCCATGAGTTCGGCGATGTGAAACAGCGCGTCGCCGCGGTTGACAGTGGGCAGGTTGGTGCGGCCCACGATAATCCCGTCCGTGGGACTTTCGACCGGGGTTTCGGTGTCACCGAATGGATCGGAAACGATGCCCAGCGGGTCGCCCTTGCTGACGACATCGCCAATTGTCTTGTGGGCACGGAAGAGACCACCCTGGGGTGCCCGCTCCCAGCGTGACGCCGTCGACACCAGGGACGCAATACGGCTCGGCTTGGTGGCGGTTGAGGGCAGCATGCCCATCTGCACCATGACGCGCAGGACGCCGAGCACTCCGGCGCGGATGGCCAGTTCGTCGAACCTGAGCGCCTGGCCGCCCTCGTAGACCAGAACGACGACGCCGGCGTCGCTGGCAGCCTTGCGCATGGAGCCTTCGCGCAGGGCGGAGACCAGAATGGCCGGAGCGCCGAACGCCCCGGCAAGATCGAAGCCCCGACCTTTGACCGAACTGACCCGGATCTGCGGCAGGTTGGTGCGGTGCAGGGCTGCGGTGTGGAGGTCGATGCCGAAGTCACAGCGCCTGACCACTTCGGACAGAAACAGGTCCGCGATCATGCCGGCGAGCGAGCCGCGGTCGGAGCCGGGGAAGCTGCGGTTCAGGTCGCGCCGGTCGGGCAGATAGCGCGAATGATTGATGAAGCCCAGGGCATTGACGATCGGCACCGCCATCAAAGTGCCCATGAGGGATTTGAGCGCGCGGCGCTGCAGCAGCCGGCGAATGATCTCGATGCCGAGCACTTCGTCGCCGTGGACCGCGGCGGACACGAACAACACCGGGCCGTCGCTGCGCCCGTGCACCACCTGAACCGGCAGGGTCATGGGGGTGTGATTGGACAAAACCCCAATGGGAAGGTCGACCGTGGCGCGGGCGCCTGCGGCGACATCGGTCCCGCCGAAGGAAAACGGCGGACGCGTTTCCGGCCTGGTCTTTTTCTGTGTGCTCTGTTTGCCCATTTTGTCTTCATGCCGCCCATAATCCGGAAACGCGCCCTTGCTCAGGCTTATTGCCTTTGGAGTCAAGGTTTGGCGGGTGTAAGTTTATGGCCGAGTAGATAAAACACCGCAACGGAGGAGGGCTGAAAATGGCGGCTTACATGATTTTCGAGACCGAGGAATGGGATTCGTCGTGGCGCGAGGAATATGGGCCGCCGACCCGCGCGCTGCTGGAAAAGCACGGCGGCCAGGTGATCGCGGTCAGCCGTGAAGGCGAGCGCATCGAAGGTGAGACCAAGGTACCGGACGTGATCATCCTTATCCAGTTCCCGGACATGGATGCGGCCAGGGCCTGGCATACTGACACTGAATACCAGCCGCTCATCAAACTGCGCCAGTCCGGCTCCAAGGCCGAGACGTTGTTGTTCGACGGGCTCTAGGCGGACCTCAACACAATCAGGGAAGAATACAATGATCACCGCAATCGTACAATTCAAACTGCCGGACGAAACGACACTTGAGGACGCCAAGGCGATCTTCGAGGGCAGCGTTGCCAAATATGAAGGGCTGCCCGGACTGGTGCGCAAATACTATCTGTTTGGGGAGGGCGGTGTCGCCGGAGGCGTCTATCTGTGGCAAAGCCGCGAAGCCGCCGATGCGGTCTATACGCCGGAATGGCGGGACATGATCAAGGAGCGTTATGGTGCGGCACCACAGATCTCGTTCTTCGATACGCCGGTGATCGTTGACAACGCGGCGCTGGCTGTGGCGGCTGAATAGCAGAGCCTCATTTTTCGCGCAGGTAGGAGAAGGCGGCTTCGCAGATGGAGCCCCATAAAACGGCGTTGCCGAGCAACATCAACCATTGACCCACCGGACCAAAGCGCTCGCGGCCGAGGAAGGACCAGAGCTGGTCGGCAGGTGTGAGCAAAACGTTGGTGCCAAGCGCGAGGCCCTGTTCCATCAGACTGGGGGCGCCGCCATGGTCGAAACGGCCCATGGTGAGTTCAAACCCGAGCGCCACGCAGGCGGTGACGAAGATCATGTAGCATCCTGCAAAGATGGCGATCCGGCGCTTGCTCATCGGTCATTCGGTTCGTTGTTTGGTTTGGGCCTTGCATGAGGCCCGATGTGGACCGGCCTCACTGTGTCGATCAGTGTACGGGACCAATAGGGTGGCGCGTCAAGGGTTACCCAAGGGCAAGTTGAACCGGAGCTTTCCTGCCGTTCTCGGGTTTGTCTAAACTTGTTGGTGTTGCAGCGCCGCCTTACAGACCCTCAAATATTGGCGCCGTATCGTAGACACGTAGCCAGATGGCTTCGAATCCGGACTTGATTTCGGGACCATCGAACCTCGCGGTGAGCTGGCCGTGCCGAAAGGCTACATGACCGAGCTGGCCTGCGAGCGCGAGGCTGTACTGCCAGTGAATTTGCAATCCTGGCAGACCGAACGTCTCAAGCAGAATGTCGGGCTGGAGGGCCGTGGTCTCGATGCACTTGCGTTCGGTAATACGATATCCGGCAACATCCTTCTGCCATATGAAGGCGCGTGTCTGCCAGTCTCCTTCCAGTGCCGCCGCAGCTTCGTCTTCACGCCGCGGCATGTCGTTCAGGCTGACGCCCGAATACTCGAGAAAGATAGCTTCAAGCAGGCTCAGGGGGCCGGGCATCGAGCCGATCTCATCCCAGCTGCCGGCATCCGGCTCCGGCGGCAACCCGCCTGTGAGCAGCCATTGGCTGTGGGCTTCGGTCATCGAACGTGCCTCTTGCGTATAAACTTGAAGCGCTCTGGTATATTCTGACAGGCATTGATCCACGTCAGATCACGATACATGGAAAGAAGGAACCGGGCGATGCTGCATGCAACCTCACTTTACGCGGCGGTGCTGGCCGTGCTGCTGCTCCATCTGAGTATGAACGTGATCAAGGCCCGCCGCACGGGTAAGGTCTCGGTTGGCGATGGTGGAGATGAACATCTGCTCCGGACCATGCGGACCCAGGCCAACTTTACCGAATATACGCCGATCGCTTTGATCCTGATCGGCGCTTTGGAGTTGAACGGGTTCTCCATCTGGGCGGTGCATGGCCTCGGCATAATGTTTGTGGTCGGACGCATCCTGCACGCAATAGGGCTGGGGACTGATGGTGGTGTCATGAAATGCCGGGTTTACGGCATGTATTTTACCGCTGCGGTACTGGCGCTCGGCGCCGCCTTGAATCTCTGGGTCTTTATGAAGGTTTATGTCTAGATCGTTTCGATATGAACGTGAAACGATCTAGCGGTGCATTGGGCTTAAGGATTTCGCAGAGTTTCCAGTCGATACTCCGACCCAGGTTTTCACTGGGGATGAGCGCATGACAAGCGAGCTTTCCGGCCTTCAGGCCGTACTCCGCAAAGCGGGCAACGCGTATGATGCCTCGGCAGTGGACAAGCGGCTGCTCTGGGCCGATCAGGTCTCAGGCCTGGTCGAGTATCTGGGTACCCAGGGCATAAGCGTCGCCGATCTGGCACCGCTGGATGATCTCTGCCAGGCGCTCAGAAACGAAGCCGCAGTTGGCGATGACGTGGATATCGACGAGTTCATGGACGCGCGCACCGGCAATGCAGATCCAAGCGATGCTATCCTGGCCAGGGCGTCTGCGGTGATCGATCTCTTGATCCTGGACTGTAATTCCGAAGAACAGGCGGCGCAGATGGTTACCCGAAAGTTGCTGGTTGCCGGCGTCAACCCGCCGATGGCCGGAGGCGATGCCCGCGGTTACATGCGGCTGGCGGAGTGGCGGCAGAAGCTGCGGCAGGGACGGATGTCGCCGGAGGCAGCCGCAGAGTATGAACGCTTCCGCGAAGTGATCGCGGATATACCCCTGCGCGAGCGTTTGAACCGCGTGATCACCGACCGACTTTGGGACCGCCGCGCGGCCAGCTAACGGCTAGAGCACATTTCGATCATTCGGGCTCATTTGATGGCGCAGATCGGCCCTTCGACAGCGTTGTGGCGCTTGCCCGATGCACCACATCGCACTGCGCACCGCGCCTTACCGGGCGAACCGATTTGGCACCATCAAACGGTTCCATATGAACGTGAAGCGATCTAATGATCTTTGGTTTGTGCCGTTTTGGGATTCTCGCCGTCGAAATCGGTGACGCCGTTTGTCGCTGCATAACAGGCAAGGCGGACATATTTCGGAATTTCCAGCGGCTTGCCGCCCCGTTCACCGCGCTCATAATACTGGATTATCCGCTTTTTTAAGCCCAGATACTCGCCGGCGTCCGCCTGTTTGAAGCCGAGTGATTTGCGCCATGCGCGAAACTGATTTGGGGTCATTGCCTGGTCTCTCCCTGTCCTTGGGTCAGCAGGCTCTGCAAACTTCGCGCCAATGGCTATGGGTCGTGAATTCAGGCTGCGGCGAGCGCGCTCAGATGTGATCCGCGGGCCTGGATAAACTCCATCAAACGCTGGGGATACTCCTTTGAAACGGCCAGTTTCACTGACGCCCGGTCTGCAAGTTTGCGGCGCCACGCATTGATTTGCGGCGTTTCGGTAAAGAAGCCGAAATCGTCGATGTCCTCAAACGTGTCGAAATACCGGAAAATTGGACCGTAGACGGCGTCAACGAGGCTGAAACTCCCGCCGCCGAACCACTCCCCGCCACCGAAATGGTGCTCTACCCTGAGAAGCTTGTCGCGAATTGATTGCCGTTTTTGGTTGAACCCCGCACTGTCGCGGGCGCTGTAAAAGCCGCCAATGTCGTTGAGGATGGAGGAGCCAAATTCGATCCAGGAGCGATGCTCGGCGCGGCGCTCCGGATTTTCCGGATGCAATGGATGCGGCTGGGTTTCCTCCAGGTATTCAAGGATCACCGCGCTTTCGAAAATCAGGTGATCACCGGCGATGAGAAGCGGCACCTTTCCGAGCGGAGATGCGGCGGTGAACCAGCCGGGCTTTTGAGACAGATCGATCCAGCGGGCGCGATAGGGAACCTGCTTTTCGGCCAGCGAGATTGCGGCACGCTGAACGTAGGGGCAGAGATGGTGGGACACCAGCGTCAGAGGCTGTGACATGGCAGGGGGGATCCTTGGGTCATTAATGTTGTTGCAGTTGCAACATAATATCTATTGTTGTAATTGCAACAAAATCATGCAATCAGCATTGCATGGACACCGACCCTGCCTCTGACATCATGCGTGTTTGGGTGCGCCTGTTGAGAATTGAGCAACGCGTCCGCAAGACGGTGGAGGCCAAACTCAAAAACGCCGGCCTGCCGGCCCTGGTCTGGTACGATGTGCTACTTGAACTGGAACGGGCTGGTGATGCCGGTTTGCGTCAGCGCGACATCCAGCAGCACACACTTCTGGAACGCTACAATGTGAGCCGTCTGGTGGACCGGCTGCGCGATGCAGGTCTGGTGAAGCGCAAACCTGCCGCCGATGACGGCCGCGGCTCGGTGGTTCATATCACATCTCAGGGAAGGGCATTGAGAGCGGCTATGTGGCCGGTCTATTCGCAAGCTGTCAAAGGCGCGTTCCCTGCACAACTGTCCGAACAGGACCACGGCCGCCTCCTGAGCTTGTTGGAGCGCTTGTAGCGCATCTACACGCCGCGTGATTTGCGGTCTGGTGGCTCAAGGGTTCCGGTGGTTGCGCTTGAGCTCTTCGAGGCGGGCCTCGTAAGTCGCGTGTAAAGCTTCGGGATAGCGTTTCTGTTTCAGGCTCTCGCGCCATTTGAGCAGACGGACCCAGCCGCGGGGATCGCCGCCGTCCTGCGGCATGGGCACGGTGTCGGAGATCAGCCGTCTTGCGGTTTTCTGTGCGGCGGCTGCTTCATCCGTTCCGGTGAACACCAGGTAGGAAATTTCCGCGGCCGCAAAGGCATGGATGAAGTCGATTTCGCGTTCATCCAGCGGCTCCGTGCCGGCTGGCCCGGTGGTGCGGGACAGATGGTTGGCGACATCCAGGAGCGGTGAGGCAAAACTGTCCGACCCAAATGCTTTCCTGACAAGCAGGCGCACTGCATCCAGATAGGTTGCGTGCCACTTCGGGTCAAACAGGTGGTCCGGGTCAGGCCGGCCAGAGAGCACGAGTTTGAGCGACGCCAGCTCGAAACCGGCGAGCGCTTCAAGCGCTGCAGTTTCCGGCGCCGGCCGGGGGGCATGTGTAGTGGTCGTTTGCTTTGCGTCTGGGGACGTCATGACCATTCCTCATGTTTCAGTCCCGCCTCTCTTCAGCGCCACTACTGTTGCCACAAAACTGAGAAACCTCTCTTAAAAATTAGGGCAAATAGACGGGTATCGCGTTTACCCTGACGGCCAAGTGTCGTTGCCGAAGCCCCGGCTGCGGCTTAATTTTACCGGTCCACAAAGGTTAACGGCGCGGGACGATTGTCGCGTGGCTGCCAAAAAAACGTGATGTCTGAAACAGCGTACGGCGCCGGTTTGCGTGCTGGCGGCATGCATTGCCTTACTTGACGGCTTCGCGCCAGACGTCCGGGCGGACGAGCTTATACCAAAGGAACTGACTATTGGACGCATTAAAGCCTGCGTGCGGTTTCGGGCACGCCGGAAAATCGCTCTGGCCACACAGCGCCGCAGCGCTTAAAGAGACCGCTGAGGAACACCACTGCACAGCGGGAACCGGACCATGAGTTCACAGGACATTTCCGGCGTTATCGCCCCGGTGATCACGCCGTTCAGGCCGGATCTTAGTATTGATGCGGAACACTCCATCGCCTATTGCCGTTGGCTCTTGTCGCAAAACTGCGGCCTGGCCGTGTTCGGCACCAACTCGGAAGCCAATTCCCTGGCGCTATCGGAGCGGCTGGATCTGCTGGAAAAGCTGGTGGAGGCGGGCATTGATCCTGAACGGATGATGCCTGGTACGGGATGCTGCTCCATCGTGGAGACCGCCGAGCTCACAACCCGCGCCGTGCAGCTGGGGTGCAACGCCGTCTTGATGCTGCCACCGTTCTACTACAAGACGGTCAGTGACGATGGACTGTTTGCGGCCTATGCCGAAGTCATCGAACGTGTCGGCGATGAGCGTTTGAAGATCTACCTGTATCATATTCCGCCGGTGGCTCAGGTGCCGATATCGATTGGACTGACGGAACGTTTGTTGAAGGCCTATCCCGGAACCGTGGTGGGAATGAAGGACAGCTCAGGCGACTGGTCGAACACGCAGGCGATGCTGGAAGCGTTTCCCGAGTTGCGCATGTTTGTCGGCAGCGAAGCGTTTCTGCTCGCCGGGATGCGTGCCGGTGGGGTGGGATGCATTTCAGCTTCGGCCAACATCAATCCGGATGGCATCGATGCGCTTTATCGCAACTGGCAAACGGACGGCGCGGACGATCTGCAGGAGAGCCTCAACCGGATCCGCCAGGCGATGCAGAGCCGCCCAATGATACCGGCGCTGAAGGCAGTTGCCGCACACTATACCGGCCATGCAGGCTGGTCTCGCGTGCGACCGCCATTGATGGCATTGAGCGATAACGAAACCGCTTCGTTGATTTCGGAGCTGGAAAAAACAGGGTTCAAGATGGCGGTTTATACCAAAGGAACTGACTATTGACCCATTTCACCGGGATGATTTTGCCCTCCGGCAAGGCGCGTGCTGCGCCGCGGTACGTTTACCGCAAGCAGCGCGCAACACTGCTGGAGGACAAAAGCAACTCGGCCTCCGGTGGGCCATTCCGGCCCGTCTCCTTGCGTTGCGGACCTTGTCCGATACCCCGCATCGCACAGCGTCCCGCGCCTTGGCGAGCGGGCCGGACTGGCCCATGAAATGAGTCAATAGTCAGTTCCTTTGGTATAAGCGCTCGCAATGAGCGGTGCTAAATCCGGCCGGGTCATAATTTCGGCCAACTTGTGCAGAAGAGCAGAATTGAATTGCCTGTTGCAGGGCGGTCATGTTTGACTTTATCTCTGCGAGGCGAACATAAAAACGTGGTGGGTCATTGGGCAAGTGCGTGCGGATAAAGGGGGCCGGTTTTGCAGTCCCTGCCGCCGCTTTCAAGCACGATCACCGTCTGTGAATTTTAAAGAGAGGAATGCCTGTGTTGCGTTCATGGTCGGTTTTGGCGGTGCTGTTTGCTGGATGTCTGATGGTGCTCGGCCCGCGGCCGGCCGCAGCGGCGCCGACGCTGGTGTTCGATGTGACGACCGGTACGGTGCTGCAATCCGAAGATGCCGGAAAGCCGTGGTATCCGGCATCGCTGACCAAGCTGATGACCGGATATGTGGTCTTCCATGCCATCAAGAACGGCAAGTTCACGCTTGAAAGCAAGATCACGTATTCCGCAATCGCCCAGGTTGAACCGGCAAGCAAGATTGGCCTGCCGAAAGGGACGCAACTGTCGGTTGGCTGGGCGCTGCAGGCGCTGCTGGTGAGATCGGCCAATGACATTGCAGTGGCGCTCGCCGAGGCTGTTGGCGGAACCGAAGCCAACTTCGTGCGCATGATGAATGATCATGCCAGGCGGCTGGCGATGACCGGGACTTACTTTTCCAACCCGCACGGGCTGCCCGACCGCAGAAACATCACCACCGCGCGGGACATGGGGCTTCTGGCCAGGGCGATCATTCGCGAGTTTCCGGAACATCAAAGCTTTTTCGACGCGCCCCACGTGCGTCACGGCAAGCGCCGCCTGAAGAACCGCAATGCGGGTTTCCTGAACATGTCGAAGTTCTCCGATGGCATGAAAACCGGATTCATCTGCAATTCCGGTTTCAACGTGGTGGCGAGCCAGACGCGGGACGGCCGGCGGCTGGTGGCGGTTGTGCTGGGGGCCAAGAATGGCGGCATCCGGGCGCAGACCGCAAACACCCTTCTGTCGGAAGGCTTCGCCAAGCAACCGGGTGGCTTGCTGTCGCGGCCGCGCAAGCTGATCGAGTTGACCAATGGCGGACTGTTTGCGCGCTATCCAAAGGATATGGCCAAGACCGTGTGCCGGCGTATGGGCAATGTGCGCATCACGTCGGTGCGGACCGTGCGCGGTTACTCGGTGGTTCTGGCGCGCCACAAAAATGCCGTCGATGCGCAGAAGTTCCTCGACAATAATCTCAAACCCCTGAAACACGTGATTTACGGCGGGCGCGCCGCGGTGGTGCGGGAGCCGGGCATGGGAACCTATGCGGCAATGATCTATGGCCTGGCGGAAATGCAGTCGCAAACCGCCTGC
>JAJFHM010000181.1 GCA_021775625.1 Hyphomicrobiales bacterium | reverse complement strand
ATGTGCATGCCGGCACTTTGTTTTTGTGCTTCGAGCAGCCCTCCGAAATGTTCATCCAGAACCGATTGAAGAACTTTCTGGCGTTCCGAATAGACCCTTCGCATGCGCCGGATGTGAGCTGCAAACTGGCCCGACGTGATGAACTCGCCAAGTGCCGGCTGGGCAATGAGAGAGGCCCGTGCGCCAAGCGCCTGCAGGGTATCCTCCACCGGCCCGATGAGGGCGTGCGGCAGGATCAGGAAGCCCAGCCGCAGCGACTTGAACATGGTCTTGGAGAAGCTGCCGAGATAGATCACCTGTTCCGAGCGGTCGAGGCTCATGAGCGCGGAGAGCGGGCGTCCCACATAACGGTATTCGGAATCGTAATCGTCCTCGATCACCCAGGCGCCGGTGTCTTCGGCCCATTTCAAAAGCTCGAGCCGCCGCGCAAGCGGCATGGTCATGCCGAGCGGATATTGCCGTGAGGGCGTCACCACGGCCACCTGCGGTGCTGGCCTGGCAGCAATGCCGGGGGGGACAAAGCCCTGCGCATCGACGGCTATAGGCGAGACAGCCGCGCCCAGATCTTCCAGCGCCCGGTAGGTTGTGGGATAGCCCGGATCCTCGATGTGGATTGTGCCGCCGGCCCCGAGCAGGGTGCGTGCGATCACGGCGATGGACTGGGCCGCACTTGCCGTGATGACCACTTGTTGTTCTGCACAATCCACGCCGCGCAGCTCGCTCAGGTGTTCGGCGATTGCGCGCCGCAACAGCGGATAGCCGAACAGCTCGCCATAATGCAGCAGTTCCGGCTTCGGCGCGCGCCAGGTCTTGCCCAGAAGCCGGCTCCACTCGGCGAAAGGAAACAGGCGGGCATCCTGGGCGGAGGTGTCGAACGGGCGTACGTCCACGCCCCGGTCCTTGCGTTGTGTGCGGGAAGCACCGGCGCCCGCCGTGGCGGCACGATTTGGCGTTTCGCTCTGATCGCCGGCACTGGGTAGGCGCACCAGCAACAGATCTTCCGGCAGAATGGCGGCAACGAAAGCGCCCGATCCGGTGCGCCCTTCGATATAGCCTTCGCTCATCAGCTGTTCATAAGCTGAAAGCGTGGTGGTGCGTGAGACCTCAAGGTCATCCGCCAGCGCCCGGGTCGAGGGCAGGCGCTGTCGCGGTTTGAGGCGCCCGTCAAGAATCTGGTCGCGAACCTCCTCGAACAGCTGCAGATAGAGCGGCGTGTCCTGTGCGGGATCCAGCGCCACTGAGGCAAGTGTAGCTCTGCGGGCCGTCGGCATATCATCGATCCGGAAGCATTGGCATTCTCAATTATTGCAGAACCGGCTATTTTGGAATAGCCAATAATGATCATAAGGCTGCATCATGTACATTCATCCAGCGTTCAACATCGAAACCGCACAGGCGGTTGAACTCCTGCGCGAACGCGGCTTCGGCCTGCTTGTTGTTCCAACCGCCGACGCACCCTTCGGCGTTCACGTTCCCTTTCTGGTCGATGAGCGCGAGAACGGGACGCTTTACGTTGAGTTCCATGTCGCCCGCGTGAACCCGATCCACAGCCACATTGGCGATGGCTGCAAGGCGCTGTTGGCCTGCCAGGGGCCGGACGCCTATATCAGCCCCGACTGGTACAACGTGCCGGATCAGGTGCCCACCTGGACCTATGCCGCGGTGCATCTCAAGGGAACCGCTCGGGTTCTGGCACAATCGGAAAACCGCACCCATGTGGACCGCCTTTCGGCCCAGTTCGAAGCACGCCTTGCACCCAAGCCGGCCTGGACCAGCGACAAGATGACGGCAAAGAAGCTTGAGGCCATGAGCCGGGCCATTGTCGCGATCGGGTTCGATGTCGAGACCATCGAGGCCCAGGTCAAGGTGAACCAGCACAAGGGTGAGACCGAACGGCTCGGCGCCATCGAAGGATTGCGCGGCCGCGGCGATGCCGGATCGCTGGCCATTGCAGAGCTGATGCGGCGAACGTTAGACGGTGGCTCTCAGTCGAGGTGATCGCGTCCTGCATCGCAGAATAACCGGCGGTTCGCCGCCCTGCGGATGGCGATCGCTGCTTCTTTTTGCGATGATGGGATGTGGCAATGAGGAGGCGCGCACCATGTCGGAAAATTCGACACATGTCAGCTTTACCGGATCGATCCCGAAGAACTACGACACCTATCTTGGGCCTTTATTGTTCGAATTTTCCGCCGCCGACATGGCGCGCCGGGTGGCGGAGGCGGTCGACGGGCCGGCCAGTGTGCTCGAAGTGGCCTGCGGAACCGGCATCTCCACCCGCCATCTGGCAGGCGCGTTGCCGGAAGGGTCCCGGATCCGGGCGACCGACCTCAATCCGGCCATGCTCGAGCATGCCGCCAGTGTCAACGGCGACTTGCCGGGTGTCACTTACGCTCAGGCCGATGCGCTCGACCTGCCTCTCGATGACGCAGCCTTCGACGCCGTGGTGTGCCAGTTCGGCATCATGTTTTTCCCCGACAAGCCGAAGGGGATGAGCGAAATGGCCCGTGTCCTCAAACCCGGTGGCGTTTTGGCCCTCAACACCTGGGACTCGATTGCCGAAAACCCGACCGTCGGCGTGGTGATGCGCGTCATCGAAAGGTTCTTTGACAGCGATCCGCCCCGTTTCCTTGACCTGCCCTTCGGCATGCATGACGTCGATGAGGGGCGCAGGCTGTTCCGCGAGGCCGGATTTGACGCAGTGGACGTCACCCATGTTGCTGAAACTGTCGAGTGTACCGACTACCATGCTCCGGCCCGCGGTTTCATCACCGGCAATCCGACCGTTCTCGAAATCGAACAACGAGGGACCGTTGGCGTGGACGATATCCTTGCCGCCGCAGCCGCCGAACTTGAAAGTGAATTCGGGCCGGCGCCGACGGGGCTGAGGTTCCAGGAAATCGTCTATCTGGCGCTGAAGCCGGGGAGAGCCGCCTGACCGGCCGCCGCTCCGTCCCGCCACCCGAAATCGCGCGTCTGCCAACTGGTGTACGATTGCAATTGAACGCTTGCCTTGTACTATCGTGTGGGGTGGAGAACCGATGGACATGCGCGCGCGCATGCGCCATGGAGGACGACACGATGGGGCGCGACACTCTGCTGGCGCTCGGCCTGGACAAACTGACCGTAGGACTCGGTATATTCGGTGCCGATCAGAAGCTTGTCGCGTGCAATCAGCCGTTTCGATCATTGCGCGATTATCCCGACGACCTTTGCGCCGAAGGCGTAACGCTCGATGCCCTGCTGCGTTTCAATGCGGAACGCGGCGATTTCGGGCCGGGCGATGTCGGCCAGCAGGTCGCAGACCGCATCGCCGAAATCGAACAGTCAGGCGAGCGCGAAATCGAACGCGAAATGGCCAACGGCCAAATCCTCGCCATTCGCTACCAGCATCTGGATGGCGGCGGCCTCACCGTCACCTTCGAGGACAAGACCGAGGAGCGCCGCGCGCAGGACGCGTTGGCCGCCAGCGAAGAACGCTACGCACTGGTGTCGGAGGCTGCGGAAGAGGCCATCTACGAGTGGAACATCGAGAACGAGCAGTTCTTTGCGTCACCCAAGATCCAGGAAATGCTCGGTGTCGAGTTCGACAGCAAAGGCTTCAGGGACCGGAGTTGGGAAGACTGGGTGCATCCAGACGATCTGGAACATTACAAGTCCACGCTTGCGGCCCATCGTTGCGGCGAACAGCCCCGCTGGCAATGCGAATACCGCATCCGGCACCATGATGGTGAATTTCGCTGGGTATCCGATCACGGGACATCGATCCGCAACGATGATGGCGAAGCGATCCGGATGGTCGCCGCAGTCCGCGACATCACCAACCGCGTCGAGCGCGAAGGTGCCCTGTCCGCGAGTGAAGAACGCCATGCGCTGGTGGCGCAGGCGACCAATGACGGACTTTACGACTGGGATGTCATCGGCGACAGGCTCTATGTATCAGACAGGCTCAATGAGTTGTTCGCTTTCGAGGACGGCAATATCGTCTCTCAGGATTGGGCCGACCGCGTACATAAAGACGACTTTCCGCACTATTTGAGCAGCATCCGCTCACACTTCAAAGGCGAAACAGATCATCTGGAATGCGAGTACCGGATCATCGCCAAAGGTGGCGACTACCGCTGGGTGCGCGATCACGGCGTCGCGGTGCACAATGAAGACGGCCGGGCGGTGCGCCTGGTTGGCGCCGTACGCGACGTAACCGAAATCAAGCAGGCCGAGGAGGATCTCGGCAGGGCGGAGACGCGGCTTCTCGACTCGCTTGAAACAATCCCGGACGGGTTCCTGCTGGTCGATGCGGACGACAAGGTGCAGCTCTGGAACGGCCGCTACATGGAGATATTCGGCGGCGCGGCGGGTGGAGACATCTCTGATATCGTGGTGGAAGGACGGCCGTTCCTCGACATGATCTACGACGGATACAAACGCGGCATGTTCAAGCTGCATGCCGGCGGGGCCGACGGCTGGATCGCCGACCGGCGCAAGGCCAGGCGGGGCGTATCCTCGGATCTGGAAATGGAGCTCAGCAACGGCATGTGGCTGTTGATCAACGAGCGCCGGATGTCCGATGGCGGCAGGGTTTCGGTCTACACCGACATCACCGAGTTCAAGCGTCGCGAGGATGAGGCGCAATCCGCGCGCGCGCGTTTCGAGGACGCCATCGAGGCACTCTCGTCCGGTTTTGTGCTGTTCGGCGCGGATGACCGCATGGTTGTCTGCAACACCAAGTACCGCGAATACTTTCCCAAGCTCACAGACATGGTGTCGCCGGGTACGCCGTTCGCAGACATTATCAAGGCCGCCATGGAGCGCGGCCTGTTTCCCGAGTCCACAACCAGTCCGGAGGAATGGCTTGCGGCGCTGCTCGAAAAACGCGCGTCAACCTCCGGTATCCGCGAGCAGCATATGGACAGCGGTCTGTGGCTGCAGATCAGCGATCATCGCACCAAGGAGGGCGGAATCGTTTCGATCTATACGGACGTCACGGAATTGAAGACCCGCGAGGCCGAATTGAGTGAACAATCAGCGCTCCTCGAGGCGACCCTGGAGAACATGGGGCAGGCCATTTCGATGGTCGACGAGGAATTGAATGCCGTGATGTTCAATCAAAGATTTCTCGAGTACATGGATTTTCCGGAGGCGGATTTCAAACGCGGATTTCACATGTCGCAGGCCTTCCGCTTCAATGCGGAACGCGGAGAGTACGGCGATGGCGACATCGACGAACAGGTCCGGACGCGTCTTGAACTCTCCGCGCAGTTCCAGGCGCACCGGTTCGAGCGCACCCGGCCCGATGGGAAGACGCTGGAAATCGTCGGCAACCCTGTGGAAGCCGGCGGGTTTGTGACCACTTACACTGACATCACAGAACGCAAGCAGGCCGAGCAGGCCCTGCAGCATCGCGAAGCCCAGCTCACCGCTGCGCTGCAGGAATTCAACGCGGTTCTGGACACCATCGCATACGGGGTGTTGTTCATGGGCCCAGATCTTTCATCACGCATCATCAACAAAGCGGCGATGGAAATCTGGGGCTTCTCGCAAGACTTCGTCGACAGCCAGCCGACCATGCGGGAGCTGATCGAATACAATAAGGACACCGGCGTCTACGATGTTGCGCCGGAGGAATGGGACGACTGGCTGGACGCCCGCATGGAGGCCATTCGCGCCGGGCCCATTCCGCAGGCGGAGATGACGCGGGCCGACGGCAGGGTACTTCAGTACCAGGGCATTGCGCTGCCCGACGGCGGCCGCATGCTGACCTATTTCGATATTACCGAACTGAAGCAGCGCGAGGCCGAACTGACCTCTGCGAGAGATGCCGCGGAAAAGGCGCTGCAGGACCTGCAGAAAGCCCAGGAGCGCCTGGTGCAGTCGGAGAAGATGGCCTCTCTTGGCCAGCTCACCGCAGGCATTGCGCATGAGATCAAGAACCCGCTCAACTTCGTCAACAATTTTGCCAAGCTGTCCAACGAGTTGCTCGGCGAACTTGAGGAGATCCTGAAAGATCCCATCGCGGCGCTGGACGAAGACGACCGTGACGATGCGGAAGACCTGTTTGGAACAGTGAAGGGCAATCTCGACAAAATCGACCAACATGGCCGCCGCGCCGATGCCATCGTCAAGAACATGCTCCTGCATTCGCGCGAGGGTCCGAGCGAAGCGCAGAAGAGCAATCTCAACGCCATCGCGGAAGAAGCTGTAAACCTTGCCTATCACGGCGCTCGCGCTGAAAACTCCAAGTTCAACGTGGAGATCGTCAAGAACCTGGCTGAAGGTGTCGGCGAGATCGATTGTTTCCCGCAAGACCTCATGCGCGTGTTCCTGAACCTGGCATCGAACGGAATGTATGCGGCCAGCAAGCACAAGGATTTGGCGAAGGATCCGAAGGCGGCGGCCGAACCGACCATCAGCCTTGCAACGCACGAGGATGGGGAAAATGTGGTGGTCGAGATCCGCGACAACGGTGCGGGCATACCCGAGGACATCCGCGAAAAGATTTTCACCCCGTTCTTCACCACCAAACCGGCGGGCGAGGGGACCGGGCTCGGCCTGTCGCTCAGCTACGACATCGTGGTCAAACAGCACGGCGGCACGATGACCGTGGACAGCATACCGGGAAAATTTACCGCATTCACGGTCACCCTGCCGCGGGTTGTGGCAAAGCAATCGGCTGACGGGAAGGCTTCCTCATGAGCGCCAGGATAGTGATGGTCGATGACGAACCGGACGCGAAGGAACTCTTCCGCCAGAACTTCCGGCGTGAGATCCGTAAAGGCGTCTATGTATTTGATTTCGCGCAATCGGGTATGGAAGCGCTTGGGCTTCTTGAGGGCGAAGATGCGCCGGAGGTTATTCTTGTGCTCTCGGATATCAATATGCCCGGCATGACCGGTGTGGAACTGCTGGAACAGATCAAGCAAAAGTGGCCCGACATTCCGGTGTTCATGATTACCGCCTATGGCGATGCGACAACGGAAGGGACGGTGCGCGAAAAGGGCGCTGAAAACTTTCTCACAAAGCCGGTGGACTTTCCGGCCCTGAAGGAAAAACTGTCCGAACTGATCACGGAGAGCGGCGTATGACGGTGGCGCGCATTCTGGTCGTCGACGACGAACCCGATGTTGAAGCTCTGGTGACCCAGAAGTTCCGGCGCCAGGTGCGCAAGGGCGAGCTGGAGTTCGTCTTCGCGCATGACGGTCAGCACGCGCTTGAGGTTCTGCAGGCCGATCCGGACATTATCATGGTCCTGAGCGACATCAATATGCCGCGCATGGACGGTTTGACTCTGCTCGAACAGCTCAACGAGCAGCATCAGGATCTCAAGACTGTCATCGTCTCGGCTTATGGCGATATGGGCAACATCCGCACCGCCATGAACCGGGGCGCATTCGATTTTGTCACCAAGCCGATCGAATTCGATGATCTGGAAACGACCATCCACAAGACCATTGACCACCTGGAACTGCTCAAGAACCTGCATCGGCAAAAGGCCGAGGCCGAGAAGGCCCGTGCAACGCTATCGCGTTACTTCTCACCCAACATCGTCAAGGCGTTGGCGGATCAGCCGGATTTCCTGAATGGCGGAGCGGAACGGCGTCTGGCGACATTCCTGTTTACCGATCTTGCGGAGTTCACGCCGCTTGTTGAATCCACCGCCCCCGATCAGGTGGTGGAGCTTTTGAACGAATATCTCGACCAGGTGACCCGGATAATTTTCGAACATGACGGCACGGTCATGAAAATCATCGGGGACGCGCTGCATGCGATCTTCGGTGCACCGCTGGACCATGCAGAACCGGCCGCCCGCGCCGTCGCCTGTGCGCTGGCGATCGATGCCTTCGCGCAGGAGTTTCAGGCGAAAAAGAATGCCCAGGGGATCCCCCTGGGTGTGACCCGTATCGGCGTCAATTCCGGTGCCGCGATCATCGGCAGCTTCGGCGGCGACAATTTCTTCGACTATACCGCTTATGGCGACGCAGTGAACGTGGCGGCGCGCCTGGAAGGAGCCAACAAGCTGCTGGGCACCCGGATTTGCGTCAGCCAGACGGTGGTGGATCAGATGCCCGCGTTCGAAGGGCGGCCTGCAGGCATGCTTATGCTCAAGGGTAAGTCGGAAGCCCTGAAAGCATATGAACCCCTCCCCACGGAGGAATTTGGATCACCGGCGACGGCGTCATATTTGCAGGCGTATTCCAGACTTGAGGCTGGTGACAAAAGCGCCCGCCAGGCGTTCGCGGCACTCGTGGGACAGTATGACAACGACCCGCTTGCCAACTTCCATCTCGGCCGGGTCCTGAGCGGGATTGTGAACACCGAAATTGATATGAACCCCGGATGACTTCGAGGTCCATAGGGTGTCGCTCCGCCGGATGAGCGTCCATTGCTGCACCGAAACCCTGTGCATCGGCGCCCGAGTTCTGCGATAAACATCACAACAAACCGAAACCGGCCGCATCCCCCATGACCTATTGCGTTGGATTGAGACTGAACAAGGGACTGGTGTTCATGTCCGACACGCGCACCAATGCGGGTGTCGACAATGTCTCCAGGTTCAAGAAGATGTTCACCTGGGTCAATCGGGGCGAGCGCGTGGTCACGTTGATGACCGCCGGCAATCTCGCGACGACGCAAGCGGTCGCCAGCATTCTTGATGAACGCACCAAAGCGCCGGCGGAGCGCAATCCCTCGATCCTCGAAGTGCCATCGATGTTTCAGGTCGCCCGGCTCGTGGGCGAGACCCTGCGCGATGTGATTGCGGCGAACGATGGCGACGGTCAGTCAGCCGATGCGTTCAAGGCCAGCGTTATCGTCGGCGGCCAGATCGGCGAGAGCGAGCCGCGGCTGTTCCTCATCTATCCTGAGGGGAATTTCATCGAAGCCTCCGGCGACACGCCGTTTTTCCAGATTGGTGAAACCAAGTATGGCCGGCCCATACTGGTGCGCGCCTATGATCCCGACATGAGTTTCGAAGACGCGGTCAAGCTGTTGATGGTATCGTTTGATTCAACTCTCAAGGCCAACCTTTCGGTGGGGCTGCCCTTCGACCTGCAGATCTATGAAAAGGGCGCTTTGGAGGTCGGCCGCGAGACGCGGATCGAGGACGGCGATCCCTATTTCCAGCAGATTTCCACCGTTTGGGGCGAAGCGTTGCGCGAGGCCGTCGATTCGTTGCCGAGCTTCAAGTTTTGAACCGGCGATCACACTCAGGCGCGGACGCGCAGCAGGGATGCGTAAAATGAAATTTCAGGTCGGTTATGAGTTGGACTACGACTTCCCGCAGCCAACGCCGCTCATCGCGATACTGAACATCCACTTCTCCCGGGTGTCCGACCTGGCCACGCCGGATCACATGGTGATCACACCGTCGGTTCCGGTGTCCGGCTACCGTGACGGGTTCGGCAACTGGTGCAGCCGGCTGCTGGCCCCGGCCGGACACATGACCATTTCGGCTGATTTCGTCGTCAGGGATAGCGGTTTGCCCGATCCCGTGGTGCTGGATGCGCAACAGATTGCGGTTGAAGACCTGCCCGAGGAAGCCATTGTCTTCCTGCTGGCGAGCCGCTTTTGCGACAGCGACCGCTTGCTGGACCTGGCGTGGCAGCTGTTCGGTACGACCGAGCCCGGCTGGGCGCGGGTTCAGGCGGTGTGCGATTTCACTCATCAGCACATCGCTTTTGGCTATGAGCACGCGCGCGTCACCAGAACCGCCTCGGAAGCCTATGAAGAACAGATCGGGGTGTGCCGCGATTTCGCACATCTCGGAGTGGCGTTCTGCCGGGCTCTCAACATACCGGCGCGCTACTGCACCGGCTATGTCAGCTACGTGGGCACTCCTGAACCGTTTCCACCGGGAGATTTCGCGGCCTGGTTCGAGGCCTACCTTGGCGGTGAGTGGCACACTTTCGATCCGCGCAACAACTCGCCGCGCATCGGCCGCTTCCTGATGGCGCGCGGCCGCGATGCAGCCGATGTGGCGATCACCACCACATTCGGCCCAAACACACTGCAGAACTTCCGCGTCTGGGCCGACGAGATCACCGGCGCGGCGTGAACAAAGGGCGTGCCGGCATCGCGGCTGGCTCACTCCTATTAACCTTTCGGAAACCATGATTTAAGCCGCGCGGGCGCCCACCCCGCGTTCGGCACGGGACTTGCGTCTCTCCCCTCAAATGCCCACGGGTTTGTCTCGTACTGATGCGATCCAAACTCACAAAATGCGGAATGAGGAGGCGGTAAGGCCATGTTTAGCAAGGATAAAGTTAAGTCCCTGTTGACCCGTTTCAAAGCCGACAAGCGCGGCAACGTTGCAATTATGTTCGGTCTCACCGTTGTGCCGATGTTGATTGCAGCGGGCTGCGCCATTGATATTGCACGCGCTCACATTGTTCAGACCCGGCTGCAGGCAGCCCTCGATGCAGGTGCACTCGCAACCGCCGCGGCGGTCGGTCTGACCGAACAAGAGCGCATCGAAAAGGGCAAGATCACCTTCGCTGCAAACTATCCCTCAGAAAACCTTGGAACCCCTTCGGTCCCCAGCTTCGTCATCGACGATGGCCTGGTGGTGGCCAGTGTGGATGCCAACCTGCCGACCACAATCATGCAACTGGCCGGCATCAGCGAGCTTGATGTTTCAACATCGACCGAGATCACGGTCCCGTCCTTGAAGAACGGCGAAGTCGTCATGGTGCTCGACTATTCCGGTTCGATGAATTCCAAGGGCAAGTATCAGGCCATGCGCGACGCCTCCATCAATCTGGTCGAAACTTTGACCGAAGACGGCGAGAATGAAGACGTCAAGTTCGGCCTCGTACCGTTCTCGCATCATGTCTACACGACACTGCCGAAGAAATATGTCGCGGGCCAGAATGGCGGCGGCAACTGGACCGGCTGCACTTACGACCGCAAGGCCCCGCACAACACCCAGGATTCGACCCCGGATTCTTCCGACGACGAAACCAAGTGGGGCATAACCGTCTCGGATCCGCACAACGCCTGGGGCTGCAACGGCTATGTGGCTCGCAGCCTTGTTGTGCGCCCCCTGACCGACGATCACCAGGGCACCATCGATCAACTTGAAGACATGCGCCCCTATGCCTGGACCAACATCGCGCTCGGCATGGCGTTCGGCTGGCATCTGCTGTCGCCCAATGCGCCTTACGCGGAAGGTACGTCTTACTCGGATGACGAAGTGGTCAAGGCCATGGTGCTCCTGACCGATGGCCGTCAGACCCAGAAGTCCTGGGGGCCGGGCGGATCGCGCAGCGTTGCCGATGGCGAAGAGAATCTCGAAATCATGTGTGAACGCATCAAGGACCAGGGCGTGCTCGTGATCACCGTGGCCTTCGATCTGCAGGACCAGGCCACCGAAGACCGCCTGAAACAATGCGCCACCGGCGACGAGTATTTCTACATCGCAGATGACAATGCCGAACTGGCGACGTCGTTTGAGGGCATCACCAAGCAGCTTGCCAAGGCGGTGTTCATTTCGAAATAAGCGAGGCACCGGCCAGCGCCTTCGGGCGCCGGACCGTAAGCCAGCACTGGTCACTCTCGGGTGGCCGAACTTGCCGCGGAGCGATCCGCGGCAATTTTTTTGCGTGTCCATCCGAGAGCATCGGCAACTAGTTGTTGCCACGTCCAGCAATTGAGCATACCAGCGGGGCTCTTGCAGGAGAAGGAGAGCCGCCATGCTGACAAACGACCAACTCGACAAGTGGGACCGGGAGAACTTTTTCCATCCCTCAACCCATCTGGCACAACACGCGCGCGGCGAAAGCGCCAGCCGTATCGTCACCGGCGGCTCAGGGGTCTATATCGAGGACCGTGACGGCAACCGCCTGTTGGACGGATTTGCAGGTCTTTATTGCGTCAATGTCGGCTACGGACAGCAAAAGATCGCCGAAGCCATCGCCGAACAGGCCCGCAAGCTCGCCTATTATCACGCCTATGTGGGCCATGGCACGGAAGTCTCGATCACCCTGTCGAAAATGGTCCTCGACCGGGCGCCCGCCAATATGTCCAAGGTCTATTTCGGACTGGGCGGCTCGGACGCCAACGAGACCAACATCAAACTGGTGTGGTATTACAACAACGTTCTCGGGCGGCCCGCGAAGAAAAAGATCATTTCGCGCTGGCGTGGTTATCACGGCTCGGGCCTGGTCACCGGTTCTCTCACCGGGCTCGATCCGTTTCACAAGAAGTTCGACCTGCCGCTGAGCCAGGTCATCCACACCGAAGCGCCGTTCTACTTCCGCCGCGCCGACCTCGCCATGAGCGAGGCGGAGTTCGTTGCCCATTGCGCCAGTGAACTGGAAGCCATGATCGAGCGCGAAGGGGCCGACACCATTGCCGCTTTCATTGGCGAACCGGTTCTCGGAACCGGTGGAATCGTGCCGCCTCCCGAGGGCTACTGGGCAGCGATCCAGCCGATCCTCAAGAAGCACGATATTCTGCTGATCGTCGACGAAGTGGTAACCGGCTTCGGACGGCTTGGAACCATGTTCGGTTCTGATCATTATGGCATCGAGGCGGACATCATCACCATCGCCAAGGGCCTGACATCCGCCTATGCGCCGCTGTCGGGCTCGATCATTTCCGACAAGGTCTGGAAGGTTCTGGAAGACGGCACCGACGAGTTCGGCCCGATCGGCCACGGCTGGACCTATTCCGCCCATCCCATCGGTGCGGCGGCCGGGGTGGCAAATCTCGAGCTCATCGACGAGATGGGTCTGGTGTCGAACGCCGAAACCACCGGGGCCTTCTTCAACAAGGCCATGGCGGACGCCCTGGCGGATCACCCCAATGTGGGCGATGTCCGCGGTGAAGGTCTGCTCTGCGCGATCGAATTCGTCGAGGACAAGGCGAACCGCACATTCTTCGATCCAGCGAAGAAAGTGGGCCCGCAGGTGTCGGAAGCCCTGGTGCGCAACGGCGCCATCGCCCGCGCCATGCCGCAGGGCGACATTCTGGGCTTTGCCCCGCCGCTCTGTCTAAGCCGGGACGAAGCGGAAACCCTCGTGGCCGCAACGCTCAGCGCGGTGGATACGGTGATGAAGTCACTCTAACTCCGCGTCCAGCTGATCAC
>JAJFHM010000019.1 GCA_021775625.1 Hyphomicrobiales bacterium | reverse complement strand
GCGGCCCTGAAGGAGCAGCGGCCCGCCATTGTGGAGATAGATGCAACGGCGCTCTAAGCGTCAGGCGTTGGCGGCCGCTGCCTGCATGGTCGTTGCGAGCGCCACGTAAACGGCGGTCCAGGCGTCTTCTACATCCGGCGTGAAGCCTTCGCCCAGGCTCTGTTCGAGGGCCCACAACAGGGCGGATGCCACCGTGTCGTAGCGACCGTCCGGGATGCCATGCCCCTCGTGGCCGAGTCCCAGGTCTTGAACCACCGGAATGAGTTCGTCCGGTTGTCCGAGGCTGGATACAGCAACCCTCAAGGTCGTCATCAGCTTCCGCTTCTGCTCGGAGATGTCATCCGGAAACAGGCTGCGCAGGGCCGGGTCCAGTTCAAACAGTTTGTCGTAGAACAATCCAGCCGCCACGTCGGCACTTGGTTCAACCAGCGCAAGACTGGTCTGAACGAGTGCGGCCTGCTGTTCGCTGACGCCGGGGACGGACGCTAGTGGTTGTTCAACCGGCGCGTCGGCTTGTTGTGCGACAGCCGTCGTTTTGACACCGTTGGGAGCGGTAATCGGAGCCACTTCGGGTTCGGCAGGAGCCATGGGTTCGTGTTCTGCATTGTGGATTTGATGGTCGGGCTGCGGCTCTGGAGGAACGGTGGTGTGCTCTTGCAGCTGATCGGCGTGATGGTTCAAGGTGTCTACGATTTCTGCAATTTCATCGGTCGCCGTGCTGGTCTGAAGCGCGAGCGCCTTCACTTCTCCGGCAACAACCGCAAAGCCTCTGCCGGCTTCTCCGGCACGGGCGGATTCAATCGTGGCATTCAACGCCAGCAAGTTGGTCTGGCGCGCGATTGCGTTGATCTGCTGAGCAACTCCGGCGACGCGATCAATTTGTGTCCTGAGAGATTCGATCTGCGACTGGGCGTCTGCAAGAGTATCGCTTTGGTCGGCTTCAGCGGAGCGTTGTGCTGGTTGGCTGGCAGACATGTGAGGCGTCCTGTTCTGAGCGCTCAATCGCGCGTTCCATCCGCAAAATTGTCGCCCTCAGGCGTATAGTTTTATGGTGAATGAAATCTTAAAGACCCAGAAAACTGCCCTGAAATGATGGTCCCGTTCTCAAAATATGGAAAAGTACTCGCGCTGCTCCCAGTCAGTGACTTCGGACAGAAAGCGCGAAATTTCGAATCGCTTCATGGTCACGATGTAGTCGATGAACCGGTCTCCGAAGGCGTCACGAAACATGCCGCTGCGGTCCAAAGCGGTGACGGCGTCCATGAGGCTTGCCGGCAGGGGCTCGGCATTTGTATCGTAGGGCGATGTTGCCGCCGGGCCGGGATCTGTTTTGTTGTCCAGTCCATGCAGTCCACACACAATCTGTGAGGCCGCATAAAGGTAGGGGTTGGCTGCGGGTTCGCCGACGCGGTTTTCGATACGGCTCGCCGGGTCACCGGGACCGCCTATCGCCCGAATCATAGTGCCCTTGTTGTCGGCGCCCCAGATCGCGCGGTCAGGCGCCAGCGTGTAGGGTTTGAAGCGCTTGTATCCATTGATGGTTGGGGTGGTGAAAACGCACGCGGCCTGGGCGTGGTCTAGAAGCCCACCGACATAGTGCTTGCCGCGTGGCGACAGGCACTCGCCTTCATCGTCCGGCATGAATATATTTGCACCTGTTGCCCGACCTCTCAGGGACTGATGAAAGTGCCAGCCGCTGGAAAACAGATTTGGCAGGCTGGGGCGACACATGAAAGTTGCATGCAGGCCGTGGCGCTGGGCGACCTGTTTCACCGCGCTGCGCAGCAGCACCATGGTATCCGCCGCACCCATGCCGTCCTGGGCGTGGAACGTCAGCTCGCACTGGCTGGGGCCGAACTCCACTTCAAGCGAGCGCAAAGGAAGGCCGAGTGCGATGATATTTCTCCGAATGATCTCGAGCGCCGGCTCCAGTTCATCCATGCGCGCCTCGGTCAGATACTGGAATCCGTGCGCCAGCAGACCCACCTGGGGCGGTGTCGGCGGTTGTGTCGAGTGGTGCGGTTCGAGTTTGGGGTCTTCCATCCCGAACAGATGAAACTCGACTTCAAGACCTCCGGCTAAGTCGAATCCTGCGCTGGATAATTTTTCCAGTGCGTTACGGCAAAGAGCACGTGTGCAAAAGGCTACGGGCTCGCCTGAGGGAAAATAGATGTCGCACTGCATCCAACCGGTATTTTCAACCCAGGGCAGGATCTGGAAGGTGGCCGGGTCCGGCACCATGATGATATCGCCGGCGCCGGCCATCTCCGGCATTTCGAGTCCGGCGCCATCGTTCCACACCGGATAGACGGTGCGATGGGACGTGTCTTTCGCCAGCAACGTTGACGTCATGGAGCATCCGTCGGCCATGACCGAGGCGGCTTCCGTCGCCATGACGGTCTTGCCGCGCAGGATGCCATGCTGGTCGGCGAAAGACAGTCGCAGGGTCTCCAAATCCGACTTGCCAATGCGCGCAATGACATCTTCAGCCTGTTTGGCGGCCTGGGAGCCGCGAAGCCCGAAGCGTTCAACAAATCCCGCGCGACCGAAACTGCCGTCCCGCACTGCCATAAGCCTACTCCACCATATTCTAGGGTCAGGACCTTAGATATTTACCAGGGATCGGATGCCCAGGGTGATGTCTCGCGGCGTTCCATGTCGCGCGCCTTCCAGGCATCAACCCATTCGCCTGCCGGGGCGATGGTGTCGATCGCCACCGGCCCGCGCAGGGCCTTTGCACCGCCGTTCAGTGGCAGCGCAGGGGGGCGCTCGTCGCTGTTGAGACCATTGATGGCCCGGATCAGCATGCGGCGATTGCTGGTGATGGCCTTATCCGTGGTGCCGAGGTGCTCCGTGGTGCGGTCAAAGATGCGGCCGGGGGATTCAACCGCCCAGTTGTCGTGGACGTTGATGTCCTCGCCCATGCCCGTATAGGTGCTGTCGCGCTGCTCTGCCGGATTGAACCCCCAGTTGTTGGACCGGTTCAGGCGTGGCTTGTAGTCGGGCAGTGTGTAGAGCCTAAGGCGTTGGTCCCGCATGGCTTGCTTGTCGACGGTTTCCCGGAAGCTTGAGAAGATTGAATACCAGTAGCACTCGGTATCGGTGATGGGCACATGCCATTGGGTCAGCACCATATCCGTGCTGAGCGGGATGACGATGGCGTGCGGAAAGGCGAGGTTCGTGATGCGAACGTGCATGTGTTCGTCGTTCAAGCGGCGCAATGCGGTGAGCCGCAGGCCAAATGGTGTTTCCTCTACCTCAATTTCGGGTCTGGTGAAGTTGCGCAGGATCGTGGTCATCGGCGTATCGGCGCCTATGGTCGTATCCCGGAACTGTTTGCCATAGGCGTCTTCCGGATCCTCGTCCTCGAAAAACCGGTGCAGAAACGATGCGTGCGCGGGGTCGATCCCGACTTCCAGCGCCTGCAGCCAGTTGCAATCGATATGGCCCTTGAAGGCGAAGGTGAACTCATCTGGCGCTAAGAAGCAGTCATACTCGGGAAACTCCGGCGGCTCTCCCGGCCCCATATAGGCGAAAATGATGCCATTGCGTTCCTCGCACGGGTATGCGGTGTGTTTGATCTTGCGATGGAATGTGCTGGCAATTGGCTCTGCAGGTTGCTCAAGGCAGGCTCCTTCCACGTCAAACAACCAACCGTGAAACGGGCACCTGAGACCGCCGTCTTCGAGGCGTCCGTAACAAAGATCAACTCCACGATGTGGACATTGGCGACCGATCAGGCCATAGCGGCCCCGGTCATCTCTGAAGGCCACGAGGTCTTCTCCCAGCAGACGGACCGGGGCGACCGGTCGTTCGCCCTGGAGTTCGTCAACCAGACAGGCCGGCTGCCAATATCGCCGGTGCAGTTCTCCGGCCGGGGTTCCTGGGCCGGTTTGTGTCACCAGATCGTTTTGTTCCCTGCTCAGCATGGAAACACCCGCCTTGTTTGTGCAATAGGTCCGTGCGTGATTTTACGCTAGTCTTTACCGATCCGGTCTGCAATCAGGCTCACAATCTCGAACATGATGCTTGAGGCGACGTGAGCGGTGATGTTGTTGGGGTGATCCTTGGTCGGCATCATGCAGACCACATCACCGCCAATCACGTTGAGGCCGCGCACGCTCTGCAGCAGCCGTGTCGCCTGGTTCATGCGGAAGCCCTCGCATCCGGGCTCCAGATTGGAGACCGCCGGCGCCACCGTGGGGTCGAGGCTGTCCAGATCAAACGTGATATAGACCGGCATGTCGCCGAGCCGCTCCTTGATGATGGCGATGCTGGCTTCCTCGCCGATCTCCAGGTAACGGTCCATGGTGATGACCTCGTAGCCGAGATCGATGGAGGGCTGGATCCAGTCGAGGGTGCGGGCGTTGCCGCGAATGCCGATCTGCACGCTGCGGCTGGCATCCACGTTGCCCTGATGAACCAGGTAACTGCCCCAGTGGGCGGCGGACTTCTTGGCGCCGAGGAAGTGATCGAGATGCTCGTAGACGTCTGTATGGGCGTCGAGATGGAAAAGCGCCACCATTCGGCCTTTGGTCAAATTGCCCTGAGGACCGCCAAGGGCCTGGACAATGCCGCCGGTGACGGAGTGGTCGCCACCGATCGACACCGGATGCGCGCCGGCCTCATCGATCTTGCGATAAAAATCGGTGATCCGCTCGATGCAGGCTTCGTTGTCATTGGCCTCGGGGAACGGCACGTCGCCGACGTCGTGGATCTTGCAGGCAGTCCACGGATCGAGGCCGAACTTCATGTGCATGCGCCGCGCCATGGCGGAAACATTGCGCGCCGCACGCGGCCCCAGATGCTGATCGCGTTCCGTGGTGCCGTTGCCGGTGCTGTGTGGCACGCCGGCGAGGGCGATGTCGCAATTGGCCGGGTCCGGATCATGCGGGCATTTGAACAGCGTCGGGATACCCCACCAATAGAGGCTGTCCATCATCCGTTCAGGGCTAAATGTAGGTCCTTCTTCAGCCATTTTGCTCAATCCTTAACCAGCAGTTTGCGCGGGTAGTTGCAGAAAGGCTCAGCCCCCTTGTCGGTGATGAGAATGGTCTCGGAGATCTCAAGCCCGGCGTCATCGAGCCATAAAGATGGAATGAAATGGATGCACATGCCGGGCTCAAGAACCGTCATGTCGCCTTTTCTCAGGCTGAGCGTGCGTTCGCCCCAGTCGGGTGGATAAGACAGGCCGATGGAATAGCCCGTGCGGCTGTCTTTTTCGAAGCCGAAGGAGTTGAGCGTGTCAAAGAACGCGACCGCAACGTCATGGCAGGTGTTTCCGGCGTTGGCTGCTTCCAGGCCGGCATTGAGAGACTCGACCATTGCCTTTTCGGCGTCGAGATGTGTCTGCTTGGGCGTTCCAAGCGAAATGGTGCGTGACATCGGGCAATGGTAGCGACGGTGACAGCCGCCCAGTTCGAAGAAAGTAATTTCGTTATTGTTGAACGGCCGCTCGTCCCAGGTGAGGTGTGGTGCCGTGGCATCGACACCTGAAGGCAGCATGGGCACGAAGGCACAATAGTCGCCGCCGTGGCCGTCGGCGCCGAAGGCCGCCGTGTGCAGGATATCGGCGACCAGTTCGTTCTTTTTCATGCCCGGTTCAACGCGTTCGAAGACCTTTGCGTGCATGGCTTCAACGATGCGGGCCGCGCGCCGGATATATTCGATCTCCTGCGGGCTCTTCACGATCCGCTGCCAGTTCACGATCCCTCCGGCGTCCTTGAATGTGGCGTTGGGGAGATTGGTCTGCAGCGAGGCGAAGGCGGCAGCGGTGAAATAGTAATTGTCCATCTCCACGGCGATGGTGTGCTTGTCCCAGCCGCGCTGTTTGATCACGTCACACAGGTGATCCATGGGATGGCGTTCGGTCGACTGCACATAGTGATCGGGATAGCCGATGATGTCGGCTGCATCCATGAAAACGGTCCGCAGGGCGCCATTGGCATCCATGCCGCGGCCCCACCACACAGGGTCTCCGTCCATGGCGAGCAAGACGCCCTGGTGGACGTAGAACGACCAGCCGTCATAGCCGGTCAGCCACGACATGTTGGAGGGATCCGCGAGAAACAGCAGATCGTATCCCGCCTTGTCCATCGCCACACGAGTGCGGGCAATGCGGTCCGCGTATTCGCTCCGCTCAAAATTCAGTTCAACGTCTGGCATTGCATTTCTCCAACTGGTTATGAGTCAAAATCGGCGCCAATGCCGGCTGCCGCGCAGCGCTGGCGGGCGAGCGTGGCTATGGCTGTGTCCTGGACCCCGGTTCCGGTCTGGTCGCATATGGTGATCTGGTCGTCGCTGGTACGTCCGGTCGCCTGACCGGCGATGATCTGACCGATTTCGGGATGGCTGGCATCGGCATCGATCAGGCCGGCTTCGATGGCGGATCGCAGTTCGCCCAGCGCGGCACATTGAGAAAGCCGGTCGCAAACATAAAGGTCGGCTTTTACCAGCGCGTGCGGGTCGACTTCGTTCTTGTAGTCCGAATCCGATCCCATGGCGGTAATGTGCTGACCGGATTCCAGCCAGTCGGCCATGAGGATGGGCGTCGGGTTGGGCGTTGCGGTGACGATGATATCTGCGCCTTTGACGGCTTCGCGGGCCGTCGCGGCTTTGACCTCAAACCCGAGCTTCTCGGTCAGGTCGGATGCGATCTCCTCGGCCATTTCCGGCCGCCGGGCCCAGATTTTCGCGCTTTCAATGGGCCGCACCAGCGTGAGGGCTTCCAGTTGCAGGCGTGCCTGTTCGCCGCCCCCCAGGATGCCTACGGATTTTGCGTCTTCGCGTGCCAGGTATTTTGCCGCCAAGGCGCCGGCGGCGGCGGTCCGCACGACGGTCAGATACCCATTGTCGAGAAGAAGAGCTTCAACAAATCCGGTTTTGGCGCTGAACAGCACCATGAGACCGTTCAGGCTGGGCAGTCCGAGTTTTACATTGTCGAAAAACCCAGGCGAGATCTTTATGGCGAAACTGTCGAGGCCCGGAACATAAGCGGTTTTGACATCCACCTCGCCGTTCTGTTCTTCCAGATGCATGGAGAGAATAGGCGGCATCACGACGTTTTTGGTGGCCAGTGCTTCAAACGCCGCTTCAACGCAGGCGACAGCGTCAAGATCGAGCTTGATCTGGCTGCGCAGGTCGGTTTCGGTGAGGATCTTGATCTTGGGCATGAAATGAGCACTCAGTTCTTTGTCACGTCGACGTCTTCGCCACCGATGATGCGGTGGTGCAGGGTCATGTCGATATTGCCGCCGCTGAGCAGCAGAACGATCGGTCCGGTGGCATCGATGAGGCCGCCAAGCAGTGCGGCGATGCCGACCGAACCGGACCCCTCTATGATCTGGCGCTCCTCCCAATAGGCGTGCCGGATGGCGCCTGCGAT
>JAJFHM010000180.1 GCA_021775625.1 Hyphomicrobiales bacterium | reverse complement strand
ATGTGCGAAAAGCTCCTCGCCAACACCGTCATCGAAAACTACGACATCGAACTCGACAGCGCATGAAAGCACATGTCATCGTCTTCCCGGGCTCCAACTGCGACCGTGACGTCGCCGTAAGCCTCGAACAGGCCATGGGGCGGCCTGTAGAAATGCTTTGGCACGGCGAAACCGAGGTTCCCGCCACCGACCTCATCGTCCTGCCCGGTGGCTTTTCCTACGGCGATTACCTGCGCTGTGGCGCCATGGCGGCGCACTCGCCTATCATGCGTGACGTGATTGCCAAGGCAAAAGCCGGCACCCGGGTGCTCGGAATCTGCAACGGGTTCCAGATCCTCACCGAAAGCGGTCTCCTGCCCGGCGTTTTAATGCAGAACATGTCGTTGAAGTATATTTGCCGTGATGTGCATATCAGGGTCGAACGAAGCGACACCGACTACACACGGCAATATGGCAATGGCGGTGTCCTGCGCATACCGATCGCCCATCACGAAGGCAATTACAGCGCCGATGACGGCACTCTCGACAGGCTGGAAGGCGAAGGCCGCGTCGCTTTTCGGTATTGTTCGCCCGACGGCGAAACGACAGAGGCCTCGAACCCCAACGGATCGGCGCGCAACATTGCCGGCATCTACAACGAAAACTGCACGGTGCTGGGGCTCATGCCGCACCCCGAGCGCCTGTGCGACGCCCAACTTGGCGGCACCGATGGCGTCGGCATGTTCTCGTCTCTGGTCGAGGCGATGCAATGAACGCGCCGGCCACCGTCGAGATCACACCCGATGTGGTCGCCGAACATGGACTGAGCCCGGAAGAATACGACCGTATCTGCGCCATCCTGGATCGCCAACCGAACATCACCGAACTTGGCGTTTTCTCGGTGATGTGGAGCGAACACTGCTCCTACAAGTCCTCGCGCGTCTGGCTCAAGGAATTTCCGACGGAAGGCCCCCAGGTGATCTGTGGTCCAGGCGAGAATGCCGGCGTCGTCGACATCGGCGACGGACAGGCGGTCATCTTCAAAATGGAGAGCCATAACCACCCCTCCTTCATCGAACCCTATCAGGGTGCAGCCACCGGCGTTGGCGGCATCATGCGGGACGTGTTCACCATGGGCGCACGTCCCGTGGCGCTGCTCAATGCGTTGCGCTTCGGCCGCCCGGAACATGAAAAGACCCGCCATCTGGTCTCAGGCGTGGTCTCCGGCATCGGCGGTTATGGCAACTGCGTCGGCGTTCCCACGGTCGGTGGCGAAGTCAATTTCGATACCAGTTACGACGGCAATATACTGGTCAACGCCATGTGCGTCGGCATCGCGGATACCGACAAGATCTTCTACGCAATCGCCGAGGGCCCCGGCAAGCCGGTGATTTATGTCGGCTCCAAGACCGGACGCGACGGCATTCATGGCGCCACCATGGCCTCCGCCGAGTTCGACGACAGCTCCGACGAAAAACGCCCCACCGTTCAGGTCGGCGACCCGTTCACCGAAAAGCTCCTGATCGAGGCCTGTCTTGAGCTGATGGCAGAAGATGCGATAATCGGCATTCAGGATATGGGCGCCGCCGGCCTCACCTCGTCGTCGGTCGAGATGGCAGGCAAGAGCGGTGTGGGCATGGCACTGAACCTGGATCATGTTCCCTGCCGGGAAGACGGCATGACCGCCTATGAAATGCTGCTGTCGGAGAGCCAGGAACGCATGCTCATGGTGTTGCGTCCGGGCCGCGAAGACGTCGCCCGGACGGTTTTCGAAAAATGGGACCTGGATTTCGCCGTCATCGGAGAAACCACCGATACCGGCCGCCTGATCGTCACCCACAATGGCCGCATCGAAGCCGACATGCCGGTCGATGCGGTGTCCAATGAAGCGCCACTTTACCACCGCCCCTGGAACGAACCTGAAAAGCCGGAACCGCTGGCTGCGGATCTTGTTCCTGCGCCCAGATCCGCAAGCCAGGCCCTGTTGTCCCTCGTTGGCTCCGCCAATCTGTGTTCAAGACGCTGGGTGTGGGAGCAATATGACCACATGGTCATGGCCGACACGGTTGTGAGGCCCGGCAGTGACGCCGGCATCGTCCGGGTACACGGCACGCAGAAGGGGCTTGCCATTTGCGCGGATGTCACCCCGCGCTATGTCGGCGCGGATCCCTTCGAAGGCGGCAAGCAGGCGGTGGCGGAAGCCTGGCGCAATCTGACCGCCACGGGCGCCAAACCCCTCGCAATCACCGATTGCCTTAATTTCGGCAACCCGGAACGACCCGACATCATGGGCCAGTTTGTATTTGCCGTGAAAGGCATGAGTGAAGCCTGCCGCGCCCTCGACTTCCCTGTCGTCTCGGGCAATGTCTCGTTCTATAACGAAACCAACGGCCAGGGCATATTGCCGACACCGGCGGTTGGCGGCGTTGGCCTCCTGCCCGATGTCGCGATCCATGCTTCGGTGGGCTTCAAGCCGGAAGACGACACCATCATCCTGATCGGCGCAGAAGCCGGACACCTCGGCCAGTCGCTTTATGCCCGCGAACTGTGCGGCCTGAAGCATGGTGCACCTCCTTCCGTCGACCTCGCTCTCGAGCAGGCCAACGGCGATCTGGTCCGCGGTCTGATTGCCGATGGTTCGCTCAAAACTGTACACGATTGTTCCGATGGCGGTCTTTACATCGCGGTGGCCGAAATGGCGCTGGCAAGCGGCCGCGGCGCGGATATCGAGCTCGGAGCGTCTGGACTGCCCGCACATGCCCTGCTTTTCGGCGAAGACCAGGCGCGCTACGTTATCGCCTGCCCCGCCTCCCTCACAGATACAATCCTGCAGCGGGCACAAGCCCTCGGCATTGCGGCCCGCGTGGCGGGAACCATCGGCGGCGACCGCTTGACCGTCAACGGCGCAGACCCCATATCTATTTCAGATTTGAGCGCCGCGCACGAGGAATGGTTGCCTCGCTACATGAACGGCGGGTAAACTCGCCGGTGACACTATCCGCCAGGACTGGGAGATGCAGCGCATGGCCATGGACGCACGTGAAATCGAAAGCATGATCAAGGCCAAGCTGCCGGATGCGAAGGTCACCATTGAGGACCTGCGTGGTGACGGTGACCATTACGCGGCAGAAGTGGTGTCAGCCGCATTCAAGGGCAAATCGCGGGTGCAGCAGCATCAAATCGTCTATGAAGCCCTGCAGGGCAATATGGGAACCCAACTGCATGCCCTGGCCCTGCAGACATCGGCCCCTGAGGACTGATACCAAAGCAATTCACAATCTGTTATTGTGTGTGTAAGAACACCATTGAACCATCCAAGAGACGAACGGAACACTTTCTATGAGCGATATCAATCAAACCATTGATGCGGAAGTTAAGTCGAACGACGTGGTGTTGTTCATGAAAGGCACTCCGCAGTTTCCGCAATGCGGCTTCTCGGGCCAGGTAATCCAGATCCTCGATTATCTGGGCGTTGCCTATAAGAGCGTCAACGTGCTGGAAAGCGACGAAATCCGCCAGGGTGTCAAGGCCTACACAAACTGGCCGACCATTCCGCAGCTTTACGTCAAGGGCGAGTTTGTCGGCGGCTGCGACATTATCCGTGAAATGTTCCAATCCGGCGAGCTGGCGCAGTCCCTCACCGAACAGGGTGTCAGCCTCGAACACGCTTAAGGAACAAAGTCATCGAATAAAGGCGCCGGAGCAGATTCCCCGGCGCCTTTTTTGATTCTCTTGAGCACTTTCTGATTTCGTGGGTTGATCCGCCTGAGCGGACCAGATCGTTATCTGGAGTAAAACTCCACCACCAGGTTCGGTTCCATCTGCACCGGGTACGGCACATCGCCAAGGGCCGGGATACGGTTCATCCCCACCGTCATCTTCTTGTGGTCGACATTGATGTAATCGGGCAGATCACGCTCCGGGCTGTCGAGCGCTTCGAGCACCATCGGAATCTCGCGCGACTTTTCTTTGACTTCCACCACATCCCCCAGCTTCACGCGGAAGCTCGGAATGTTGGTGCGCCGGCCGTTGACCTTTACATGGCCGTGATTGATGAACTGGCGTGCAGCAAAGACCGTCGGCACGAACTTGGCACGATAGACCAGCGCATCCAGACGGCGCTCCAGAAGGCCAATCAGGTTTTCGCTGGTGTCACCCTTCAAGCGCACCGCTTCGCTGTAAACGCCTTTGAACTGCTTTTCGGTGATGTTGCCGTAGTAGCCTTTCAGCTTCTGCTTGGCGCGCAGCTGAATGCCGAAATCCGACGGTTTGCTGCGGCGGCGCTGGCCATGTTCACCGGGGCCGTATTCTCTCTTATTGACGGGGCTTTTCGGCCGCCCCCAGATGTTTTCGCCGAGACGGCGGTCAATCTTGTATTTCGCACGAATGCGTTTTGTCATGTTCGAACCTCTGAAACCACGTTAAGTCAAATGAAGATGCCGCAACACTTAATAACGGCATCGATTATAG
>JAJFHM010000179.1 GCA_021775625.1 Hyphomicrobiales bacterium | reverse complement strand
CATCGCATACCCTCGGGACGTCGAGTGTGAGGCCACGCCAGGATCGGGTGATCCATTCGTGCAAGGTCAAACCGGCCTTGATCGACCGCTGGAATGAGCGCTCAAGAATGTTGTTAATTGCGTTTGAGTTTCCGTCATGTCGCACGAAATCGATTTCTCCGCACTGTCCGTCCTTATAGTGGACAGCAATCTCCACACCCTTACCCTCACCAAGAACGTCCTTCGCACTCTTGGTTCGAACAGAGTCAGGCCAGCAATCAATGCCACCGTGGCACTCGAGCAGTTGAATACAACCGCCCATGATCTGGCCATTGTCGATATGGAATTCAACGACTGCCTCACCGGGTTGGAAGTCGTGGAGATCGTTCGCTCGGGCAATGAATCCACCAATCCGCGCCTGCCGATCATCGTGATCAGCTCCAGCCCGGATAGGCAAAAAGTGTTCGCCGCCCGCGATGCCGGAGTCACCGAATTTCTGCGCCGGCCCTTCAGCGCCACTGAACTGCGCGAGCGCATCGTTTCAGCCGTCGGGCACACCCGCTCCTTTGTGAAGAGCAAGAGCTTTTCCGGACCTGATCGTCGACGCACGCGAATCTCGGATTTCGAGGGGTCGGACCGGCGGAACCAGCCGGAACGCGACGAGCCCGGCAGTCCAGAGGACCTTGAAACGGTCTGAAAAACCATAGTCCGGCGCATTCTTGCCGCAACCGCGCGTGTCATCTCCATTGCGGCAACCGCCGCTATCGAAACTATGACGCCGCTGCAACTGAACTCGATCGCCGACAAGCCAGCCTCGATTTAGGCAAACTTCTTGAACATGCGGTGCATACCGCAGTGTCTGCAAGTGGCACAATGGTCTTCCCCCGTTTTGGTGGACGGTTACGGGCGCACTTTCACCGTCAATTTGACAAGTCGGACAAGGCGATTCATGACCCCAAACAGACGTTGTAGGGCAGAATAACAAAGGCCGAGTGCATGCCAGCACCCGGCCGGAAGAAATGCATGAGCCGCACGCTTGCAGCGTGCGGCCCGGTCGGGTGTATGCGTGCTCTGGGGTAAGCCTAGAACAGGAAGTCGTCGTTGCTCAGGCTCGCAAGTTGGGTGTTTTGCAGCGTGATCGAAGACTGGCCGTAGGAGAACTCCACGTCCGAGCCGACCTGCTCGAGATTTTCGAACACCTGGGCATCACTATTGACATAGTCGAAGGCCCGGAAGTCGATCTGGTCAGTTCCCGCCTCGAAATCGGTGATGACGCCATGGTCGTCACCGAAATAATCGAGGTTGAAGATGAAGGTGTCGGCATCCGCGCCACCGGTCAGCACATCGCTGCCGCCGCCGCCGTTGAGGATGTCGTCGCCCTCGTTGCCGGTCAGTTCGTTTGCGGTGTCGTCGCCCTCGATGACATCGTTTCCGTAGCCGCCGATAACGTTCTCGATGCTGACCAGGGTATCACTTTCGTCGTGATTGGCACCGAAGGCGGAGCCGGTACGCAGGCTGACATTGACGGCCAATTGGTTCGCGTAGGAGACCGTGTCGACACCTTCCCCGCCGTCGATGTAATCGTCGCCGTAGCCACCAATGAGCGTGTCGTCACCGCCGCGACCATGGAGCGTTTCGTCGTCGAGCCCGCTGGCGCGAAGGACGTTCGCATTGTCGTCACCAAGCAGTGTGCCACGACCGATAACATTCTCGATGTTCTCGATTGTGTCGGTCAGCCAGGTCACCGCGTCGGAATCTGGGTCGCTGGCGGCACGCGTCCAGGTGCCTGCCTCAAGGTCGATGGTCGATCCGTTTCCGGTAACGCTTCCCATGATGAAAGTATCAATGCCGCCGCCGCCATCGATTGTGTTGCCCATGGGCACGCCATCACTCCACACATTGGAACCCAGGTTGAATGTAACCGTGTCGTTTTCATCGCCGGCCGAAACCTGCACATTGTCTCCTCTAAAAGAGATTGTGTCCTCGCCACCTCGTCCGTCGATCACATCACCATTGCCAAAGCTCACGATGTCATTTGCTTCACCGGTGCCGCGCAGAACGTTACCGTTTCCGGAGCTACCCCAAATGTTCTCGATCGAGATCAGGGTATCTCCAGCAGCCTGCCCGCCGGCCCCGGTTCCGGCAGCAAGGTCAACGTCTACCGCACTGTCCGAGTAAGCGTAGGTTACCAAGTCCACACCGTCACCGCCGTCGAGGATATCTGCACCGGCGCTGCCGACGAACTGGTCGTCGCCATCGAGCCCACGCAAGTGATTTGCCTCGGCGCTGCCGAAAAATATGTCCAGGTAGTTTGTGCCGGTCGCATCCTCGATGCTGGAGTAGGTGTCTTCGTGGCCGCTGAGGCTGTAAATCTTGCCGGAACCCTCTTCAAGATCGATGCGAACGCCTTTCGTCTCGTTGGCATAGCTCACCTCGTCCCGGCCGGAACCGCCGTAGAGGATGTCAGACCCTCTGCCGGCGATAAGGATATCGTCGCCGGCATCGCCATAAAGCGTGTCGTCGCCGTCATGGCCATTAAGCGTGTCGTTGTCGCCACCGCCTCGCAGAACATTTGCGTTGCTGTCGCCGTCCAACTGGTCCCGGTACCCTGACCCGGTCAGGTTTTCGATGCTGGAAAAGATGTCGCCTTTGGCGTAGGTGCCTTTGGCGGAACCGGATGCCAGATTGATCTCGACACCGGATGTAGCATCGGCATAAGACGCCGTGTCGCTACCGCGGCCGCCATAAAGCTTATCCATGCCGGTACCGCCCAGGAGCGTGTCGTCGCCGTTGCCGCCGATCAGCGTGTCGTCGCCGCCATGACCGGCCAGGTAGTCGTCGCCGTCAAAGCCGTCGAGCACGTTTACCGCATCGTCGCCAAAGAGATGGTCGCGATAACTCGAACCGATGACGTTGTCGATGAAGTAGTAGGTGTCGCCGTCGGCGTCACCGCCTGAGCCAAAGCCTTTCGAGAGATTGACCTTCACGCCTTCGGTCGACTTGGAGTAGTTCACCGTGTCGATGTCGGCGATGCTGCCATACAGTTTGTCGCTGCCGGCATCGCCGATGAACGTGTCGCCGCCGCCGCCGCCATAGATGAGGTTGTCGCCGTTATTGCCGTAGATGTACTCGCCTTTCGCGGTACCATAGATCTCGACGTCATAGGGGTTCTCGAAGCCTGTGGGCTCCTTGAACGCGGACTCTATTGATTCTTTAGTGGGGGTGGATGTCTTAGTTGTGGAAGTTTTCGTAGCCATGATCTTGTCCCTTCAAATAAGTGAGTTGTTGTCCCGCCGGGCGGTTGAAGGGAAAGCTTGGTTGTTCATTCCCTTCGTTGCCCTGCTATGACGTGAAGATAATGAACAATGTTCAATATAAGTGTGATTCGAATCACACTAAACAATATTATTTTAAATAATTACAACTTACAACGCACTATGTTGGGAATGTTGGCTCTCTCTGAGAGGGACTACATTAGGGTTGAGCAACACCAAGAAATGGTGCGAAAGGCGACGCCGGCGTAGCCAACTTGCGCGGAGATGTGGGGGCATTCAACAGCACCACGAACTTCCGGTTATGGCACAAAATCACCGTATCGCCCCTGGCCAAATAACTTCCGCAGTTGAGGGCACTGCAGACATTCTGATTAAGTTCGGCGCGAGCTGTCCGGTTCGCGCGTCCGCCGAACGGGGCAATAGAGACGTCGCCGAATTCCTCCTGGCTCAAGGCGCCGACGTGAGCCTCAAAGCCGCCGACCGCAAACACCGGTGACGATGGCGATTTTGAAATCCCACGCCGAAATGGTAAAATCACTGCGCGACAATGGCGCAGACTGCTCAGCTAGCCAAACACATTGCGTGGTATTTATGAGTTCATGACCTAGATCGTTTCACGTTCATATGGAAACCAACGCAATAGTTGGAGTTAAGCCACGAAGGATAGAGCAATGACAATTATCGCGATGACGCGGGAAATGGGCTCGCTCGGAAAGGATGTGGCGCTTGGGCTCTCTGTGCAACTGGGCATGACGGTTACGCACCACGAACTTGTCGAGCGGGAGTTGGCCGGCCGGATGCATATTCGGGAAAGCGAGGTTCATCGCTTTTTGGAAGGGCAAGCCTCGATGCTGGAACGCTGGAAAATCGACCAGACCCGACTGTCGAGTTATACCGCGGACGAAATACTGCAGCTGGCCCAACGAGATAATGTCCTCATCCGTGGGTGGGGCGCGGCCCACCTCCTCAAAGACGTAGCGCATGTGCTGCGCGTGCGGGTTTGTGCCCCGATGCCGGTTCGGGTGGAAAGAATGATGCAGCGCATGGGGATTGAGGACCACGCGGTCGCCCGGCGCGAGATCGAACGAAGTGACGCTGCACATACGCGCGTGATGCGCAGCTTCTTCGATGCCGACTGGGAAAATCCCGTCAACTACCACATCGTCCTCAACACCGGCCACGTGCCCGTTGATGCCTGCATTGACCAGGTGCGGCGGCTGGCGGAAAATCCTGCGTTCACGGCAACCGACGCCTCGCGCGGCGCTCTTTTGGACAGGATCATCGAATCCCGCATACGTGCGTCGCTTGATTCTGACTCAGACTTTGGAACTGCCGGTCGCAGTTTCGATATTGAAGTTAAGGGCGGAAAGGTCGTCTTGTCCGGCGCAACATCGAGTAACAGCCAGATCGACAACATCCTGCAACTGGTAAGCGCTGTGGATGGCGTCAAAGAGATACAAAATGAGATTTCCTATGTGGCGCCGATCCCGATGATCTAGGGTCTGTGGATAACGCCAGAATTGCCAATAATTATATTGTGACTGGTCCTCAGATGAATAAGAGGCTTACCGAGCTTGCACTCGGCTACACGAACGAATTCATTGTCGAATGGCTCAAGGCCAAGCAGAATTGAAACGGGATGACTCGGCATCATCGCGTAGTAATGCTCCTTCTATTGTCCGAACAAGTTTCGGCAGGCACGTCTCTTGATGGAGGCGGAACGGATGTCATGTCATTTGGTTCAAGACGGGGATTTATGGCACAATTCCCCCGTTCCATGCCCGGCCAAATAACTTCCGGAGTTGAGGGCACTGCAGACATTCTGGGCAAATTCGGCGCGAGATGTCTTGTTACGGCTGTACTTTCACCGTCAGTTTGACAGGTCGCACAGGGCGATTGATGACCCACTTCGGACTCCAAACTCAAACGAAAAGCGGTCCTACGTGTCCGCCTGCCGCAGCCACCGTTTGTGAGACGACCACATTGCGCGGTATCTCTATCACGTGCAGTTGTAGCTGGTTGCGGGCAACGTCAAAGCTTGCTCTCTGGCAATCTCGAATACAGATAAATTTATGCCCACCGCGTGGTGTCTCAAACGAGTTTACCGTTGCCATTCTGCCTCTACGGTGCTGTGATAATTAAAAAAAGACTCGGTGAAGCCTAAGGGGCACAGGGTTGACGTTTGATGGGTGGCAATTGGCGCAAATCGGTGCGCTTGTTAATTGCAATTGGGTTTTTGGCCTGCGGACTTTTCGCAGCCGCGACCGTGCGTGCGCAGGACACCACCACATCGTCCGAAGAGATTGACTGGTTCGAATGGAATGGCCTGTTCACTGAGTGTGCCGGAAACTGCGGTGTTGCAGGTTTTGGTGGAGGCTATATCGAGACGCTCGGGCTGGACCTGTTGGGAGAGTTCGGCGATTTGCCCCTGATTGACTGGGACTGGGGTGATGGCGGATTGCTGGCGGTGTCCGGCTCTAAGCGCATCGCGACAGTGGCCGAGGTTCTGGTCCTGGAGCCGGAAATCGGCATCGCCAAACGCTTTGGCAATATGCACGAGTGGGAGTTCTGGACCGCGCTGTGGTTCCGATGGACGTGGTTTCCATGGAACAAATACGTCATTACGACGTTCGGGTATTCGATCGGGCTCAATTATGCAACTGGCATATCAAACGAGGAGAAATTTCTCAGCGGCAACGGAGAAGGCAACGAACTGCTGCATTACCTGTCCTCGGAATTCACAATGGCTCTTCCCGAGTACCCCGAATGGGAGTTGCTTTTCAGGTTTCATCATCGATCCGGTGCGTACAGGTTCAAGGTGTTGCGGCCGATCTCACGTGCGATATTCAACTCCACCTATGGCGGCGCCCACTATATGACTATGGGCGTGCGCAAGCGCTTTTGAGACCGCGCAAACCACACAAGCTCAAGTCCATTCTTTCAGAACTGGAACATTGACCAAATACTGATTTCCGTTTTTAGCACTAAGCGAAAGTAAGAGAGCAAAAAGCCGGGCGCTTGATGCACCCGGCCCTGTTGACCAGCCCCCGATGATTGGTCCGGTTTGAATGTTAGTTCATGGTTGGCCTTTCGTGCAACGGGATGATGGATTCTGGCGCTGGAGGTCTGTATCCGAGCGCGCTGTGAGGTCGTTTGGTTTTGTACAACTCAGTTACCGAACACCCACAATACCACCGAGCGCAGAGTTCTGTACGACTACCACCCATGGGCAGGACGCGATGTTTGCATTGACCGTGTAGTCGAGAAGCTGGGCATTTCGGTCGCACGATGCATTCCGAC
>JAJFHM010000178.1 GCA_021775625.1 Hyphomicrobiales bacterium | reverse complement strand
ATGGCTGTTGGTCCTGCTGGATGGTGAGAGTCTAGAGCGTTTCATGTTTACACGGAATTTGTTTGATGGTCCAAATCGGCTCGCTCGGCAAGGCGCGGTGCGTGAGCCACGATGCGGTGCATCGGGCAAGCGCCGCAACCGTGGCCGACGGGCCGATTTGGACCATCAAACTAATTCCGTGTAAACATGAAACGGTCTAGACTCTCACCATCCAGCAGGACCAACAGCCATGCCCGACGCCATTGCGCCGACAATCACCTTTGACGACTTTCTGAAAGTCGACATTCGCGTCGGCACAATCGTCGATGCGGAGGACTTTCCGGAAGCGCGCAAGCCAGCCTACGTGCTGCACATCGATTTTGGCCCGGAACTTGGCATCAAGAAAACTTCGGCCCAGGTCACAGCGCATTATGAGCGCGACGGCCTCATCGGCCGTCAGGTCGCCGCTGTGGTGAACTTTCCACCACGCCAGATCGGGCCGCATATGTCAGAGGTCCTGACACTCGGCTTCCCCGACGGCGGTGGTGAGGTGGTCATGCTCGGCGTCGACCACCCCGTGCCCAATGGCGGACGAATGTATTAGATCGCTTCACCAGCCGGTGCGCAGCGTGTTCCCAAGTTCGCGGCTGCGCTTGCGGACCATTCCGCCATGACGCCGCTCGATACAGTCGCGCATGGAGAAGATGATGCCGCTGTCCATCGCCTCGAGGCAGGCTTCATAGGTGCGCCGTGACTGCTGCAAGCCTTCCGGGCTTGCCGCCGCCTTAAGATCAGCGCCGATTGCCTTATCCCACAACCTGCGGCGCTCGCCCGGCGTAAGCCGGTCATTCTTGGGCGTTTGCGTCAACACGGCAGCGTTCAGGCGCGCCGTCACTCCGACCGGGCCACCGTCTTCGAAGAACTCGACCCCCATGTCCCTTGAAACCCCGGTGGCCTGCGCGATTTCGGCCTGTGACTGTGGCCGGGGATCGCCCGCCTGCGGCACCGGCAGGAGCGAAACCCTGGCACCCACCTGGAGCGCCAGCTGTGACACACCCAGATCGTCAAGCACTTTGCGGTCAACGCTGACGCGCACCGCGGTCATCGCCACATTGGCGGTAAAACGCGCATACGCCGTTGCGTCAATCCGCACGACGCTGCCGTCGCTCGACTGGCCAACCAGCGTGACGTTGGAGCCCAGTGCGGCTTCATAGGGATGTCCCGGCCAGGGCTCGCCGCGGTCCGGCTGCAGGCAGTAGCTCGCCAGATCGGCTGTGCATTCGTTGCCCCGGCACACCAGTGGTTGCGGCACCAGCGTGGTCATCAGCCCGAGGATCTGCGGCGCTGGTTGAACCACTTGCGGCCAGATCGATTTCTCGGCCGCCTGACCGCCCTGCACCAGCAACGCCATGCCCAACGCGAACATTCCTGAAAGCAATGTGTATCTGGCAAACATCTGACCCCTCCTTCGTCCGGGTTAACGGTCCGATGGGGCAGCGCCTCATACGCGCGGCCCGAATCGGGCCTCTGGATTAAGTACAGTGTATCACCTGCGGCGGGAGTTCGAAGACGCACTCGCCAAATTGTGAACAGATCATGCTTTGGCCGGCCACATCCAGCCTTTGAAGTCCTTAGCCGAGGAAACTGCTCGGTTTCCCGCAGAGATTGCAGCTTAGAAGCATTCAAAACTTCTTGCAATTGACAACCATTTGCAAGTAGGCTGCCTTCGGTTTCGCGAATAAGGACGGTGATATGTGTCGAAATCCACGAATTCGGGCCAGTTTCCTGGCCGCAATGACACTGGCGCTGATGCTGCCGGCTGTGCTGTTTCATGGCCGATCTTCCACAGCCCATATCGTCACCGAGGTTCCCTGGCACCCCGTGGCTGCAGCCTACCGCACGGCAATGTTCATGGGCGACCTCAAACCGGTGCCGTGGTCCAAAATCCGTGCCGCCTATGAAAAGGCCAACCCGGCGGCCTATGGAACCAAGTCGGCACAACAAAAGCTGACCGAGCTGGATGCAGCGTTGGGCAAAGAAGCGGCCACGCTTATCGGCAGGTCCATTGATGGGCAGGACCGCCAGGCACTCTACGCTGCCACGACCCGCGTTCTGTCGCGGGCAATCCGCATTCACCTGGAAGCCGCCCACGCCAGCCTGCGCGACCCGTCCGCCGCCGCCGCCCGGATTGCCTCTGCCCGCGATCTCTACCGCGCCATCGAGGATTTTATTCGCCAGGCGGACAACAAGGCCTTTGGGAAGCTCGGGCGCGCCTGGCTGACGCTCACCAGTTCCGCCGGCACCAGCGGTGTCCTTGGTGGCGGCGCTTCAGGCGCCGATGAAGAGCGGTTCCAACAGGCGCGTCAGACCATAGATGCCTATCTGATTGCCAATTTCGAGCCCGAGGTATTTACGCCACGCGGCAAACTCACGCCCTTGCCTGAAACCGTGGTTGCCTCCAAAGCGCCGGTCAAGATTGCGCCCTGGCTTCCACCCGGCTCCAGTCTCAACGATCAGGATCCACTGCCTTTGCTGGTGCTCAACTTCGAGATGCAGGGCATCGACGAAAAGGACCTGCCGCTGATCGCCTATGGCGACATGCTGTTCGACAGTCCTGAAATCTTCGGCGACCCTGCCACGTCGCTGGGTGTGACATGTTCTACCTGTCATAACCGCAGTGATATCAACAGGGCACTGTTTATTCCCGGCATTACCCACCAGCCAGGCGCCATTGATGTGGACGGCGAATTCTTCAACTCCCGTTTCAACGACCTGCGCGAAGACGGTCTGGACATTCCGTCTTTGCGGGGTTTGCGCTTCACCGGCCCCTATGGCCGTGACGGACGGTTCGCATCCTTACGGGATTTCACCCGAAACGTCATCGTGAATGAGTTTGCCGGAGCCGAACCCACGCCGTTCATGCTGGATGCACTGGTTGCTTACATGCTCGAGTTTGATTTTCTGCCGAACTCGAAGATCACAGGCGAAGGACAATTGACCAAGGCAGCATCGGACGCGGCGCGCCGGGGCGAAAGGATCTTCAAGCAGCCGTTTACCGAGATGCAGGACAACTCCTGCGCCTCCTGTCATATCCCGTCTGCCAAGTTCCTGGACCGCCGCGCCCACGATATCGGGTCTCAGACCGGCAGCTACGCACACAGCCAGAGCACTGCCTTCGACACACCGACCCTTTTGAGCACACGTTTCAACGCGCCTTATTTCCACGATGGATCACTACCGACCCTCGCCAGCGTGGTTGAGTGGTTTAACCTGCGTTACGGACTTGGGCTCGAGAGCGACCAGCGCGAAGATCTGACCGCCTATCTGGAAACCATAGGCGATGCGGACGAGCCCTATGAAGTGTACACCGGCCGCCACACTCCGTTCCGTCTGGCCTTTGAAGAACTCACCACTTTCGCAAGCACGCTCGACACCCTCCTGCCCGCGCGCGATGCTTTTCACGCCAAGTTGATGATCGACACCGTGTCCGCCGATCTCGCCCTTGATGCCGCCGGAATGGCGAATACGACCGCCAAGCCGATGGTCTATGAACTGGCGGACATCCTTGCCGACATTGGCAAGGCGATCGATGCGAAAGACTGGCCACAGGCTGAGACCCGCTGGGCGAGTTTCAAGCTTCTACAGGACAAATATGATGCCGCAATGTACTGACCAACCACGCGGCAAAGCAGTGTCGCGACGCAACGTGCTTGCCGGCGCAATTGCTGGCGCAACTCTTTGTCTCAGTTCGCTTTCCGCATCCGCCCAGGATGAACTGGTACTCGCCTTCATTCCTCAGGAAAACCCCGAAAAACTGCTCGGCGACATCAAGGTCATCACCGAATATCTCAGCAAGTTGATCGGCGTGCCCGTGAGAGGCTTTGTGACCTCGGACCATGCCGCCGCGGTTGAGGCATTGCGCAACAACGATGCGGACATCTCGTTTATGGGCGCCCTTCCCTTCGTGATCGCGGAAAAAGAAGTGGGCGCTGAGGTTATTCTGTCGGAAGTCTATCGCGGCAAACCGGTCTATACGGGACGGGTATTCGTGCGCCGCGACAGCGGCATCTCAAACATGGAAGACCTGCGTGGCAAATCAATCGCCTTTGCCGATCCGATTTCTGAATCCGGCTTTCTCTATCCCCTGCAGTCGTTCGTCGACGCCGGGCTCCTGAAACAGGGCGAAGACCCGAAGGCGTTTTTCGGTGAGGTGTTCTTCGCCGGCGGCTATCAGCAGGCCATGCAGGCCGTGGCCACCGGACTGGTGGATGCCGCAGGCGCCAGCCAGTATGCCGAACTGCTGCTCAGTGCAGACCAGCAGGCGGACGTCAAATGGATTGTCGAGAGCGACCCGATCCCGTCCCACGTCGTAATCTGCCGCATGGGTCTTGACCGGGGCCTCAAAGACAAGTTTGTGGCAGCAATGCTGACGTTGAACAACCCCGAGAACAAGCGTCTGCTGGCGCATGTTTACAGCCCGGACGGCTATGTGATCGCGGATCCCGCCCTGTTTGAGGGCGTCAGGGCACTGGCCCGCGCGCACGGCTATTTGCGATGAACCCCATAATGTCCGCTCACTCTTCACAGATCGACATTTCCGACCTGACCTTCTCCTATTCCGGACAGGGCGCCCGCATTCTGGATATCCGGCATCTGAGTATTGAGACCGGTGAACGCGTCGCCTTCATCGGCGCGACGGGCACCGGCAAGACAACGCTGCTGCGCCTCATCGATGGCCGGCTGCTTGGCTGGGCAGGCATGGTTGAGGTATTGGGCCGGACCCTTTCGCCACGGCGCGCAGCGCCGCGCAGCTGGAACGCCAATATCGGTTTCGTGTTTCAGGAATACGCACTGATCGAACGCTCCACGGTCTACGAGAATGTTCGCAACGGCCGTCTGGGGAGAACGCACCCGGCATTGTCGCTGTTCGGAATATTCAATGACCGCGATGAGACCGCCATCACGGAGGCCATCAACGATGTGGGACTTGCCGACCTGGCAGATCAACGGGTTGATCAGTTAAGCGGCGGTCAGCGCCAGCGCGTGGCGGTCGCCAGATGTCTCTCCCAGGAACCAAGCATTCTGATTGCCGACGAACCTGTCAGCAGCCTCGACCCGACCAGCGCAGAAAAGGTTCTCGATCTGCTGCGCGCTTGCGCCGTCGCGCGCGGTGCAACGCTCCTCATCAGCTCGCACCAGCCCAAACTGGTGGCCAAATATGTCGATCGCATTATTGGCCTCAAACAGGGCATGGTGGCATTCGATACCGCTGCCGATGCGGTCACCGCGGAAGAGCTCGGCAGCTTGTATGGCTGGCATGTGACCCAGCCGGCAGCCTAGGACCTATTGAGTGCTTCATGTTCATACAGATTCAACTTGAACGTGGAACGTTCTAAGCAAATGCAAACCGAACAGTCCACTTCGGTGCGGCGCCACCGCACTTCCGATTGGTCCGGGTTTATGGTCTCCGCATCGGTTGGGGCGCTGGTGCTTTGGGCCTATGTGGCCTCCGACATCGATACCGGGCGTCTGGCAGAAAGCGGCGGCCGCATCGGTGCGTTCCTCGATCGCATGTTTCCGCCCGATTGGTCGGTATTGCCGACCGTGGTGGAAAGTTCCCTAGAAACCTTCCGCATCGCTCTGCTTGGCACAGCGGTGAGCATCGTATTGTCGCTGATACTGGGTGTGCTGGCGGCACGCACGGTCACCCCGCCCTTCATCCACCTGCCGCTGAAGTGGCTTTTGGCCGCCATCCGGGCCATTCCGCTGATCCTGGTCGCCATGCTCATGGTGGGGGCGGTCGGACTTGGACCATTACCGGGCATCCTCGCCATCGCGTTCCACTCCACCGGCATGCTGGCCAAGTTTTACGCTGAGGCGATCGAAGGTATTCCGTCCGGATCGCTCGCTGCGCTCGACAGCGCAGGCGCCACCTGGGTGCAGAAACTGCGCTTTGGAGCGTGGCCGCTGGTCGCCCCGGACCTGGTCAGAGACACTCTCTTCAGGTTTGAGTTGAACCTTCGCGAGGCACTGGTCTTGGGCCTTGTCGGCGCCGGAGGGATCGGCTTTTACATCCAGACCTATGTCCGCACGTTCCAATATGACAAGGCCGCAACCCTCACCATTGTCATCATAGTGTTCGTGGTTTTGATCGAGCTCCTGAACCATGTGGTCCGGGCAGCACTGAAATAGCTGTCAACCAGAGCGTAGTCTTTTCACATGGATCCGTTTGTTGGCGCCATGTGAAAAGATTATGCTCTGGACAAAGAGAAATCCCCTTCCCGGTTAAGGGAAGGGGGTGGAAATCTCAGTCTTGCAGACAGCCCAGCCTACCACGTGCGGACGATGAAATCGGTGCCTTGCGGCGTGGTTTCCCTCGTGTCGATTCCATTGTCCGAAATGATCAGTGACGAACCCGGCGTCAGCATCGCCTCGATGCGTCGGCGCAGGCGGTCGGAAATCTCCACCCTTTCGAGCGCCTGTAGAGCGGTCACTGCGTTGGCTTTCGCCAATGTCTCTTGGTCGTTGATGTGGTCGCTCGAGCGCGGCGGCCGCGTCTGTTTCAGCGTCGCTGCGGTCCAGCGTGTCGACGTTGCCTCAGCCTTGAAATTCAAAGCCATATAGACATGCGTGCCGAGCGGCTTGTTGGGGTGGTTAATCGTCACCGGCTCATCGAAAACGTCCTTGAAACCCTGGCGCACATAAAGATGTCCGGTGCTGTAACGCCATATGCCGGTTGCGCTGTTCAACTGGCGCCACAGCTCTTCTGACTCGGTTCCCGTAACGGGCAGACCTTTTAGTTTCTGGAACTTTTTGATGCCAATTCGTGTCAGTCGTCCCAGTTTGCCGTCAGGTGTTCCATTTTCGTAACCGAGCGTGTTCAGCATGGCCTGAATATCGATGATACGCTCGCGCTTGGTACGGCGTGTGATCAGAATACGAACAGGCCGGTCATCACGCCCTTCGTAGGTGTGGACTTTTTCGCGACGTATCTTAGCCACAGCCGTTTCGGCGTTCAAAAGCGGTTCGGCAGTATCCGCCGCCGTATCAACTGTTGCAACCAGACGCTTCTGCGTGCCCTGAAACAGCGGCGCTGCGTTGGCCTCATCAGCTTCGCTCGCAGCTTCCGCGGATTGATTGGTTCCCCGCGTCGCCGCGGTCAGATATTTCGGGTCGAAGATCGTCGCCAGCACGGCAGGCTGAAACAGTTTGGCGTGCTTGATCTCCTCAACTTTCACCTCGCCGCGCGTCACGATCACCTGGCCGCCACGGTCGGTAATGCCGAACAGCTTACCTGCAAAGCTGTGCGGCAGGCGGATGCAGCCATGCGATGCTGGATAGTTCGGCACACGACCGGCGTGAAGCGCCACGCCTGACCAGGTCAGGCGCTGCATGAACGGCATCGGCGCGTTATTGTAGATATTGGAATAATGATAGCGGTTCTTCTGCAGGATGCTGAATATGCCTGACGGCGTAGTATGCCCCGCCTTGCCTGAAGAGACCTTCGAGGTCTCGATCTGGATGCCACCTTTGTAGACCGTCATCCGCTGCTGCGACAGGGATATCACGATCTGCACCGGCTCGTTCTCATCGACCAGCGGCGCTGAATTGGCCGGGGCCGATTGGGCGAGCACCTTCTTGACTTTACGCTTGGTCTGAGCCTGCTGCTTTTTCCGCTGACGGCGGAGTTGTTCCTGCCGGCGTTTCTTCTTCACCCGGGCCTTGGTGTTGCGGGACGGCGTCTCAAACAGATCCTTCAGCCAGTCCGCCGCAGCCGGCTGTGGCGCCTGAACCACGAGGCCCGTGGAGATCACAGCACATGCCGCCCAGCCGAAAGCATGCGAGGCAGAAATTCTTAGGATATTGTTTTTGACCATCTGCAACCCCGAAATCATCGCCTGTGGAAAACCTGGCTCCGTTTCCCGGCACGTCAACGCATCACCGTCGAGAATCTCCATCGAAACTGACACTTCATGTCCTAAATCGGCAGGCTGGCAGGTCAAGTCAAATCGTAGAGACGTCTTAACTTTTACCTGCCAGCGGCACAAATATGTCACACTTTTTGTCACGATTCGCGCCATCAGACAGTGACCGTGTCACGGTGATGACAGAGCGGCGGTTGCCTTCTGATCGGTTCCGGCCACGGATGTGACACCTTCCGCGACACTCTGCGGGGGGATTTCTCCTGATCAGCGGGCACAGAACCGTGCCAAACCCGCTCAGCTGTGGCATTGAGGTGCGGAAGATCCCGAAAACCAAGGCACATTCTGCATATGATCCAGACAACACGCGCCTACGGCGGCATGGTCGTGGCCCCACATCATCTGGCGGCCGAAGCCGGCGCCCGGGTGTTGCGCGAAGGCGGCAACGCCATTGAAGCAATGATCGCGGCAGCCAGCACGATTGCTGTGGTTTACCCGCATATGAATTCGATTGGCGGCGACAATTTCTGGCTGCTTCACGCGCCGGGCAGCGATCCGGTAGGGATTGACGCCTGCGGCGGTGCGGCAACGGCAGCCGACATCGACTTCTATCGATCCCGCGGGTTCGACAAGATCCCCGAGCGCGGACCACTCGCCGCCCTGACCGCCGCAGGCGATCTGTCGGGATGGGGTACCGCCGCCAGGATCAGCGCTGAGCAGTGGGGGGGCAAGCTGCCCTGGAACCGCCTCCTGGAAGATGCCATTCATCATGCAAAGGACGGGGTCGCGGTCACCAACACTCTGCATGACGCCCTGGTCAAAAAGCGCCTGGAGGTGGAACTTCAACCAGGCTTTGCGGAGACCTTCTTCACCGCCGGCGCACCCTCCCCTGTCGGGCACCGGCTAAGGCTGCCAAAACTCGCGGCAACACTTGAGCATCTTTCCCAAAACGGTTGGGACGATTTTTATCGCGGCGATCTGGCGCGCGCAATCGCCGCCGACCTCGAGGCAGTCGGCAGCCCTGTGGCACTGGCAGATCTCGAGCGCCACCACGCTCTCGTCCTCACGCCGTTAGAGCTCGAAGTCGCGGGCCATCGGATCTTCAACATGCCACCGCCGACACAGGGGCTTGCTTCTTTGCTGCTGCTTGGAGTGTATGAGCGCCTGCAGGTTGCAGATGCAGAGAGCTTTGCCTACGTGCATGGCCTGGTCGAAGCCACCAAGCAGGCCTTCCGGATCCGCGATAGCCATGTGACTGACCCGGCCTACATGGCGGAAGATGCAAGCACATTTCTGCATCCTGCCCGGCTCGACACGATGGCCGCCGCGATCGATCTGCATCACGCCGCCCCGTGGCCTCATGCAAGCCCGGCCGGCGACACGGTCTGGCTCGGCGCCATCGACGCACAGGGCCGGGCGGTAAGCTTCATTCAAAGTCTTTACTGGGAGTTCGGCTCCGGGGTGGTGCTGCCGGAAACTGGCATCACCTGGCAGAATCGCGGCGTAAGTTTCAGCCTCGACCCCGATCATCACAATTGCCTGAAACCGCACCGCCGCCCGCTGCATACCATCCAACCGCCAATCGCCCTGTTGTCGGATGGCAGGGTCATGTCGTACGGCGCCATGGGCGGCGAGGGCCAGCCGCAAACCCAGGCCATGGTGTTCTCCCGCCATGTGATGCATGGCCAGGACCTGCAACATGCTGTTACCGCACCGCGCTGGCTGCTCGGCCGCACCTGGGGCAGCTCTTCAACCAGCCTGCGCATGGAAAACCGTTTTCCGCCGGAACTGCTGGACCAGCTGCGCGCAGCCGGCCACCCGGTGGAAGTGATGGGGCCATTCGAGGAACTCATGGGCCACGCAGGCGCCCTGGTGCATCACCCCGATGGCCTGATCGAAGCCGCCTGGGATCCGCGCAGCGATGGTGCCGCGGTAGGGCTCTAGACCGGGATCTGGATCACCGCCTTGAGGCCGCCCATTTCGCTGTCTCCAAGGATGATGTCGCCGCCGTGGCTGCGGGCGATGTCGAGGGCGATGGAGAGCCCAAGTCCGCTGCCGCCTTCATCCTGATTGCGGGCGTCGTCGATCCTGAAGAACGGCCGGAAGACGTCATCCAGAAGCTCCTGCGGCACGCCGGGGCCATCATCGTCCACTGTGATGGTCAAATATCGTTCGGTGCAGCTTGCCGATACCTCCACGTGCTGAGCAAACCGGCAGGCGTTGCTGACCAGATTGCCGACACATCGCTTGAAGGCATTCGGCTTGGCCCGGAATGACACGCCCTTGCCACCCTTGATCTTCACCTTGCGCCCGCTGGCGTGCACGTCCTGTTTGACCTTGTTCAGGAACTTGCTGAGGTCGATGTCGGCGCTGGTCTCATCGCCGTCGCCACGAACGAATGCAATGTAGTCCTCCAGCATATGCTGCATTTCATCGACGTCATTGCGCAGCTCGCAGACCTGCTCGTCATCCTCGAAGGTGGCGAGTTGAAGCTTGAAGCGGGTGAGGATGGTCCGGAGATCGTGACTGACCCCTGCAAGCATGGCGGTGCGCTGTTCCACATGCCGTTCGATGCGCTCCTTCATCCGCAACACCGCGCGCGAAGCACTTTGCACTTCGATGGCGCCGCGGGGGCGGAAGTCGGGGGCATCACGGCCCATGCCGAAACTATGCGCGGCCTCCGCCAGTTGCTGGATCGGCGTGATCTGGTTGCGCAGGAATATGATCGCCACCCCGAGAAGAACGATGGCGGAACCCACCATCCAGACAATGAATATATAGGTGTTCGATGCGTAGGCCCTGCTCTGCTCAGTCACGAAGCGGAAGATCAGCCCGCTACCGACCTTGACGCGCACATCAACAAAGCCCGTGCGCCCCAGCGTGTCGATCCAGAACGGGCGGGCGACCCGTTTGGTGATTTGTTTGGAGAGCTTGATATCGAGCAACGAGAAAAATGGTTTGGGCGCCGGCGGCGGCAGCTCTGCATCGCGGAGAATGGAAAATCCGAGACTGAGATGCTGATTGGCCATGGTAACGAACTTGAGTTCGTCTTCATCCGACATGTCGGTTTCTTCATGGGTCTGGATCAGGAATGCAATCTCGGCCGCCACCGACCGTGAGAGCCGTTTCGTCACCTGATCCCAGTGCCGCTCCATGAAGATGAACGCCATGATCGACTGCAGCAGCACCATCGGCGTGATGACAATGATGAGAGAGCGCGGATAAAGGCCTTCCGGCAGGTGACGTTCGAGAAAACGGTTGAACCGGCGCCTCAGTGTCAGCGGTTCGTCTTCTAGTGAACTGTCAGTTGCCGCAACCATAATCAGATCAATCAATCCGTATAAAGAATGTATCCGGCGCCACGCACCGTCTGCAGATAGACAGGCGTTGCCGGGTCAGCTTCAATTTTCCGGCGCAACCTGTTGATCTGAACATCTATTGCACGGGCTCCGCCGCCATCATCCCTGTAAAGATCATTGCGCGAAATGGCCTTGCCGGGCTGGCGTGCGAACAGATGCATCAGTTCACGCTCCCGCGTGGTCAGCCGCACCGTCGTCCCATCGCGGGTCAGCTCGCCGCGCTCGACATGGAACGTCACGCGGCCAAGTGTCAGCTCCGAGGGCATGACGGTTTCCGGCCCCGTGCGCCGCAGCACGCTCTTGATACGCAACAACAATTCGCGCGGTTCAAACGGCTTTGACAGATAATCGTCGACACCGACTTCCAGCCCCTCGATACGGCTTTCGACTTCCGCCCGAGCCGACAGCATCAGGATCGGAAGCTCGGTTTCCTTACGCAACCCGCGCGCAAAGGAAATGCCGTCTTCCCCCGGCATCATGACGTCGAGCACGATAAGGTCGAAGGAAAGACCCGCCATCCGTTTCCGCGCTTCGGCGGCGGTCCCTGCACTCGACACACGATAGCCGCTTTCACTCAGAAAGGTTTTCAAGAGTTGACGGATGCGGCGGTCATCGTCCACCACCAATATGTGCGGTGCTTCATCTTCGATGGGTACGGGGGCGGCGCGTTTCACCAAGGCCTGGTCACTCCGGTTTGGATATCAAACGCTGCACATTACCACGATCCTGGGCATTTATGAGATTGAACAGCACCTCACGGTAAAGCTCATGGGCATCGTCACCGCGTGCAGCAAGCGCATCACGCACCCGTTCTATTTGCGGTGCCGCCAGGCTTCGCGCCAGGCCCTCGCCGCTGTCCGTCAGATAGAGCAGACGCTGCCGCCGGTCGCGCGCGCCTTCTTTTTGGTACACAAACCCGGTTTCGATAAGCTCTCGCAAAACCCGCCCGAGGCTCTGCTTGGTAATGCGCAAAATGTCGAGCAGCTCCGCAACCCGGATACCCGGATTGCGACCAACGAAATGCACGACACGGTGATGCGCCCGCCCGAATCCGTAACCGTCGAGGATTTCATCCGGATCAGAAATGAAGTCGCGATAAGCGAAAAACAGCAGCTCGATCAGCTCGATAATCCGCTCCTCGGACAAGGATGCCCCGTCCGGATCATCAGGGTGGCCCGGCAGTTCGACTTTTTCATGCAAATTTATGTCAGCCATATTGACATATTTTAATCGGATTGTTACTGCTGGTCGAGCATAAACGAAACGATTGATCGGATATGCGCCCCAATTGGAGCAAAAATTTCGCAGGTTTGGGGTGATTCCACCGTC
>JAJFHM010000177.1 GCA_021775625.1 Hyphomicrobiales bacterium | reverse complement strand
GATCTCCGGCGACGACGCGCGCCTGGAACTCGCGTTGACGAACATGATCCGCACCAGCCGCGTCAATGCTTCACACTGGTCAATGTTCATGTTGAACCAGGCTTTCAGCAGTGCAACCGGATCCTGATGGGTGGCCTTGATTTCGCTGATATCATCCATCACCCGGTCTAGCGCATGCACCAGCGCGGAATGAAACAGGTTCTCCTTGCTCTTGTAGTAGTAGTAGATCAGTGAATGGGTGATGCCGATGCTGCCGGCAATCCGCTGCACCGTTACTTCCTTGTATTCTTCCCGCGAAAACAAATCCAGAGCCGCTTCAAGCACCACCTCGGAGCGAACGCCGTCGTGCTTTTGCAGGCGCGCCTTGGCCTGCCGGAAGGCGTCGGTCTTGCGATCCGCAATGGCTGGATGATCCACCGTCATTCAGAACTCTCCCGCAAAACAACAATATCAGTTGACCGGGTCCAGATCGGCGTTGGCGCGTCAGACCCGGCTTGCGTGTCCAGGGGCAGTCTCAATTGCAGCTGAACGGAGGCGTCGGGGCCAGTTGCCGCCAGGCAGCGGCGAAACGTTCCCTGAAACACAAAATCACTGAGGCGGCCGGATCCCAGCTTGACCCGATCCGGGCCGTTTGCAGCACCACAGCGTATCGCCTCGGGGCGGACAGACAGAGAGACCGCCTCGCCCGGCTCGCCCTGCCCATGGCACTTGAGAGTGCCAAGTGCCGTGTCGACCGTAACGTTGCCGCGCCCTGACTTGGCGATGGTACCCCGGATTATGTTGGTATCTCCCATGAAGGTTGCGGCAAACACGCTTGCCGGCTCGCGGTAGATCCGCTCGGGTGGTCCCGAATCTTCGATGCGTCCATGGTTGAGGAGCACAATCGTGTCAGCCAGGCTCATGGCTTCTTCCTGATCGTGGGTGACATGAATGAACGTCGCGTTGAGTTCTCGCTGCAGCGTATGTAGCTCGTTTTGCATCTGGCGGCGTATCTTGACGTCGAGCGCGCCCAAAGGTTCGTCCAGCAACAACACGGCCGGTTCAATGACGATGGCGCGGGCCAACGCCACACGTTGGCGCTGGCCACCGGAAATCTCATGGATACGCCGGTCGCCAAAGTCCGCAAGGCCAACCTGGGTAAGCGCTGCATTGGCGAGTTCAGTTCTCTGCGGTTTTGGAACGCGCCGCATGGCAAGGCCAAAAGCCACATTGTCCTTGACCGTCATGTGCGGGAAAAGCGCATAATCCTGGAAAACGGTGACAGTAGGCCTTTGCGCGGGAGCAACGCCGGTAACATCTGCGCCGTCGATCAATATCTGACCCCTGGTCGGCAACGTGAACCCTCCGAGCATCGACAAAAGCGTCGTCTTGCCGCTTCCCGAAGGCCCCAGCAGGACAACGAACTCACCCTTCTGCACGCTGAGCGATACATCTTCGACCGCGACCACCGGGCCATACTCCTTGGCGACATTCTGCAGCTCGACAACGGGTGTGCTCATGACGACCTCCCCGGCCGGATCAGAATCGCGAATGCCGCCAGGAAAGCCATGCCGACAGAGATTGCAAACACAACCGTCCCGGCCGCATTGACTTCCGGCGTGAGGCCGGCGCGCAGCATCTCGAAAATCATGACCGGCAAAGTGACATCGAAACTGGACAGCAGGAACGCGATGATGAACTCGTCCCACGACAGGGTCGCCGAAATCAGAAAAGCCGCCAGCATCGGAGGCACCATGGTGGGCAGGATCACATAGACCATTGTCTGCAGGTCGCTGGCGCCAAGGTCATGCGCCGCATTGTCGATGTTGCGCAACTGACCGCCGAGCTGCGAGTAGATGATCGCATAACAGATCGGCAGATTGATCACGCTGTGCGCAATGCCGACCGAGACAAGGGATTTTCCGATGCCTGAGAAATTGAAGACGATGAGCAACCCGAGGCCGATGATCAGATAGGACACGGTCATCGGCGCCATCAGCACGAAACGTACTGCCCGGACTCCGACCGGGGTGTGCTTGAATATTCCGTAAGCCGCAAAAAACCCCAAAAACGTGGCGCAGAAGGAAGACGATACGGCAATGATGATCGAGTTCAGCAGTGCATCCATCAAACGGCTGTTGGAGAACGCCTTGGTGTACCATTCAAGGCTGGGCCCCTCGAACGGCGGTATCGGCAGCAGACCTTGCTGGAAGGAAAACAACACGAGAATGATCACCGGCAGATAGATGAAGGTGAACATCACCACAAGATAGAAGCCCACGGGAAAAGTGATGCGCCCGTTTGTCATCACAGCCGGTCCATTTTGAGATGGCGCTGGATCGCAAAGTAAACGGCCAGAACGCAAACCATCAGGATAATCGCCATCATCGACGCCATGGGCAGATTTGCGGTGCGCGAAATCTGCAGCATGATCGCCTGCGGCATGAGCACTTCGGTGTTGCCGCCGAGTATCTGCGGCGTGATGTAATCTCCGATGGTGATCACGAATGTGAGGAACGCCCCAACGGCTATGCCGGGCAACGACAATGGCAGGGTCACATACCACAGGACCCTGGCGCCCGATGCACCCAGATCCTGCGCCGCTTTCAGGTGAGATGGATTGATCTGTACGAGATTGGAATAGATCGTCAGGGTCAAGAGCATGGTGAAGAAGTGCACAAACCCCAGAACGGTCGCTGCGCGGGAATAGGCAATCTTGAGCGGATCGGCGATGACGCCGAGGCCGATCAGCGTATCATTCAGGATGCCACGGTCGGAGATCACCAAAAGCCAGCTGTAGGACCGCACCACATAAGACGTCCAGAACGGCAGCACGGCGAACAGCAGGAGCAGCCGCTGCCATCGCTCGGGAACCTTGAAGGCCAATACATAGGCCAGCGGGTAAGCAAGCAATACGCTAATCGCCGTCGTGAGCAAGGTGACTTCAAACGAATTGAACAGTGCCTGCCTGAGGTATCCCTTGGAGAAGAACTTTTCGTAGTTGACGAATGTCCAGTCGGGGATGAGCGCGCCGTGTTTGCGCGTCCACAAGCTGACGCACGCCATGACGACGAGAGGTACCACGAAGAACAATACTGTGAATAGCACCGGCGGCCAGACGATCCACCTGGCGAGTTGGACACGCCCACCGGCAGTGTGAGCCGCGATCCGCAGATCACGGGTATTGCCCAGCCTGGCTGTATCAGACGTCACAGACAAACCTCCCCTGCCCGACCCTTCGTCACCTAACGAAGCCGAGCAATCACACCTGTGGAAGTATCGCCGGTTCTGACCGCAATGTCAGAACCGGCGTTATGTTCAGCTTTGCAGGAACTCGGTCCAGACATCGAGCATGGCCGCATCCAGATCGCCGGCCGGAAGCTGCGAATAGACCGAACGTGAGAGGAAATCGCCCTGCTGATCCCACCGCAGCGTCTTCTTGGACGCCGCGTCAAGCTCTGCCTTGCCGTTGGTCGGCATGGCCCAGAAACATTCGGACGTCGCAAGGGCGCCCTGGCCCTTGGGACTCAAAATCCATTTAACGAATTCCTGAGCAAGGTCCTTGCGTTTGGAATCGCTGAACACCGCCAGGCCCTGCGTCCAAATGAGGCCGCCCTGGTCCGATATGGTCCAGTCAAGGTGCGGTTTGTCGCCCATCAGGCCGGAGACGGCATATTCCGCACCGCCGATAATCGCATCGGCATTGCCGGTCGCAAGCGCATTCTGTACGCTGACAATATCGCCGATGAGCTTGATATTGGGCTTGGCTTCCAGCAGCCTTTTGCGGATTTCTTCCAGCTTGGTCGCGTCGATTTCGTTCGGCTTCCAGCCAAGCGATATGCCGACCATCTGGATGATCGGGAAATAGTAGTCATAGACAGCGAGTTGGCCCTTGTACTTCGAGTTCCAGGGCAGATCGCCACGCTTCGCATCGGCTTCGTCGATCTTGTTCTTGTTGTAACAAAAGCCGTAATAGCCGAACTTCTCCGGCGCGGCATAGAGTTTGCCGTCGACCCGGGTGAACGGTGAATTCTTGATCGCGTCGAACATGTCGTCCCAGGGCGCGATGTTTTCCGGCAGCTCCATAAGCAGGCCCGAACCGGCCACCTGCGGCACGTCCGGCGCATCGATCACAAAGACGTCCCAATCTCCGGGTTTTGATTGCTCAACGATAGAGAGCGCGGTGCCGGTTCCCTCATAGGTCTTCACATTGACCTTGACGTTGTGCGCGGCCTCGAACGGCTTGATGAGCTTGTCGTCGGCGTGATCGCACCACACCAGTATGTTCAATTCTTCCGCGGCGAGGCCTACACGCGGCGCCACAACGGATGCGGCCGCGGTTACGGCGGCTCCCTTCAGAACGGTTCTGCGCGACGGGCGCCAAGACGATTTTCCAGGCAAGCGGGTCATTCGATTTCCTCCCTTAATGGTCCCTCACCACTTCCAGCGTGGCGTTCGGACCTTTCATTTACTCACCTTATCGCGGTGAGAGCCCCGGTATTGCGCCGGCGGTGATCAATCCCTGCCGCGCGCGCTTCAATTCGGATTTGGCCGATTTTGACGGCCTGCCGGTTTCATTCCGGCTGCTTAGTTCAGTAGGCTAGTTTAAATTTGACAAGGTTGTCAAATTTTAGGATCCAACATTCGCACCTAACAATATCGGGTCTCAAAGGCCGCGGCCGCTGCTTTGAAGCATTCGATCGGCGCCCGCAAGGTTCCGGCCCCGATCTGCCCTCCGTCCTTGCCGGCGACCCCGGCATCGATTGCCGGTGTGATCCCGGTCTCCAGAACCTTGAAAATGTCGACGCCGGTCGGTGTGCCGCGATAGCCCAGGAACGGGATCTGGAAGGTCGAGTTCTCGCCAAGCGTTATGTCGTACATCTTGGTGTTGGTGGCAGCCATGGCTTCCGCCGACCCGCCCTGGTAGCGTTGCAGCGCGAAGGCAGCAGCCTGCGCAAATCCGCCAAGTCCCACAGTCTCCGTGATGTGGCTTTCCCCGCCGATCCAGTGGATATCGTCTTGCGTATAGCCTTCGAACAACTGCGCCTCCACCACCGGTGGCGGGCCGGCGAACCATTCGTCCCCCAGACCACTGACGCGGATGGCGAAGCCGTTACAGCTGATCGTCATCGCGGTCATCATGCTGGAGTGCTCGATGTCGCGGGCGGCATCCGCCATGGATTTCGCCGACGCCATCGAGAGCCGCAGGAAAAAATATTCATTCTCCTTGAGGAAGCGGTCGGTTTCTTCCACCGGCCCGGCCATGCCGGAATAAAGCGGCAACAGATGCGGGATCAGTTCGCGGTGAAACAGAACCGTGCCCGCAGTGTTCCGGCTGTGCAACTCGTCGCCCATGTGGACCGCTCGCTGCATCAAGGGCTTGAGGGGAATGCCGCCGGACCGTTCAACAGCAGCGCCGATAACGGGGGCGATGACCTTTTCAATGAAGATGAGCTGATCGCGCACTTCGTCGTCATAAACCCCGTAGTTGAGACGCCGGGGCGATCCGCCTTCATAGAAATTGCAGTAGCCGGTGTTGCCGAACGCGGTGTTCTCGACAACGAACACTGGCATCGAGGCCGTGTAGATACCGGCCACAGAGCCGACACACCCATGATCATGGCAGGCGCCGATCAGAACGTCGCCGGTGGCGAACTTGTCCGCGGCTTCCTCTTCGGAGGCGGCGAGGCCCTCATACATGGCGCCGTAAATCAGCGAACGGCGCTGGCCTCCGGAATAATCCTGCCAGGGCATCGGCCACCCGGACGTGAGAACCTTGTTCGGCTGCATGCCCGGCAGAACCTCGCCTGCGGGCTTCACACCGGTCAGCACGGGCGTTCCCTCGTTCAGCCTTCTCAGGGCTTCTACATTGGCCTTGTTGCGGGCAGTTTCGTCCACGGACATCGCATTCTCCACGCGTCGGGTCTAAAATCGCACGTCACCATAGATGCAGATAACGCTCACGTTCCCATTCGCCCACGACGAGACAGTACTCGTCCCACTCCGCACGTTTGTACGTGGTGTAGGACGCATGGAACTCGTCGCCGAACGTCTCTTTTGCCAGTTTGCTCTCGGCAAACACCTCAATGGCGTGGCCGAGCGTCCTGGGCAGCCGGTGAATATCCTGCCCGGCCAG
>JAJFHM010000176.1 GCA_021775625.1 Hyphomicrobiales bacterium | reverse complement strand
GCCGGTCAGGTCAGATTCAGTGGCGACGACCGCAAGATCTATGAGTCAGCGCCGGGCGTCCACCGGGCATTTTGTGTCAACTGCGGAACATCGCTCACCTGGGAAACTGCTTTTGGCGACGAGGGACCGCTATGTGCAGTTCACATCAGCGCGTTCGACAATCCGGATGCTCTGATGCCGACCGCCCATTCTTTTTACCCGGAACGAATCTCCTGGTTCGATGTTGCCGACGATCTGCCAAGATACGAGGGCTTCGTTGCAGACGGCGAGCTGCTGCGCCACGGTCCGTCGGATGCGAAACCGTAATCTTGGCGAGGACGGGAGATTTCAATGGCACACGAGACCGAATGGACCGGAGGGTGCATGTGTGGTGCAGTGCAGTTCCAAGCTTTGGGGAACGCCTCCTGGGTCGCTATTTGCCACTGCGAATCATGTCGGCGACACACTGGAGGAATTCTGAATGCGGCGGCTGGCTTTCCGGCCGCGAAAGTCCGCTTTAATGGCGACCCCAGCACATATGCTTCCTCGCCGGGGGTCCGAAGATACTTCTGCCGGGTATGCGGAACATCTATTGCCTATCAAAGCGAACACTGGGCAGAGGACATTCACCTGTTCGTGGGAACCTTCGATGAGTGCCGGAAGATGAAGCCAGAGTTCCATATCTTTGCGGAGGAGCATTTGGACTGGCTGGCTATATCGGACCATCTGCCACGTTTCAGAACAACACCATCCGCCGGTGAAACGATCTAATGATTGGCACCCTCCCGTTCTCCGCCTGAACCGGACCCTCATCCAACACTGGATATTCTCCGATGACAGAAGGGCCGCCAGGCACCGAAGGCCCGACCGTTAGTTTCATACCGGGAGTGGTTTATGACCTCAAAGCGTTCACCACCGGAACCACAAGCAGCGTGCCACGGATGTGAGCGAGATTCGAAGCGCGCAGGAGCCGGCAAACGATTTTCACACCGATGATTGCATCGCCGTGTTTTGCCGCGCTGATGAAAAGTGGTGGCCCCGGTCGATGTCCACGCACTGCGTGAACCGACATCGACACTGGCGTATGATCCGATGGCGCGCTGACAGGCAGGTCGGCAGTTTGGCGCGTGCCAGCGGCAATGCGCGTTCGGCCAGGTTCTGACGCGGCTCAGTTTGTCACTACCCTTTGCCTTTGGTTTTGGTTTTACCAGGCATTGCCTTTGTTTCAACGAGTTCGATAATTCGGGTCGCAATGTCGACACCGGTCGCCTTTTCGACACCCTCAATTCCAGGAGATGAATTGACCTCCATCACCACAGGTCCGTGGTTCGCGCGGAGCATGTCGACGCCGCACAGATTTAGGCCCATCGTCTTGGCGGCACGTACAGCAGTCAGCCGCTCTTCTGGCGAAATCTTGATTTTCTTCGCGCTTCCGCCGCGATGAAGGTTCGATCGAAATTCACCTTCCGCGCCCTGGCGCTGCATCGCTGCGACAACCTTGCCGCCGACCACAAGTGCCCGGATATCAGTTCCTCCCGCCTCCTTGATGAACTCCTGAACGAGGATGTTCACCTTGGCTCCCCGGAAAGCTTCAATCACGGATTTGGCAGAACGATCAGAGTCGGCCAGAACCACTCCGATGCCTTGCGTCCCCTCAAGCAGCTTGACGACCAGCGGCGCGTGCCCGGCGAGCTTAAGCACCTCCTCTGTTTGCTTGGGGTCATGGGCGAACGTTGTCACTGGCAGGCCGATTCCGTCGCGCGCCAGCAATTGCAACGAGCGGAGTTTGTCCCGCGATCGACCGATCGCGATGGTTTCGTTCAGCGGAAAGACCCCCATCATTTCGAACTGGCGCAGGACAGCAAGGCCGTAAAATGTGATGGACGCACCGATACGCGGGATAACGGCATCATACGTCGGTAGTTTTTCGCCGTTGTAGTAGATTGCTGGCCGCCGTGACGCGATATTCATGTAGCAACGCAGGGTGTCAATAATGTCCAGCTCGTGTCCGCGTGCTTCGGCCGCCTCCTTCAATCGCCGGTGCGAGTAAAGGTCCGGATTACGGGCCAACATTGCAATTTTCATTTATCGTCTCCATTCCCTAGTGCTTATTTTGACAGTCTGCTTCCGCGTTGAAGGGTTCGTACAAGCCCTTCGTCCAGTGATGGCGGTGCCCTCGCCGGTAGAATGTGTGGCGTGCCGGCAAGAAACGACCTGCCTGGATTAACGAGAAAACTGTGCCTCCGAATTGCGGCACGTCCGAGAATTAGATCAAAACCCATCTCTGTTCGATCAGTGAGGGAGATCTCTATCTTCCAATGACGTCGGGCAATGACCAGCGTTGTATGGACTATGTGGCGCGTTTCCGGCACGCCACTCGTGTTCTTGATCGCTCGCTGATCAATTAGCGGCGCCGAGCATCTCACCAATTCGCGATTCGGCGAACCCGGCACCGAGAAGGCCACGAAGGCTGCGCCATGTTGCTCGAACATTTTAAGATCAAGCGCGTGTATCGCGGATGTTCTGGCTCCAGTGTCAATTTTCGCTTTGATTTGGCCGATATGAAACTCAGGTAAACCGACATGTTCGCGCCAGCCTATTTCCGTCATCCCTTTCGGTTTGTGACTGCGGCTTGGGGCCTTCATGCCACAGTCACTTCGTTAGCACGACGATAGTTGGTGAACGTGTTTGTACTCATCAGAACGAAATAACTGTCCATGTCGATCAGGACGTACCCCCTGTCAAACATTGCGCGGGCAAGCTCGCGAACATCGTCCTCGTACAGTCGACGCCGTCCCAGGAGATGCCGCATGAGCTTTGCAGCAATCCGGTAGCGGCCTTTTTCCTTGCCGCCAAACGACAATGAATAGAACTCAGCCAAGCGGTCAGCGGCAGCGGTAAGGGATTTTCCATCTTCGTTCATATCGCATCTATATTAAAATTAATCTTATCTATAGATAAATAAGATTTGCCTTATGTCAACGACAATCTCAGAATGCGATATTGGTCGATACGTCGTCATCGACGATTGAGGAAACTGACATGTCACAAACTGAGCCTCACGATTCCGTAGAAAGCGATCCGTCTACTTTCGTGCGCATCCAACAGTACCTTGCACAGGGCGACGCCGAAGGGATGACGGCCCTCCTTGATCCGATGGCCTTCAGTGATGCGCTAAGAGAGCTTCTTCGGTTGAGCCCCGATCAACGCGATCAAGTGCTCACAATGGTTCCACCGGAACTGGCCGCGGAGCTGATAGAGGAAGCTCCAAACGAGCTCGCGGCGGGACTGGTCGAACGTCTCCAGGCAGAGATAGCAGCTGACATTATCGATGAGCTCGATTCCGACATTCAAGCTGACGTCATCGGGGATCTTGATGAAGGGGATGCTGAGGCAATTCTTGCGGAGATGGAAGCGGAGGATGCCGCCGATGTCCGCCGGCTTGCAGAGTATGACGATAACACCGCCGGTGGCCTGATGATCGCTGAAGCCTTTACATTCCTCGAGACCAGTAAAGTGGGCGAGGTGATAAGACGATTTGCCGAGGAAGAGGAGGATTTCGAACGATACCGGGGGCAGCATCCTTATATTCTCGACGCCGAAGCCCATCCCGTCGGGGTCGTTTCGTTGCGCAGCCTTCTGACCGCGCGCCGCAGCGCGCTGCTCGCAGACATCATGACCGAGCCTATAACCGTACCGGCTGACATGTCGCTCGATAATCTCAGGAGCATTTTTGATGAGCACCCCTTCCTCGGCGTTCCTGTCATTGAAACGGACGGGCGACTTGTTGGTGTCGTGTCCCGCTCTGCACTTGACGAGGCGATGCTTGAGCGTTCGGAGTATGAAAGTCTGAAACTTCAAGGTGTGATCGGGGACGAATTGCGGTCGATGCCGTTCGCCATTCGTTCGCGGCGGCGGCTGGCGTGGTTGTCAGCGAACATCGTACTCAACATCATTGCCGCGAGCGTTATCTCTGCTTACGAGGAGACGCTCGCCGCGGTGATCGTAATCGCGGTGTTTCTGCCCATGGTTTCCGACATGAGCGGCTGCTCCGGCAATCAAGCCGTAGCCGTGACGATGCGAGAACTGGCGCTCGGACTTGTAAAACCAGTCGACGCGTTGCGCGTCTGGCGCAAAGAAGCATCCATTGGTGTCGTAAACGGTGCTGCTCTGGGATTGCTGATCGGGCTTGTAGCCTGGCTTTGGAAAGACAATCTTTATCTAGGGCTGGTGATAGGGCTGGCGCTCGCACTGAACACTGTAATTGCAGTTTCCATTGGCGGCCTGGTGCCACTGCTGCTCAAACGCATTGGACAGGATCCAGCCGTGGCCAGCGGCCCATTGCTCACAACCATCACCGATATGGCCGGATTCTTCCTGGTCCTCAGCCTGGCAACGGCGTTCATGCCGCTGATGATATGAGCCAGATATTACAACCCACGCTCGGCACAGCTGAGAAGTGCCTTCGCACCACCGTGTACTACTGGACCGTTCACCGAGCGTCGATAGTGTCGGTGGACACGGTTTCTCCACCGTCTTCCTGGAAGCTGTTCGCAACTTTTACGGCTTCAGGCCCGATTGACCAGTGCAGGGTCTTGTTGTCGAACGTCACATACCGTTCGCTCTCAAGCGTGGTCAGTAATCTGTGCGTTGTTGATGACGGAAGGCCGACACGGCGGGCGAGATCTTTCAGGCAGGCGCCGCAGTCCTGCGTTGCGATGGTGTTCAGAATTTGCATTCCCCGGTGGACGGATCGTACGGTGCAGCCGGGACGGCTGGCCGGCGCGTTCAATTTCGGTTGCAGTTTTCGCTTTTGGGTTTTCATCTGGTTGGTTCGTATAGTGCCCTGCGAGTTTCAGCGGTGGCGGGCTTGCGGGACCGGGTGTGGTCCGAGGCATGCCAGCAGTGTGTTTGTGGCCCCCGTGAGGGTGCGCCGGTGGGGCGCATTCAAAGATCGTTTCAAACAGTCGGCACCGGGCAAAGGTCTTCACTTCGTGCGGTCCGTTCGAAGAGTTCGTCGGGGCTCTTGATACGATAGGCGATGTCGCCTCCTGTCTTCAGGAGTTCGACAATTCTGAACCGGCCGGAAACCACCCCCCGAAACGTGTGTTCAGGCGCGAGCCCAACCCATTGTCCAACTGAAAACCGGCCGCCTGCGAGAAGGTGATCCTGCTTCGCGCGATGAGCCGATTGAAGGTTTGCGGAACGTGAAAAAAAATTGTCGAACACAGCTCGAACTCCGTGGATTGCAGTTTCTTCTGAATGCGTCATTGGCAAGCTGTTTCGAAAAGACGGAAATACCCGACAAGAGGTGTCGGGCATTCCGTTCGTGAGACTGGAATTACTCCGGTCCAGTCTTGCTGGTAGACTTTCGCGCAGGGGATACGCGAGGCGAGCGTTGTTATGCGCGGCTTGGCCCGGTCTTTTGGACTTTGTCTACTCAGCGATCACGAAGGCTCCATCGAGGATCGAGACACTTTCGTGCCCGGCAAAGTTGTGGATCGTGCCATCGGGCAGTTGCAGTGTGCAGCCGTCCTGGCAGAAATCTTCCAACTCGTCGCCTTCATCCAAAATGAATGACTCGACGACAGCGGACCCTTCACCCTCGACAATTTGGATGTCGTATGCCTTTGCGTCCTCATTTCTTAAGGACATGGCGTGAGCCTGGCTGACCATAAAGATCATGATGCCAAGAACAGCAATGATTGATTTCAGGTTCATCTGGGGCCTTTCAGCGGATTTGCGGTGGTCGGTGGTGCGGCCTACTTGCCGCTGCAACAACCCTTGCGACGTTTTCGGTGTTCATCTTGCTTCCCCATCGGGCAGCGATGATGATGTATAAGGCTCATGTAGATCCAAACCGGACAACGTGATAGCGAATTTTATTGTCCTTTGATATTGGTTATTCCGATGGATGAAATCACATTCCTGACGCCGTGAAGCGTGTGCAGATCGTGCGACTCCTTATGCTTGCGCACACCAAATCCCTCGAAGGACTCTCGTGGTCCAGGCAGAGCAAGACGACCAAACGACCGTCATTGGAGAGTGATCGATTGCCCTCACATTAACGGCAATGCCCGGCGGGAAGCCGGGCATTCCGTTCACATCACCGACAGAGGTGAAGCCGGCGATGTCAGGTCCGACGCTGCGTCAGAAGCCGGGGCGGGGCTGTGGTGCGCAACGTGGGGCGGTTTGGCGCCAGATCATGCCTACTCGGGGACCGCGAATTCACCGTCCTTGATCGTGACGTCTTCGTTACCGTCAAAATACTGCTCGGTACCGTTATCGAGCTTCAGGACGCAGCCATCGGGACAAAAATCGCCACGCACTTCGCCATTCTCCAGCTTGAACGCGTCCATCGCAGCGGCACCTTCGCCGACCAAGACTTCAACGTCGTAGGTTGCGTCATCTTCATTGGTCAGGGTTATGGCGTCAGCCGGGCTGGCGACGAGCGCTACGGTGCCAAGTGCAGCTAAGACAACAATTTTCCAGTTCATAGTTTTGTACTCCATGAGCGAGAACTGTCCTCGAGATGCTTACGCAGCCTTGGTGCTCTTGCCGTGTGGCTTGGCGCCGGCAGAGGGTTTGGTGGGACTACCTGGTTTGGAAGGAGCCGGCTTGCTGCCTTTCCAGGATTTTGACGATTTGTTCGGTTTCATCATCTGCTCCGTTTCTGCAGCGACGATTCGCTGTTGATCGGGTATTTACGTCTTACCGGTAAAACTGAAAAGCGAATTTAATTGGTATTTGATATTGGATATGCCAATTGATAGAATGGATTTGCACTGCCCACCCGAGACGGATGAAAGGCCGAACTTCAAATGGATGTCACCTTGGCCCGTACCTTCCTGGCGGTTGTCGATACCGGCAGTTTTGTCGGCGCCAGCGAGCAGGTCTATGTGACCCAATCGACTGTGAGCATGCGCATCAAGTCGCTTGAAGAGCAGTTGGGGAAAGTCCTCTTTGTGCGGGGAAAGTCGGGCGCGGCCCTTACGCCCGCCGGCGTCCAGTTTCAAAAACATGCGCAGGCGATGGTAAGGGTCTGGGAACATGCCCGCCTCGAAATCGCCTTGCCGGAAGGGTTCGACACCGCGCTCACCGTGGGCGGCCAATACAGCCTGTGGGACGGTTATCTCCTGCAATGGGTATCCCACTTCCGTGCTCAGCAACCAAACATAGCCATCCGGGCTCAGATGGGATTTTCCGAGGCCCTTATGCACGGGCTGGTCGACGGTACGCTTGATCTTGGCGTCATGTATACGCCTCAGGGCCGCCCCGGGTTTGAAGTCGAAATGCTCTTTGAAGACCAGCTCTTGCTCACTTCGAGCGAGGACATTGCCAACGAAGAGTGGCAACGCAACTATGTCTACATTGACTGGGGTCCGGAGTTCAGGGCCGACCACAGCTTGAATTTTCCCGAGGTTTCGACACCCGGTGTCTATCTCGAACTCGGCTCACTGAGCGTTCAGTATCTTCTTACCGAACAAGCCTGTGGTTATATTCCAAGGCGTATTGCTTTGCCTTACCTCGAAAGCGGAGCGCTCAAGCTCGTTCCCGGGGCGCCCGTGTTTTCCTACCCTGCCTATGTGGTCTACCCCACCGAAGGTGACCCGCAACTCACTGTAGCGATTCTCAGGGGATTGAAAGACATGGCCCCCGCCCAGGCGGCAAATCGGTTCTCCTAAGGCGTACCAAGCCGCAATACTCAGGTATAGCGGTCAACTATTTGAAACCCCGATGTTAACGATTTGAAAAATTCGTTTATCAAATGGTTTGCGGCACGCTGGCTACACCCCATTTGATGATATTAGCACTCTCAAGGCGAGAGTGCCAAAGCGCTTCAATCCCTGAAATGCGGAGAACACACATGCAATTTAGACCTTTGGGCGACCGCGTCGTGGTGCGGCGGGTCGAAGAAGACGGCCGGACCGCCGGCGGCATCATCGTGCCGGACACGGCCAAGGAAAAACCCATGCAAGGCGAGGTCCTGGCTGTCGGGCCAGGCAAGCGCGATGATGCGGGCGCTCGCCACCGGCCAGATGTGGCCGAGGGCGATCGCGTCTTGTTCGGCAAGTGGACAGGAACTGAAGTCAAGATCGACGGGGAGGACCTCGTGATTATCACTGAAACAGACATCTTCGGCGTATTTAAAGTCGCTGGAGAGAAACAGAAAGCCGCGTAAACGCAGGCTTGAAGGGAATAATATTCAATGACTGCCAAACAGATCCGCTTTCATGCAGATGCGAGACACCGGATGCTCAAGGGCGTTGACGTGCTTGCCGATGCGGTCAAAGTGACATTGGGTCCGAAGGGACGCAATGTTCTCATCGAAAAATCCTTCGGCGCGCCACGCACCACAAAGGATGGTGTCACCGTGGCCAAAGAAATAGAACTCGAGGACAGATTCGAAAACATGGGCGCGCAGATGCTGCGCCAGGTTGCAACAAAAACCAGCGATCTTGCGGGTGATGGAACCACCACTGCGACCGTTCTTGCCCAGGCCATTGTGCGCGAAGGCGCCAAAGCGGTTGCTGCGGGTATGAACCCGATGGACCTGAGGCGTGGCATCGACATGGCGGTGGCGGCCGTGATTGCAGAGGTCAAGTCCCGTTCGAAACCGGTTGAGACCAACGAGCAGGTGGCCCAGGTCGGAACGATTTCCGCCAACGGTGACCGGGAGATCGGAGACTATCTGGCCAAGGCCATGGAAAAGGTCGGCCGCGAGGGCGTCATCACGATCGAGGAGGCGACGAGCCTGGAGACCACGCTCGATGTGGTCGAGGGCATGCAGTTCGACCGCGGTTATCTCTCGCCCTACTTCATCACGGATGCGGAGCACATGGAGGTCGAATTCGAAGATGCCTACATTCTCCTGCACGAGAAAAAGCTGTCTGGTATGCAGTCGTTGTTGCCGCTGCTCGAGAGCGTCGTGCAGCAGTCGAAACCCATCCTCATCGTGGCAGAAGATGTCGAAGGCGAAGCGCTCGCCACTCTTGTGGTCAACAAGCTGCGCGGCGGCCTCAAATGTGCCGCGGTCAAAGCGCCTGGCTTCGGAGATCGCCGCAAGGCGATGCTCGAGGACCTGGCGGTCCTGACGGGCGGCCAGGTGGTCTCCGAGGACCTGGGCATCAAGCTTGAGAACGTGACGCTTGACATGCTCGGCCGTGCCAAACGTGTGATCATCAAGAAGGATGACACAACGATCGTCGATGGCGCCGGTGCAAAAGCGGATATCGAAGGCCGCTGTACGCAGATTCGCGCGCAGATTGAAACCAGCACGTCCGACTATGACAGTGAGAAGTTGCAGGAGCGGCTGGCTAAATTGTCCGGAGGCATTGCGGTCATCAATGTGGGCGGTGCGACTGAGATCGAGGTCAAGGAGCGCAAGGACCGGGTTGACGATGCCTTGCATGCCACCAAGGCTGCGGTCGAGGAAGGCATTTTGCCTGGCGGCGGAACGGCGCTTCTCTATGCCGCTCGTGCTCTCGGCAAGCTGAAGCCGGCGAATGAGGACCAGAAGGCCGGCATCAACATCATCCGCAAAGCGCTCCAGTGGCCCGCCCATCAGATCGTCGACAACGCCGGCGAGGAAGGCTCTGTTGTCATCGGCAAGCTTCTCGACATGAATGACGAGAACAAAGGTTACGACGCTCAAAACGGACGCTACGTCAACATGATTGAGGCGGGAATTATCGATCCCACCAAGGTCGTCCGTACAGCGCTGCAGGATGCCGCTTCGGTTGCCGGATTAATGATCACCACAGAGGCGATGGTGGCGGAGAAACCTCAGCCCAAGGCCGGCCAGGGCATGCCCGACATGGGCGGTATGGGTGGCATGGGCGATATGGGCTTTTGAGCCTGATCGGAGCAGCCAACACACAACTCAACCTGCGGTCTGTTCCGTCACCGTGACCGGACCGCAGGACGAGCACTTGGCGCGGAAGGATACCGTCATGTGCATACGTGACCCCGGTCCCTGGAGTTGGGCACGCCCTGTCAACGCATCAAGTCCACAGCGCCTGCCTGCCGCGCAAATTGAGCGAACCACAGCGCGATACGAATATCAGTTTGGAAAGGCCCACAGATGACAGTCCAGCGTATAATGCAACAAAGGCCGTGCGATGCCACAACGGTGACGCCGGACGCCAGTGTAGCTGATGTCCTTGAGGCGTTGGAACAGGCCGACGTCGGAGCCGTTGTGGTCAGCCCCGATGGTGCCGCAATCGCCGGCATCGTTTCGGAGCGCGACATTGTACGGGGACTTCGCGTATTCGGTTCGAATATCCTTGGCGTCAATGTTCGTGAACTTATGACGTCAGATGTCGTAACCTGTGAATTGCGTGACCCGGCGATAGGCGTTATGGCAAAAATGGACGCGATGAACATCCGTCATGTGCCGGTGGTCGAAAACGGCAAGCTTGCAGGCATGGTCAGCATCAAAGACATCGTCAGCGACCGCCTTCGCGATGTCGAAGACGAGGTGAACTCTCTGAGTTCGTACATCTCTGGCAGCCATTGAACGCAACGCCCGGTGGGTCGCGCGGCGCCGTAATGCATTGGCCCGTGAGCCGAACCCAGCTGAGGCGCGACCTGAATGTCAGTAGACGCGGTGTCTGGGATGTGGCTTGAGCAGGGATATCGCAGCGGACTTGGATCCTCCACGCTTTAGGTGACGCAGGAGTCTTGCCCGCAATCCAAAATACGCGCGTATGCGTCCGATCAGGCTTTGCCGAAGAGGTCTTTTTGCCCGTTTTCTTACGTGTTGTTTTCTGTTTTCCATCACGCAAACCCATCTGCTATGGACGCACAAGGCACGTCCTCGTGGTTCTTTACTGGGCGAGTGGCCGGGTGTTCGGTTCGGCCGCCATTGAGAGCAGTTCGACTTGTGTCAAGGGCCGGACCAGTCCCGACCACTCCGAAGAAGAATATGTGAGCACCCAATTCATTTGAAAAATGAATATTTCTACGCATATGTATCTGTAGATGAAATAGATACGCGCAGGTTTAATCGTACGCCGGATAGGCCCCGCCGCAATTCGATTGCTGTTGAGCGGGTGGAGTTCGATCTATCGGAATCTGGAATAGATTGGCTCAAAAATATTCGCTTGTAACATCCGAAAGCCAGATCAAAATTTGTAGCTTCAGGGTAACTCCACCCGCTGCGAAGGATGTGACCATGGCCATCAGAGATACAGACGAAGATCGCGCAACGAGGCCGGGCAGGCCTCGTGCGCAGTTGTCCAAAAAGCGATCCAATCTTATAGCCGCCTTGCGATCCCTACCCGACCCTGGCGACTTCATGGACGAGGCGGATTATCCGTTGAAATATTATCCCACCAGACATTGAGGCGGTGTTGGGCCAACGGGCTCCTGGTACTCCCGCCAAGGGGAAACGACGGGTCTGCCTGCGTTGCGGTGCCGAGGTTGGATCATTGGACAAAAGGACTTAGCACCATGGCCGTTCAGGATATTCTCAATGCAAAGGGCGCATATGCGCCTACCACGACATCCGATGCGCCGATCATTGAAGCCATCGACATTCTGAAGTTTGAAAAGGTGGGCGCCCTCGTCGTAAGCACAAATGGTGAAACCGTCGAAGGCATAATTTCCGAGCGCGACATCGTGCGGGGTCTCCGGCGGTTCGGGCGGGAAATCTTTGATCTCGAAGTTGCCGATCTCATGACCGCCGACGTTGTCACCTGCACACCCGGCAGCAGGATTTCACAAGTTGTGGTGCTGATGGCCAAACATGGCATTCGGCACGTGCCGGTGCTGAGAGACGGCAAGCTGGCCGGCATGATCAGTATCCGTGACATCCTGAACTTGCGTCGGTCGGAGCTGGAAACACCGCTGATACAAACGCTCTCGAGCATCAATGCGGTTGACGTGTCCGGAAGCACGCCGGTACACAAGAGCTGATGTTCTGCAGCGGGTATCCACACCGCTACGAATAATGATGAAGGCACGGCTACCGTGATAGATTCTTTGCAAGCCGGGGAGCATCACTTCGTCCATCGAATCGGCTGGCTGCGTGCAGCTGTACTAGGCGCCAATGACGGCATCGTCTCCACCGCAAGTCTAATCGTTGGCGTTGCTGCAGCCTCGCCCGACCGGAGCAGCATACTGATTGCCGGTGTCGCCGGGCTGGTCGCGGGCGCGATGTCGATGGCCGCCGGTGAGTATGTTTCGGTCAGTTCGCAATCCGACACCGAACGGGCAGACCTCAAGACGGAGCGGAAAGCACTCGAAGAGGCTCCAGAGGTCGAACTTGAGGAACTGGCGCAGATCTACAAGGACCGCGGTGTCGAGATCGAGCTGGCTCGACAGGTCGCGGCCCAACTCACGGCGCATGATGGTCTGGGCGCTCATGCTCGGGACGAGCTTGGCTTGTCCGAAACCGCCAGCGCACGTCCGGTACAGGCTGCTCTGACCTCGGCATTAACGTTTTCAGTCGGAGCTGCCCTTCCGCTGACAGCCGTTGTCATGGCGCACGTTTCACATGCGATACCGGTGGTTTTTATTGCCTCCCTGGTCAGTCTGGGAATGCTCGGCGCAATATCGGCACGCGCGGGTGGAGCAGAGGTCGTAAGAGCGACTATCCGGGTTACGCTGTGGGGTGCGATCGCGATGGCGGCGACTGCGGCGATCGGTTCTCTGTTTGGAACGGTGGTGTGAATGAACCAAGCGCTGATCGGATGCGCCTTCGGGTAGATGCCAAGCAGCCCAAATGCCTGAGCACCTGCCGCATTCTGGGACAATTCGAAAAGCGCGGTGTGACCCGTCAACCGTCTGTCGACTTTTCCTCTGCTCGCTTGGCCGGATCGTGACGTTTGCGTCTCACGGCAATGAGCCAACCAATCGTGAGGCCAACCAGAAAGCTCACACCTATGACAACGAATCGGCGGGACTGGAAGCTCCAGACCATGAATGTAAGCTCGACCTCGGCCAGGTTCTGAAGCGCGAACAGAACCAAGCATCCTCCCAGCACTATGCCCGCGCCGAACTTAAACCTTTCCATATTAGTCTCCACCCGTCATTTTACACCCATTGCCAGGAGGCGCGAAGTTGATCATTTTCCTGGGCCTCCCGCCGGCAACGTTCGACTGGTCGAGTGGCAACCCTTGCGGGCCGATACAGGAGATTCAATGGCCAAACGCAGGATACATCGCAAACGGACGCCGGTCGGCGCAGCTCCGGGAACGCTTGTGGTGGACCCTGCGTCGTCTCCGACGAAAATTGACTTCTTCAGATATGATTCGCAAGATTTGGTGGAAAAGCATGCCACCAGTGTTGAGGCGTTAGGCAAGGCGGTCGGCGGTCGTGGCGTAACTTGGATTAATGTCAATGGCCTCGCTGACATTGCGTTGATCGAGCAGGTGGGTGAACTTCTCGGTTTGCATAGGTTAGCGCTCGAAGACGTTGTCAACGTTCACCAGAGACCAAAGGTGGAGGAATTCGACGACCATCTTTTCATTGTCATCCGCATGCTTCCCAATTCAACTGCAAGTGAAACCGAGCAAGTGTCGATGTTTCTCGGCAAAGAGTATGTTCTCACGTTTCAGGAAAAACCTGGAGATGCGTTTGAATCGGTACGGCAACGGTTGCGCCAGCACAAGGGTTCGATCAGGAGCTTAGGTGCAGACTATCTTGCTTACGCTCTGCTCGATGCGGCGATCGACGGATATTTCCCCGCGCTGGAGCGAAGAGGCGAGGACATAGAGCATTTGGAGGATTTGGTGGTCGCCCAACCGAATCAGAATCTGGTCAGCGTCATTCATGAGACCAAGCGCGACCTTCTAGATCTTCGCCGAGCAGTGTGGCCGCAAAGAGAGATGCTCAACGCCCTGATGCGTCAGGAAGGTGGTTTCATCGAGGACAAAACAAGGGTCTATCTGAGGGATTGCTACGATCACACAATCCAATTGATCGACATAATTGAAACCTACCGGGAAATCTGCTCGAGCTTGATTGAAATCTATCTGTCCAGCTTGAGCAATCGTATGAACGAGATCATGAAAGTCCTGACCATCGTGGCAACGATCTTTATCCCGCTGAGCTTCATCGCCGGTGTCTACGGCATGAACTTTGACGTAAAAGCGTCGCCCTGGAACATGCCAGAACTTACCTGGACGTGGGGCTATCCGTTCGCACTCGGATTGATGCTGTCTGTGGCCGCTGGGCTGCTCTTCATTTTCTATCGGCGTGGCTGGATTGGTCGCTCAAGCCGCTCGCGTGAGTAGCTCAACAGGCTGAGCGGCAGGCATCGTCGGCATGGCCGGCCCGAGCGCGAGAGCACCCGCCCATCCGACTCCGAAAGGATCACCAAGTCTTCCCCCTAGATCGCTTCACGTTCATATGGAACCGTTTGATGGCCCAAAGCGATTCCATATAAACGTGAAACGATCTAAATGGTCACTTCTGCGCCGGCCCATTTCCCGAACAGGGCCTGTTCGCCGGCGGACGGTGTCTCCTCATCCGTCCGCATCTTGACAACCGCGTCGACCTCTCCGAGGCATTTTTCCGTATCGGTCACGCCAGCAGCATGGCTTGAGGCGGCAAGTACCGCCGAGATAGCGGACGCCACGATCAGTTTGGATAATGTCATGATGTTCCTCTCCGTTGAGCCCATACGATTGCTGCGGCAGGAGCCAAGCAACAGCCATCGGTAACTCGAATATCCAGCAATCATAACATTCTCTTTTTCATCACACCCACTCGCCGTAAATAGGCCGAGCACAGCGAACAATCGCTGTCAGTTTGGAGTTATCCAAATGAAGCCGAAAAAGCTGGCGAAGCAATGGAAAAGTGGATGGAGCAACACCCCGAGGCCCGTCACGGCGCTCAAACCTGCGCCTGGAATTAAGCGGAAGCCCAAGACATCGCCTTGACACCGGCAAATGAGCACGCTGGAGCTGGGGAAGTCTTTGCCCCGGCTAAACAAGGGAATGCCGATGTGGAAACCTTCCATGTGGCGCCGCGTTGGCGCACCTGGGTACTTTCCGTTGCCCCGTCGTCTGAACCATCACACAGGGAAGTTTGGAGCTACTGGGGCCGGCTCTCGAGTTCTTTGACAGTCGCCTTCAGCTCGTCAATCCGCTTCAAATGTTGGAGCACCTCGTCACGCATAGCCAATGCGCTTTCTTTCGTCTGTTTTACGGTGCTTTGTGCAGTGAGGAGATCATTCTCCAGAAACTCAATCTTTCCAGCCTGCTCCGTGATCACCTGCTTCAGTGTGACCGACTCGTCTTTGGAGTCCGCTACTTTCTTCCGGGTTTGCTCCAGTTCCGCTTCCAGACTTTCTATCTGTCGGTCTAAGACCAAAATTTGCTTGGTAAGCGGCTCCACCTTTGCTACGGACGCCTTGGCTTCCAGAAGGAGCGCTTTGAATTCGCCTATTCTTTTTGCCTCGGACGCAAGGTCAAGGGTCAACTCTTCGACTTTGGCATGAGACGCATTGAATTTCTCATTTGCAGTTGCAAGTTCCTGGGTAAGTTTGCCGGTCAGTTCCGCCTCCTTGGCGTACATCTTTTCAGCGGTTTCAGACTCGTCTAACGCGACTTCCAACTGACCATTGGAGTCCATAAGAAGTGCGTTGGTATTTTCAATCCGGTCCTCCCGGTCGGCCAACGCTTTGTTCAACGTCTCGACCTGATCTGCAGCCGCATCCGCATCCCGGTTCAGTTCCGTCACCTGAGCCTCCAGTCGCGCCGCCTTAAGGTTGAGCTCAGTGTTTTCGCCGTAAAAATAAGCGAAGCTGGTCAACAAACCCGCCGCTGCTGCGAGGGTCGGTAAAATCCACTTGTTCACGTTATTTTGTCCTCATCCGGTTCGAAGGCCCGCCGATTCGACTTCATAAAGATTTGAGAAAGTGCGCCGGCGGGATCGCGGGAGACCGCGGCCGGATATCATGCCAATTTCATGGCACTTATGCAGGATAGTCCAGAATACTTCCTGATCATGGTGTGTTGGCGAGTGAGGAACCGAGGAATTGCCCACAAACAGAATATCGTCGATTTCCAGTGCATCCAGCGTCTTCCAGAGCGCTGTTTCGGAACGCGCCGGCGTCTCCTCGATCAAGGCAAGAACCAGGGTTCCGCGCAATCGCCCAATCGTCGGAATTCGAGCAATATGTCGAAATGGCCTCTCACAGGCACCGCGGAAACCCGTCGCGACCAAAGTCGGACCGCTCCCGCCTTCTATCGAATAGCCGAATCGGCGCTGAAATCCGTCACACGAATGCGACCGGACATGTGGAGAACCTACGTTGGTATGCAGACCACCCTGCAAATGCATTTCATCCCCTCCAAGTCTGCCACCCTGGCAGAATATGCGTTCGTGAGGATTGATGCATGCGAGTAATTCTTACTGATAGTATTTGCAGCTCTTATGTTGGTCACTGTTTGATATCAACGCCTATGGGGCAAACTCGCGGGAATGCATATGCGCCCCAGCATCTCGTCGGCCCGTTCGGGCGCCTCGCATTGGCTCATGGTCACAAAAAGATACTGTTAGTTCGCGCAGTCAATGCACTTGGATGCATGCGGCACCGCCGCAAGTCGCGGTTCCTTGATCTGATTGCCGCATTCCGTGCACTTGCCATATGTACCGACTTTGATCCGGATCAAAGCCTTTCGAATCTGCGCGATTTCAGCGAGTGCTGCATTGCCGAGGCCTTCCAGAACCTCGTCGTCTTCCAGCTCTATTGCGCGCTCATCGGCGTCAGGGTCGAGAGATTCCCGGAGTTCCGCGTCGATCTCGCGCGCTTCGCCCAACAGTTCATCGAGCCGTGCTTCCAAGATGCTTTTTGCTTCGGTCAGATTGGTCATTTCAGCATTTCCATTGAGTGTTTCCAGAACGCAAGTTCTTGGCTCCGGGGGCAGCAGCGCGACGGCTGCATTCGTCGCCAGGGTTGAGGTGAATCACGCCCGAACGTCATGCCTCGGAGGAGAATGGCCCGAGATCCGGTCTTGAAGTCAAATGAGATATATTTATATAATTAATAAATAATATGCGTTTGCCTCAACATTTCCAAGTGGCTAGTGACATGTAAATTCACTTCAATGCGCCAAACGTTCTGGCCCCGTTCGTCTCGGGCAAACTGCTTTCAACGCTTGGGCCGCACCTGCTTCGCGCCGGGAAACGGAGATTTCGATGATACTTCAAAGGTTGCTCTCACACAGTTTGAGCATATGGGCTCTCGCATTTTTTGTCACACTGGCGGTGCCTGCCACCGCGCCATTGGCGGATACCGATTCCGCTTCCGCGGAAGCGGATTCGACGGCCGCCGAGGAGAATGCGGAAGCGCTCCTGGAAGATGCGCTGCAGGCGTTTGACCGGATGCTTGAGCGACCCCGGTTTGTGAAGGCGTTGGATGAGGCCCGGGCGGTCATCGTCTTTCCAAGTCTGCTCAAGGCCGGATATTTTGTAGGCGGCAAGTCCGGTTCCGGTGTGTTGATGAAACGCAACCAAGACGGCGGCTGGAGCTATCCGGCTTTTGTTCAGATCCTCGGTGGAACGTTCGGGGTGCAAATCGGCGTTTCCGTTTCACAGGTGATTCTGGTCATCCGCAGCGAACCGGCGCTTGAAGCGATGCTCGATGGCAATCTCGAACTGGGCGGCGACTTCGCCGTTGCCGTAGGCCCCGCCGCGATCGACGCCGGTGTGGACACCAGCATCGACGTCCTCACATTTACGGTATCGAAAGGCCTCTATGCGGGCTTGACACTGGAGGGGTCCACCGTGGTGAAGTCGGTCAAACGCAACAGGGCACTTTACGGAGCCGATATGACGATGCGAGACATTGTCGTCCGGGGCCGGGCATCGAGCGAGCCCGCCGAGCGTTTTCGCGAACAGCTCGACGCCCTGATGGGTGACCTCTGACGGATCGCGACAACTTGTCCGGTGCGCGCGGGCGCAAGAGGTTGTGACGTCCATTGCGCACCTGCGTTTGACGCCGGGGAGTGCCCCTGGGCGCGGGCACGCCGAGCGGGGGCAGATGCGGTGGGCCGGGTTGGCAGAGCGGCGAGCCCGGGTTACAGCGTTACCGGAAAAATTCCGAAACTCCTGTGAAGGGTCAGTCAAACCATATGCGTTACATGATATTCATATTTGCGATCGCTGCCGGCTTGCTGCTCGTAGGCTCTCCGGCGGGCCACGCGTCAGAAAAGGCGGATCGAGCCGACAATCGTTATTTTCGAGGTCTGACACTGGGCCTTAAACAGTATCAACACATCGCCCAACAAGGCGGTTGGCCGAAGCTTTCCGATGGTCCATCGCTTAGACGCGGGGTCTCCGATCCCAACGTGGAGCTGTTGCGCAGGCGTTTGGCATTGACATCTGACCTCGCTGCGGCAGTGAGCCAGAATTCAGATCAATTCGGTGAAGCCCTGGAACAGGCCGTTATCAGGTTTCAGCGCCGCAACGGAATTGAGCCGGACGGGATTGTTGGTCCTGAAACGCTCGCCACCTTGAATATTCCCGTCAGTTCGAGGCTGAAACAAATTCGGGTCAATCTGAACCGGTGGGGCAGAATGCCGGGGTTTCTCGGCGAGCACTTTGTTCTGGTGAACCAGGCGGGATTTGAACTTGAGGTCATCAGCGGTGACCATCTGGTGCTGGAGATGCGGGTGATCGTTGGGAAAAACTACCGTCAAACCCCAATCTTCAGCGATGAGATTCAGTATGTGGATGTCAACCCGGTCTGGAACGTACCGGTCAGCATTGCGAAGAAAGATCTCGTGCCGAAGTTTGCGAAAGACCCTTCCTTTCCCGCCGCCAACGGATTTGAAGCGTTTGAAAACGGAAAGCGCCTGGACGTCCAATCCATAGACTGGAACGCCTATAGCGACGGCCGTCTTCCATTCGAATTGAAACAGAAAGCCGGCCCGCAAAATGCACTCGGCCGAGTGAAAATCATGTTCCCCAACAAGTACAATGTTTACCTGCATGATACGCCGACGAGAGGCCTCTTCGACAAGACCGTTAGGGCGTTCAGTTCGGGTTGCATTCGGCTGGAAAACCCGATCGACCTGGTGCGGCACCTTCTGGCTGGAAACCCGAGTTCTGATCTATCGTTGCTTGATGCGGCGTTGCAAAGCGGGAAGACCGTACGCATTCCCCTGAAACAGAAAGTGCCGGTTCATCTTGTTTACATGACCGCGTGGCTGGATCGCGCCGGACAAATGCAGTTCAGGCCGGACATTTACGGGCGGGACGCAACACTCGCGCAGGAGGCAAATTTGCAATGAGCTTCAACCCTGCCGTTCGGTCCCGCGACGTCTGACCCAACGATGGAGCCCAACGGGTATTCATCGTCGATTGCCAAAGGCTGATACGCCCATCGCTTGCTTGGAGCAGGATAAGGACATCCAACTCATTGGCGGTTGTGCGGCTCATTGACCGCAAGAAACTGGCATCAGGTGAAGCGGTCTAGGTGTTGTCGTCATGATCGGGCCGGGAACCCGCGTCGACGGGGGCGGGCGCTGGCGACGCGACATTTCTGTGTGTGATCATGTTGTGTTCGGCAAAAACGTCGCCGCGGAGATCGTCATTGATGACGTCGACCATGTGATAATATCCGAAGCGGACATGTTCGGCATTTTGGGCATGCCTGAAGAGAATGGGGGCTGATGCACCGTAGGAAAGATCGTGTCAGAGCTCTACGGACCGGTATTTGCGGTATCGGTACTCCTTATGAGAGGAACTCGTTTGAGCTTCACCTGAGAGACGCAATATCATCTCGACCGGAAAGGTGCGCCGCCAGGACTGAGCCGTTAATGTGTGGCCTCAGCGATCGCGTCGCATCGGCTCGGCCCGGAGGCCTCCAGGTGACATCCCAGATGGAGCCGGGCTGGTCTCCGGGTGCCTAAAATGTTGGTCAAGAGTGGAAAGTCTGAAACAAAGACGTCATGACAATATCCAAGAGCACTTCGGGCGGTGGGCGCAGCGCCAGTGACGTCGTCCATGCCAACATTCCTTGCAACGTAGCCCAGGCGGTTCTGCACCACGCGCCCGGACCCTGTGGTTCCTCGGTGTTTGCAAGCCTTTACGTTCTCCTGATTTACCCTTTGTTCGTGCTGGCGCAGTCTGCCGGTCTGGTGCTGATGACGAGCGCCGGCTTTGCACAGGATGGGACCACGCCAAATCCCATCGCAGACGACGCCTCCAGGACGCTTGTTCTCGTGCAGGACTCTGTGGAGCGGTTGTTTGAGCATGGCGAGTTTGTCGCCGCCGCAAGCAGTGCTTCGGCACTTTTGATCTTTCCGGCACCAGCCGAACAGCGCAGCCGGCCGATAGTACAGGGTATCCTGATCTCAAAATCGAACAAGGGCGAGTGGAGCTACCCGGCTTTTTACGAGATGCTCAATGCCGAGAAGGATCTAATCAATACACGCGTATTGGTGCTCATGAATGAGCGAAGCCTCAAAGTCGCATTAACCCAAAAGCCACAGTTCCGGAAAAATCTTCGCATCGCTTCAGGAGCTGATGTTGCGACGGCTCCGGATGCCGATGACGTGGACGTTTTGACTTTCAAGTTCACAGACGGGAAGTTTGAAGGATTTGCACTCAAAGGATTGCGGGTCAGGGAGAACGCAAAACGCAATCGCGCATTCTACGGCGTCAGCGCAAGCACGCGGGATATTGTACGAATTGGCAAGCTGGATCATCCGCAAGGCGATAATTTCCGTGACGCTTTCGCGTTTGCGCTGGAAGCAGCAAAGTGATTGTGCTTTGGGTAATTCTGGCAGCGGCCCGCGGGCATGCCCCGGAAACGGTGGCCTGAACGGCGCGCGCTGCTATCGACGAAACCCTGAAATCAATGCTTTGCCACTAGAGCGGCAGCATCACTGAGCCGCTGGGACGCCTTTTCAAATTCTGCGGCCTGACAGTGCTCTTCAATTTTCGCAATCAGGTCACCCAAATTTTCAAGGCTGTCTCCGGTAATTTGCTTTCGCAGCGCATCATTTTCAAGAGTATTGACGTTATCCCTGCACGATTGTTTGTCTCTTATTTGCCCCGCTGCCCAACAGGCAGCGATGCCGATGGTAAGGACCACAGGTGCCGCAACGACAATGCTTCTAATCAAACCGTATGCTCCGGGCATCCATTCCTCCCCATGATTTTTCGGCGCCGGCCTGAAAATCGGGCGTCCCCAACGCGCCGACAAGACTCGCTCCCTGACTAAGCCTGCTGTTTCTTTGCATCGGCGGCATGCGCGCGCCAGCCTTGCGCCTCAATGAACACCCGTCGAATTGACGGATACGCCTTTTTGATTTTTCTTTCAAACTGTGTGATTGCCCCCTCGACATCATCCGCAGACAGGCCCGGCATGAAATCAAAACTGGCGTTCAGCAAAATGTCGTCCGGGCCAAGGTGCATCGTCAGGATTTCATTTGTCCGCCAGATGCGCTTGTCCGCGATTGCCATGTTCTCAATATGCTGAATGATTTCCGGGTCGGC
>JAJFHM010000175.1 GCA_021775625.1 Hyphomicrobiales bacterium | reverse complement strand
ATCAACGATGGCATCTACGGCGCTCTGATGGAGCTGATCCAGCTGCCGGTCGACCTGCCCTGCCGCGTCCTGACGCAAACCGGCGTCAAGGCCGGCCCGGTGCGGGAATTTGTGGTCTACGGCCCAACCTGCGATCCCAATGACCGCATCCCCAGACCGCTCCACCTGAGCGCCGACATCGCTGAAGGCGACTGGATCGAAATCGGACTTGTCGGTGCCTATGGCGCCGCCACTGTTACCAGTTTCAACGGCTATGGAACCGTCCAGCACGTGGCCGTACGCTCCGCACTCACGTCCTGAGCGCGGACAAAAAAAGAGCCCCCTCAGGGGGCTCTTGGTATTCTCTCTGAAACGCCGGTGGTGCCGCTATGCCGCCTGCTCACCGTCTGCTTCCAGGTCAGGCCTGGGGCCTGAGTCCTGTCCGCGTGCTTCGGGATCACGATCGACAAGTTCAATCACCGCCATCGGCGCTGAATCACCATAGCGGAAACCCGCCTTGAGAACCCGGCTGTATCCGCCCGGGCGTTCCGCATAACGCGGTCCCAGGGTTTCGAACAGCTTGGCCACCATCGGCTTGTCACGCATGTAAGCGATCGCCTGACGGCGTGCATGCAGATCGCCACGCTTTGCCAGCGTGATCAACCTGTCCACGATCGGCCGCAGTTCCTTGGCCTTGGGCAGGGTAGTGACAATCTGCTCGTGCTTGACCAGAGCGGCTGCCATATTGGCAAACATGGCCTTGCGGTGAGGCGCCGTTCTGTTGAGCTTGCGTCCGGCTTTACGGTGTCGCATCGCCCTTCTCCTTACTATTCCTGTTACCCGCACGCCTGATCGGCGCGGCGGTACCAACCATTTTAGTAGTGGTCTTCGAACCGTTTGGCGAGGTCCTCGATATTCTCCGGCGGCCAGTTGGGGACTTCCATACCAAGATGCAGCCCCATCTGCGCAAGAACCTCTTTGATCTCATTGAGAGACTTGCGGCCGAAGTTCGGCGTGCGCAGCATTTCCGCTTCCGTCTTCTGAATGAGATCGCCGATATATACGATGTTGTCGTTCTTGAGACAGTTGGCGGAGCGCACCGAAAGCTCCAGTTCGTCCACCTTCTTCAAGAGCGCCGCGTTGAACTCAAGCTCCGGCACCTTCTCTTCGACGACCACCTTCTCGGGCTCTTCGAAGTTGATGAAGATCTGCAACTGGTCCTGCAGGATCCGTGCGGCAAAGGCCAGCGCATCATCCGGCGAAATAGACCCGTCCGTTTCCACCGTCATGGTCAGCTTGTCATAGTCCAAAATCTGGCCTTCGCGGGTGTTTTCCACCTTGAAGGAGACCTTGCGGACCGGGCTGTAAAGGCTGTCGACAGGCATCAGGCCAATCGGCGCATCTTCCGGACGATTGCGTTCGGACGGCACATAGCCCTTACCGGTGTTGACGGTGAACTCCATACGGATTTCGGCCGCCTCATCGAGCGTACAGATCGGCTGCTCGGGGTTGAGGATTTCGATGTCCGCGGTTTCCTCAATGTCGCCCGCTGTGACGATGCCCGGGCCTTCCTTCTTGAGGACCAGCCGTTTCGGGCCTTCGACATGCATCGCAAGCGCGATTTCCTTGATGTTCAAGATGATGTCGGTGACATCTTCGCGAACGCCGGAAATCGACGAAAACTCATGCAACACGCCGTCGACCTGCACGGAGTTGATTGCAGCCCCCTGCAAAGAGGACAGCAGCACCCGACGCAAGGCGTTGCCCAATGTCTGACCAAAGCCGCGCTCCAGCGGCTCGGCAACCAGCGTCGCGACACGTTTCGGATCGCGGCCGGTATTCACATCCAGCTTGTTCGGTTTAATCAGTTCCTGCCAGTTCTTCTGCACCACTTTGTGATCCTCGTCCCAGTAACTTGATCCAGCGGATTTCAATTCCGCCTGAATGCGAAGTGTTTTGGTATTTCAAAACTCGAAGGCTTGTATTTAGATCCGCTGCCCCGTTTCAGACGCGGCGGCGTTTCGGCGGCCGGCACCCGTTGTGGGGTATCGGCGTTACGTCTTTGATCGACGTGATCTGGAAGCCCGCCGTCTGCAGCGCACGCAACGCAGACTCACGGCCAGATCCAGGTCCACGCACCATGACCTCAAGGGTCTTCATGCCGTGTTCCATTGCCTTTTTTGCGGCGTCTTCCGCAGCCATCTGTGCAGCATAAGGTGTCGATTTGCGCGACCCCTTAAACCCCATCATGCCCGCCGACGCCCACGAAATAGCATTTCCCTGGACATCGGTGATGGTCACCATGGTGTTGTTGAACGTCGCACTTACATGCGCCACGCCAGACGAGATGTTCTTGCGTTCCTTGCGGCGGACCCGCGCTTTATCCTTGGCCATTTTGAAGCTCTCTCAAACTCTGTTATTTCTTCCTGCCGGCAATTGCCTTGGCGGGACCTTTGCGCGTACGCGCATTGGTATGAGTACGTTGACCGCGAACCGGCAAACCGCGGCGATGACGCAGGCCGCGGTAGCAGCCCAGATCCATCAGCCGTTTGACATTCATCGCCACTTCGCGGCGCAGATCACCTTCCACCAGATAATCCCGGTCGATCATCTCACGCACCTGCATGATTTCCGTATCCGAAAGCTCGTTGACACGGCGCTCCGGAGGAATGTTCGCGGCCTGGCAAATGTCCTTCGCCTTGGTCCGCCCGATACCGTGAATGTAGGTCAGTGAAATGACCATACGCTTGTCGGTAGGTATGTTAACGCCAGCAATACGAGCCAATTTTCGTACTCCCAGTTGCGTTCACATCTTCACGATATGAACCTTGTTTCTGCAATGCGAACTTGCACGCCAAATGGCCCCGTGCCCGAAGTATTCAACGACTTCGAACGCCGGAGCTCAAAAATTCCTTTGAGGTGCGCGGTTTGTACGGCGAGTCACGCTCGACGTCAACCGTTTGCGTGTCAAAAAGTTCAAAGATTTCCTTACTTTGCCCCAGAATCGAGCGCAGCGGCGATCTGGCCGCTCACCGTATCGATTTCGGCCATGCCATCGACACTCCTCAAGACGCCCTTTTCCCCGTAATAGTCGATCAGCGGGGCGGTTTGCGCGTGATAAACCTGCAACCTCTGGCGCAATGCTTCCACATTGTCGTCGGCGCGCGGCCCGCCTTCGGTTTCCGCAGCGCGTTTTTCGATACGGCTCACCAAAATCGCATCATCCACCGCCAGTTCAACAACCGCATCGAGCGCTAGTCCTTTATCCGCAAGCATGACATCGAGCGCTTCCGCCTGCGTCACATTGCGGGGGAACCCGTCGAGTATGAACCCTGCGGCACAGTCAGGCTCATCAATCCTGTCGGAGATAATGCCGACAACAACATCGTCAGGCACCAGATCACCGCGCGCCATGACGGCTTCAGCCTGTTTTCCGACATCCGTGCCCGCCGCGACTGCTGCTCTCAGCATATCGCCGGTCGACAGTTGCGTGCAGCCATACTTGTCTTCGAGGAGCTTTGCTTGCGTGCCCTTGCCCGCCCCCGGCGGTCCCAGCAAAATAAGCTTCATCGACGCGAACCCCGCAGCTTGGACTTCTTCACCAGTCCCTCGTATTGATGCGCGAGAAGGTGGCTCTGCACCTGGGAAACAGTATCCATTGTGACGCTGACGACGATCAGCAGCGATGTGCCGCCAAAATAGAATGGTACGTTGCTGACCTGGCCCCGAAGGATTTCCGGCAACAGGCAAACCAGAGCCAGATAACCCGCACCAATGACCGTGATCCGGCTCAGCACATAGTCGATATGTTCCGCGGTTCGCTCGCCCGGCCTGATGCCCGGTATGAACCCGCCATACTTCTTCAAATTGTCGGCCGTGTCCTTCGGATTGAAGACGATTGCCGTATAGAAGAACGTGAAGAACACGATACCGCTGATATAAAGCAGCAGGAACAGCGGCTGCCCGGGACCAAGCAAAGCCGTCACGGTGTTCAGCCAGTCTGGCCCCTGCCCGGCGGAAAACTGTGCTGCGGTGATCGGCAGCAGCAGCAACGATGAGGCGAAAATCGGCGGGATAACACCGGCCGTATTGAGCTTCAGCGGCAAATGCGAGGATTCGCCCTGGAACATCTTGTTCCCGACTTGTCGCTTGGGATATTGCACCAGCAATCTTCGCTGCGCGCGCTCCATAAAAACGATAAACGCGATCACACTGATCGCCATCACAAGAATGCCGAGGATCGTGTAAGTCGCCAGGATGCCCTGACGTCCAAGATCGAGCATATTGACGATGGCAGCCGGGAGTTCTGCAACAATGCCGGCAAAGATGATCAGCGAAATCCCGTTGCCGATGCCTCTGGCGGTGATCTGCTCACCAAGCCACATCAAGAACACCGTGCCGCCAACCAGCGTAATCACGGTCGTGGCCCGGAAAAACCAGCCCGGATCGGTAACGATGGCGCCGGAACCCTCCAGGCCGGCCGCGATGCCATAGGCCTGCAGCGCGGCAAGGAACACGGTCCCGTAGCGGGTATACTGATTGATCTGTTTGCGCCCCTGCTCGCCTTCCTTCTTGAGTTGCTCAAGATGTGGCGAGACCGTCGTCATCAACTGGATAATGATCGAGGCGGAAATGTAGGGCATGATGTTGAGCGCAAAGATCGCCATGCGCCCGAGTGCTCCGCCCGCCAGCATGTTGAGCATGCCGGCAATGCCGCCCTGGGTTTGCTGGACGAATTGCTCAAGCTCCAGCGGATTGATGCCCGGCAGCGGAATATAGGTGCCAAGCCGATAGATCAGAAGCGCGCCCAGCGTAAACCAGATGCGCTTCTTTAGATCGGAAGCTTTTGAAAAGGCGGCAAAATTTATATTTGCGGCCAGTTGTTCAGCAGCTGATGCCATTCCTGCTCCTTGTGCGCGTATTCCGGCTCACACTCAATATGGTACACGCACAGCGATTCTCAACGATTAGGCGTCGCTCGTCTCTTCACTCTTTTTTGCGTCCTTCTTGGGCGCATCGGCAGCCGGCTCCGGCTTTGCCGCGATGATCGTGACCGAACCACCGGCTTTTTCGATGGCTTCTGTGGCTCCCTTGGACGCACCGGAAGCTTCAACCGTGATCTTGGCCTTGAGTTCTCCCTTGCCGAGAACACGGAACCCGTCGCGGCGCTTCTTCACCACGCCGGCTTCAAGCAGAACGTCAATGGTAATAGGCTTCTTGGCATCCAGTCTTTTAGCGTCAATCGCCTCCTGGAGCCGCCCGACATTGACCTCGTTGAAGTCCTTGGAGAAGATGTTCTTGAAGCCGCGCTTCGGCAACCGCCGGTAAATCGGCATCTGGCCGCCTTCAAAACCTTTGATGGCGACGCCGGACCGGGACTTCTGTCCCTTGTCGCCCCGACCTGCGGTGGTGCCTTTACCAGAACCCGGGCCGCGGCCAACACGCGTACGCTCTTTGCGGGCGCCTTTGTTGTCTGCTAATTCGTTCAATCTCATCGGTCTATTCTTTCTCGAGCCGAAAACGTTCAGTTTTCGTCCATAACCCGAACCATATGGCTCACCTTATGGATCATGCCGCGCACCGCCGGAGTGTCTTCCAGCGTCCGTTGACGGCCTACTTTGTTCAGTCCCAGCCCGACCAGGGTCGCGCGCTGACCATTTGCCCGACGAATCGGGCTGCCGGTCTGCACAACCGTTACCGTGCCACCGCTTGTTTTACTTGCTTTTGCCATCTTCATTCACTCCGCACGATTGCACGCCGATTGCAAATCAACCGTCGACGGCCGCACCGCCCATGTCCTGCCGACGCGAAACGATATCACTGAGTTTCTTGCCACGGCGCGATGCCACCATTCTGGGGCTGAACTCGCGCTTCAAGGCGTCAAATGTCGCCCGGACCATGTTGTAGGGATTGGACGACCCGATCGACTTCGCCACAACGTCCTGCACACCCAATGTCTCGAACACCGCACGCATGGGACCACCCGCGATGATACCTGTACCCGGAGGCGCTGAACGCAACACCACGCGGCCGGCTCCATGGCGGCCATCAATATCATGATGCAGGGTCCGGCCATCACGAAGCGGCACGCGGATCATCGTGCGCTTGGCACTTTCGGTTGCCTTGCGGATGGCCTCCGGCACTTCGCGCGCCTTGCCCTTACCGAAGCCGACACGGCCTTTTTGATCACCGATAACAACCAGTGCAGCAAAGCCGAACCGGCGTCCGCCCTTGACCACTTTTGCCACCCGGTTGATGTGGACCAGCTTGTCCACAAATTCGCTGTCGCGATCTTCTCTCATAGACATGGATTAGGTCCAATCTTCCTAAAACTGCAGGCCGCCTTCGCGGGCCGCATCGGCCAGGGCCTTGACCCTGCCGTGATAAATATAGCTGCCCCTGTCGAACACGACATCAGACACACCGGCTTTCTTTGCACGCTCCGCAATCAGCTTTCCGATTTCGGTTGCGGCGGCCTTATCGCCACCGCTTTTGAGCTTCTTGCGCATATCGGCCTCCAGGGTCGATGCTGCGGCGACCGTATTGCCGCTCTTGTCGTCGATCA
>JAJFHM010000174.1 GCA_021775625.1 Hyphomicrobiales bacterium | reverse complement strand
ACCACTTTCAACACTTCGAGCGCGCTGAAGCCTTCAGATGGAAGCACCATGGTTGCAGCGTGTGCGACACAACACAGTGTGCCAAGGACCATTCCGAAACAATGGTACATGGGCACCGGAATGCACATACGATCCGTGTGGGCCAGCTTCATCTGTCGGCCGACAAAATAGGCATTATTGACGATATTGTGGTGCGTGAGGGTTGCGGCTTTTGGCGCGCCCGTCGTCCCGCTGGTGAACTGGATGTTGATCGGATCATCGAACTGCAACTGGCTCTCACGTGCTCTCAAGGCCGTGCAATGGTCGTTAGTCGCCAGTCGCAAAACCTCTGAATAGTTCAGAAACCCGGGCGACTTTTCATCGCCCAGGCGCACCAGCGTCTTGAGTTGCGGAAATTCCGGGACGCGCAATTCGCCCGGCGCATAATCCGCAAGTCCGGGCATCACTTCGCCGAGCATCTCAATGTAATTCGAACTCTTGACCTGCGGTGCGACAATCAACGCCGAGCAGCCGACCTTCGACAATGCATACTGCAGCTCGGGCAAGCGGTAGGCCGGGTTGATGTTGACGAGAATCAGGCCAGCCTTGGCCGTCGCGAACTGGGTTACGACCCATTCTGCGCAATTCGGCGCCCAGATGCCGACACGTTCTCCCGGCTCGAGACCCATTGCAAGGAAACCTGCGGCCAGTTGGTCGACCTGCTGACAAAGCTCCAGGTAGGTCCAGCGGACAGCTTGATGCGGGACAATGAGTGCTTCATTTTCCGGATGCCGCGTGGCCGCAAGGTCAAGGCATGCCCCGACAGTGAGCCCCATCAGTGGCGTTTCACTTACCCCGTGAACATAGCTATGCAGGTTGGGCATACTTCAAGCCTTTGCTTATCGCTCGTTACACCGGAACATGGTCAAGGCTACGTCGGCTGGCTGTGCGCGGCATTGATCTCCATCAATCTTTTGCGGCAACGTTCGCGACGGGTCCGACATGCATATGTGAGACCGGCACCCGCTTGTTATTTCGGGAAAAAACGCCATATATCCACTGACACGTTCAGCACTCCGCTGACACCCAACGGAGCGCAGATGATGGGCAGCAAGTCGCTGTCTCAGGGTCCGAAATCCGAGCATGGAATGCCGCGCTGGGCTCAAGGGCCGCAGCAGCAAGCTGCCTGACGCCAGCTGACCACGCGGTCTCAGTGATCGCAGATGCACGGGTTCACTTTCAACAGGATCCGAAGCATCACTCGAATTCGCAGAGTTTTGTGGAGACCAAAGCCAACGCGCACGTAACAGCGCGTGCAAAGAGCATCATGACACGAGCAACCAGCAAAAGGACAAGCAACACCACCAATCCTGACCGCAGGCTCAGGCGTTGCCTGATGTGCAACCGGGAGTTTGAGAGCGCGTGGGCCGGTGAGCGTATCTGCCGAAAATGCAAGTCCACGGCAGCGTGGCGAACCGGCTAAAAGGCCGCCGAAACAACAGCGGCCAGGACGTTGTTACCCGGATATCTCATGGACTTGAACCGCTTTGCTGGAATGCCGCAACAGGATCTCGGGTACCGCACGCTCAAGACTAGTGTTGCTGACGCATACCCACAACAACAGGTCGCCGGATTCGACGCTTTGCTCCAATACACTTGATTGGGTCCGGGGTATCCATTCGCCCAGACGCGCACCCAGGCTTTGCGCACCGTCCGGTCTGGACAGCAACCAATAGACGTCTCGGCCGTAAGACCCGCGCAATGGCTCGGGCCCTCCGTAATTCCCCACGACGGCGAGGTCATCCACGTAGGGTGAAAGCCGCCCGGTTTCCGCACCATCGACCATTCGCGAAAGGGCGTCGCCGCGGAACAGCAGGCAGATGTTCTGGTTCCGAACACCTGCGGTGGAAAGGTCGGTAAGTGCCGCTTCCAACGGATCGGCGCGGTCGAATATGGCAACCGCCACGCGCTTTTTTGCTGCATTCGACACTTTGCACCCTGCGCACTCTGCCGCGTCCCGGTGTTGTCAGAAACGCTCCTCATCGCATGAAGCGGTCTCTTCGAGCCTATCCATATCGCAAATGACGACCGTCGTGTTTTGATGCAGGTCAATGATCCCTGAGGTTTTCAGTTTGGTGAAGTTGCGGCTGACGGTTTCAATCGTCAATCCGAGATAATCCGCAATATCGCTCCGCGTCATCGGCAGCTGCAGCGTTTCTGGATCTTTGCTCATCTCTTCATTCTGGCGCGACAGTTCCAACAGGAACGATGCGATTTTCTCAGATGCGGACTTACGGCCCAGAGTGAGAAGCTGATCACGGGCGGCAGCCAGTTCCGCCATAACGAAGGACATCAAGGAATGCGCCAGGTCCGGCCTCTCTGCGACAATTTTTTCAAGCGCGCCGGCGGAGTATGGCCGCAAGGTGGCGGGCGACAGCACTTCAGCGCTGTAGAGATAGCGATCCGCGTGCCCGAAGCCCAACAGACTTCCCGGGTAACAGAACGAAATCACTTGCCTGCGACCGTCGGACGTAACTTTATAGACGCACACAACTCCATCCACCACTTCGTAGATGCTGTCGCGGTCATCTCCTTCGAAGAAAACGTGCTCTTTAGCGCTGAATGTTCGAAGCGACCTCTCAGCACTTGCAGACGGCGTATTTTGAACGTTATCACCTGCGAGTATTCCGCTAATCGGCGCCAGGTGGTTTGCTTGCGAAGCGATCCTCATCTGTCTCGTCTCCCGCTATGCACTGTTGTTCGTGAACGTGATGAGGAGTTAAACAGGGCCCGGTTTCCGGGGTTTGCCGCTTTCGTCGAATTGTGTGACACTTTGTTACAATGTGTGACAGGTTGTACAAAGTGGCCGCTTCGACCCACTGACCAGGGGTTCACCTTCCATGAGCGACGCATCGCCAGCACATATTCTCGTCGTGGATGACGATCCGCAGATACGCAAGCTGCTCCGCCGCTGCTTCGAGGGTGAAGGTTACGGCGTGAGCGAGGCCGGCGACGGCGAAGAATTGCTGAGCCGGATCGTTGAACAGAAGGTTGATCTCATTACCCTGGACCTGACGCTTCCCGGCAGGGACGGATTGTCTCTGGCCCGCGACATCCGATCAACATCCAGCATTCCGATCATTATGGTGACCGGCAAAGGCGATATGATCGACCGGGTGGTCGGTTTGGAAATCGGCGCCGACGACTACATTTCGAAGCCGTTCCATTTGCGCGAGGTGCTTGCCCGCGTCCGGTCGGTGTTGCGCCGCGCCGAGGACAGGCCGGCAGAAGCCAAGCGCGCTGAAAGTGGCCGCCGGGATGTAACCAAGTACCGGTTTTCGGATTGGGTCCTTGACCTGGCGACACGGGAACTAAAGCACCGTGACGGTACACAGCAAAAATTGACGACCGCCGAATTCGGGCTTCTGGAGATGTTCGTGAATGCTCCACAGCGGGTCCTCTCAAGAGACACGATCATGGATCTGCTGAAAGGGCGTGAGTGGACACCGCTCGATCGCGCCATCGACACGCAAGTCGCGCGTTTGCGAAAAAAGATCGAACCGAACCCGGAGGACCCGAGCGTTATCAAGACCGTGCGCGGCATCGGTTACATTTTTGCACAGGAGGTGGAGGCATCCTGAGAAAGAGGTTTCCCGCATCAGGTGTCGAGTGCCCTTTTGACCGCCTTCGCAAGATCAGCAGTGCGATACGGCTTGCGCAGGATTGCACCACTTTCGCCCTCCCGTGAGGTCTGCCGCACGAACTCTTCGGTGTAGCCAGACGTCATCAGCACCTTCACTTCAGGTCTGGTGGTCTTCACTTTTGCGCTCAGTTCATGTCCGGACATACCGCCGGGCATCACCAGATCGGTGAACACCATGTCGATATCAGGCGTGGTATCGAGCATTTTGAGAGCTGACGGCCCATCCGATGCTTCAAGCGTGGTGTAACCGAGTTCCTGCAGTCTTTTCACCGAAAGCCGCCTGACCCTGTCGTCGTCTTCGACGACCAGGATCAATTCTCCGCGGCCCCCTTCGTTCGACACACTCGCCGGAGCGGCGTCGGAGCTGCTGGCGTCGGACCAATCGCGTGGCAGGAAAAGGTTTACCGTCGTGCCGACACCGCGCTCACTGTAGATCGAGACGTGTCCGCCGGAGCTTTTGGCAAAGCCGTAGACCATGCTCAGGCCCAGGCCGGTGCCGCGTCCGGTTTCTTTTGTGGTGAAGAATGGTTCAAAAGCACGCTCCCGGTCCTCGGCAGACATCCCGGAACCGGTGTCGGAAACGGTCAACAACGTGTACTCTCCCGGATCCAATCCAATTTCTGCCGCAGAATAGGCATCATCGATCACCGTATTCGTGGTTTCGACGGTCAATCGACCACGCCCCTCCATTGCGTCCCGCGCATTCAAAGCAAGATTAAGCACCGCGTTTTCGACCTG
>JAJFHM010000173.1 GCA_021775625.1 Hyphomicrobiales bacterium | reverse complement strand
GCAACTGCTGTCCTGATGCTCGGCATCGGGGTGACGCAATTCAGTGTCCTGCCAATGGTGGAATTGTTTGGCCGGTTGTGCATGGTCATCTTGTGCGCCGCGCTACTTGCAACACTGATGCTGTTGCCGGCCCTGATACTGTCGGTTTCAGCAAGAACTCGAGGACTTTAAGAGTGACTCTGTACACAGTTGGGCAACCGCGGACGGCGCGGCTGCGGCGCTTTATTTTGAGCACGGGCGTTGTCGCGAGCATGATGCTGGCCTTTGGCACGACGGCAAATTCAGTCGGTGCGGGAACGGCAGACGAAGCCTTCCTGAAGAAGCTTGCAGGAACCTGGAAGGGCAGGGGCCGACTGCGGCCCAACTCCACCGCAAAGGCGGAGCCGGTCAGCTGCCGCATGAGCGCGACCTGGAGCGGCAAGTCGCTCAGCGTCAGCATGAATTGCCGTGGCGTGGATGTAAATTTTTCATCTTCCGGCGTGCTGCGCCCGGGCAAGCGTAACAACGCGGTGCAAGGCCGGTGGAGCGGTGCGCTCGGCCTTGGCAGCGCAAATGTTTTCGGGTCGAGAAACGGCAACGCCCTGAGTTTTTCACTCAGCACAAAAGACAAGAAAAGCGGCCGCATGGTGCGCAGCAGCGTCTATATGAAACTGGCCGGAAATGGTCGTTTTCTGAGCAACTCGGTGAGTTCTCAGGATGGAAAGACCGGGCGCAGTTTCCAGCTGCTTTCCCTGGCAATGAAGAAATAGGCTAGTCGGTTGTCAGGGCGCTTATTCTTCTGCCCAACATGATGAATGACAGACCGGCGAACAACGCCACGGCCGCCAGCCAGTAGGTTATTGTACGCGTGCCCATGTTGGGCACCATGTAAAACGTGGTGAACAACGTGCCGAATATGCTCCCCAGCGTTGATATTCCATAGATGCGGCCGGACACCCTTCCGGCGATTTTCGTGTCCATCAGGATCAGGCGGATCGCAAACGGGGAATAGAACCCCAGCACCATCAAAGGGGCGAACAGGATTGCCATGGCGGCAACAATCGCGCCCAAACGGAAATCGGCGACCGCATCGAAGATTGCAGCAAAGGTGCTTTCCGCGATCAGCGGAACACAAACCATGTAAACAGCTGCAGCGATGATGCAGCCACCCAGGAGTGCAGGCCGGGGAAACCGGTCACCAAGCCATCCGCCGACGAAGTAGCCGATCGCCAATGCCGCCAGGACGCTCGATATGAGCGCTGCCCAGGTATGAATGCCGCTGCCAAAGTACGGATTCAGATAGCGGCTCCCCAGCATCTCAAATGCCATCACAACGGCGCCGGTCACAAAGGCGTTGAGGTATACGACTGCGAACATGGATCAAACCTTATTCGGAGTGCCGGTGGGTGTTGCACCGGCGCCCGGTTTCGATACGGTGTATCTAGAGCATGATCCTTTCACATGGAACCGTTTGATGGCGCCATATCAGCCCATTCGATCAGGCGCGTCGTGCGGCGCGATGCGGTGCATCGGGCAAACAGCGCAACGCAGTCGATGTGCTGATATGGCCCACCGGCGACCGGGTTTTCGCGCCCGCTGGACAGCGTTAAATCCCGCTGGTGGTCGCCGGAACCACGGCGCGGAACTTGCCTTGCCAGCAGACACGAAAACCCAGTCAAACGGTTCCATGTGAAATGATCATGCTCTAGATAAGGCGATTTGTTCACGAGCGCAAAGACAAGCGGTATATCGGGCAGTATACTTTATTCCTCGAGCGGGATTGGAAACAGGCTGATGGCGCAACTCTCCGTCGAAGAAAAACGTGAGGTGCTGAAAACGCATTTCCTGTTGCAGCATCTGCGCGACTGGGATCTTGAGCTGTTGGCGAGACATTCGCGGCAGGTGGAAGTGCGTGCGGGCGAAACGATATTCCGCAAGCTCGACGAAGGAGATTCGATGTATGTGGTCGTGAGCGGCCGCGTGGTCATCTGCTCGCACTCGAGCGACGGCAGAGAGGTTGTGTTCAACATCATAAATCCCGGAGAAGTCTTCGGTGAAATTGCTTTTCTGGACGGCCGTGAAAGAACCGCCGATGCGCGCGTTCTGGAGAATGCGACGTGCATCGTTCTCGACCGCCGCCATTTTCTGCCGTTCATGGAAGATCATCCCAAGCTCGTGCTTGAACTGCTTTTGATCCTGTGTGAGCGCGTACGCAGCACCACGGTGCACATCGAAGACACCGCATTTCTGGAATTTCGCTCGCGGCTTGCGAAGAAACTGGTTGGCTTTGGTCAACACTATGGCAGGGCTGTCGAACAGGGATCGCGGATCGAGCTGGCGCTCAGCCAGACGGAACTCGGCTCCATGCTTCAGGCGACCCGGGAAAGCGTCAATCGGCAGATGCGGCGCTGGGTCAAAAAAGGCATTATCGAAGTGGACAAGAAGTCCATCACTCTGGTCGATATGGACCGTCTCAAAGCGATTGCAGATGACGCCGACTGATCGGCGTTGCAACTGGAATTCGGTCCCATCGAGCCGCGGCGCATGACCGTTAAATCGACGAAGAACGGCACGTCCGTTGCCGCGGAGCAACGGCCTGACAGTGCTGCGGGCACAGAAGGGCTGCCCGGTTGGTCCCTCGCAGCCATTATTGTGCTTTCGGCAATGTTGGTGTTGGGCCTGCGGTCCGTCGGCTGGCTGGAGCCGCTTGAGCTTGCAGCGTATGATCAGTCCGTCCGCTGGCGGTCCGGCGGCCTTGCTCAAAAAGCTGAAGTCGCGGTTATCGGATTCAACGACGAAGATTTGGCGCGATGGGAATGGCCGGTCCGTGATGCGGTGCTCAACACGGTCATCAACAATGCCCTCGACGCGGGTGCCCTGGTGGTCGGCGTCGACATATACCGCGACAAGGGGGTTGCGCCTGGAAGCGAAGATCTCAACCGGACCTTTCGCGACAATGCCAACATTGTTGCGGTGATGAAGTATCCTTCCGAGCAGGGGGAAGGGGTTCCGGCGCCACCATCAGTGCGCGATGCCCACAAAGATCGTGTCGGTTTTACGGATATGGTGCTGGACAAGGATGGGTTTGTGCGCAGGGGCCTTTTGTACCTTGCCGGCAAGGGTAGTGTCGAAACCAGTCTGTCCCTGCAAACCGCGCGACTGAAACTCAAACGCCGTAATGTTGTGCCGGAAGCTGCGAGCTTGAGCGATCAATCGCTGAAACTCGGAGATGCCGTAATTCGCCCCCTGACGCCGAATGTTGGAGGATTTCACGGCATCGATTCGGCGGGCTACCAGTTCCTGCTCGATTTTCGGCGCGCGCCGGGCGAGATCTTGTTCTTGTCTGCGAGCGACGTCTTCGACAAACGCATCGAGGCCGACCTTCTCAAAGACAAGATTGCGCTCATCGGGGTGACCAGCGAGCAGGTCAAGGATCACTTCATCCTTCCCGTAACCGGCGGCGCGGGCCAAAGGGCGACATTCGGAGTGGTTCTGCACGCGCTCGTGGCCGACCAGATCGTTCGTCTTGGCGCTGGTGTGAGCCGCCCGACCGAAACGGCCGCCGGCTGGCTGGAAATCCTCATGATGCTTGCGGTCGCCGGCGTGGTTGCGTTGCTGGTCAGGCGCGCAATGCGGCCTTCGGCCTACATAGCAGTTGGCATCGCCGGTGCTGTCTTGTCTCTGGCTGCAGGACATGCGGGCTTGCTCATGGACGTGTGGCTGCCTTCGGTACCTCTGACGATTGTTGCCGGACTGACCGCGTTTTTCGCGCTGTCATGGCGGGCTCTGCTTGATCGCCGCGAAAGGGTGGCTCTGGCCCAAATTCTCACCACTCAGGTGTCGCCGCAGGTGGCACAGGATTTGTGGCAAAACCGCCGGACCATACTGCAGGGGCTCAGGCCGCGGCCGACGCGCCTGATTGCGACGGTCATGTTTGTCGACATTGCCGGATCAACCGCGGTGGCGGATGAACTGGCTCCGCACGATCTCATGACCTGGATCAGTGCGTTTCTGGAGGAAATGGCTGAGGCTGTGATGAAAGCCGACGGCATGGTGGAGAAATTTACCGGCGACGGGCTGATGGCGGTATTTGGTGCGCCGGTGCCGCGGACCGGCGCTGACGAGCAGGCGCGCGATGCCGTTAATGCGGTCGAATGCGCACTGCAAATGAGCCGCAAGGTTAAGGAACTCAACGCCCGTCTCGACTCAACTGTCTTTCCACAGCTCAGGTGCAGGGTGGGTATTCACACCGGCATATTGTCGGCGGGCAGTGTCGGTACCCGGTCCAGGATGCAGTTCACGGTCATCGGCCAGACCGCCAATCTTGCGGCGCGGCTTGAAGGATACGGTAAGGATGACCCCAAAAACGCGCTCGACGGTAACGGGAAGGAGTTGATTTGCCGGGTATTGTTGAGTGAATCGACGGTTGAATTGTTGCCTGAAACCTACAACATTGAATCCATGGGCGAGTTGGAACTCAGAGGTTCCGGTGCTCCGATGACGGTTTACCGGTTGCTGGAAGAAGATCGTCCCATAGTGTAAGGAGGCGCGCAGACATGTCGTACCGGCTTGAATATCAATCGAACTGGCCTTGGATTTGCGCCTTGCCGCTTGCTTTGCTGTTGGTGCTGGCGCCTCTGCAGGCGTTTGCAGCTGAACTTACCGAAAGTGAAGACGACACCTTCAGCAAATTGGAAACCGAAGACGACACAGACATTGTCTATCTGCCACCGGTCGGCGGTGCACCTGCGGACAGGATCGGCGCCGGCACACGTGGCGCTGGCACCCGCGATCCGCTGCTGGTTCTCCTGGCGCCCGAGAAGGGCGGTTTCACGCAGTCCGCGGGCCCGAAGCTTTACTGGTGGCTGCCGAGCAAGTTCTCGGGAACTGTCGAAGTGAAAGTGGACGCAAACCGGGGAAATCAGCCTCCGTTGCGGGTCGAGCAGGAAATTACGAATGCGCAAGGCCTGCAGGTCATCGATCTGTCCGGTTTTGACTTCGAACTCTCCCAAGGCTCCCGCGAAGACGGGCCGATTTACCTGTGGCGGGTAATGCTGAAGAACTCAAAGGGCGTCGCGGTAACCAGCAAGTTCAGCTACGTGCAGCGAATTCCAGGCGGTAAGCCGCCGGATGAAACCAATGCGGAAGTGCGGGCCAAAGTGCTGGCAAAATCCGGCATCTGGTATGATGCGCTGGCCGAACTGGCGCAGGATCCGAAACTGGAAAAACAGCGCACCGGTCTTCTGAAGAGCGCAGACCTGGAGCTTAAGCTCTCAGAGTAGGGGCATATAGTTCTGTGCTCAAACTGCTCCAGGCTGGGTGATATAGCGAATCAGCGGCGTGTTGCATCGGACGTTCTGAATTTGGGGAGAAACAGAATGGAATTCCGTAACGCCTGCAGCTGGTCGTTGCTGCGATACTTTGCCGCCGTTGCAGTTATTCTTGTTTGTATCGGTGTTGCAGTTCCCCTGGCGCGCGCACTCGAAACCCGGTCGCTGCTTGGCACGTGGGAAACAAACTTCGGACCGATAACCATCACTGAAGCCGACGACACCACATTTGTTGGAATCTACGCGTATCAAAACAAGCCCGCCCGCATCTATGCGGTGCGTACCGATCAGGGAATGTACGAGGGATACTGGGTTCAGGAGACTTCAGAAGTCATCTGCGGTGGGGCAAAAAAGGGCCGAAACACGTGGGGCCGGTTCAGATTCGCGTTCACCGGCAGCAAGTTCCTCGGATTGTGGAACTACTGCGACCGGTCGCTGGTCAACCAGAAGCAATTTCACTGGCGCGGGTCGCTTGTGAACCGAAACAACTAGGCGGCCCACAAAATATCCATTTCCATATGGTAAAAAATTGCACGGCGAATTTATGGATCGTGCGTGGAAATCCTCTTTTATTATTCTCGCAGCCGTAATATGTTCCCCGTGGAAGCTCTCCTCTCGGCGTCGTCGGCCACTGCCCCCGGTCGGTTAAGGTGTCTATGTTGGGGAGCTTCTTTTTTGTTGCCTGGGTGGAGTTGGGCGTGCGCTTTTCAGGCTTGTTCCAACTGGAGCGTCATATGCACAGATATGCCGCCGATCAGGATTTCGACACGCTCGAAGACTGGCCGTTCACCAATCCCCAATCGGGGTACAAAATTCTGCGCGGTGAGCCGAAAGCGTCTGGCCGCATGGATGAAGGTGGCGCGGGGCAGGTGACGCGTCTGGGTGTCTGGCGGTGCACCGCGGGTGCGTTCGAATGCACCGAGCTTGGCGATGAACTGCAGTCCATTCTTACCGGACGAATTCGGGTCACCTGGCTGGCCGACGGTTCGACCGAGGAGTTCGGACCCGGCGACAGTTTCTACACACGCAAAGGCCAGCGCGTCATCTGGGATGTGCTTGAAGACGTGACGAAAGCGTTCTTCAGCTACAGAGACGAAGGGTTCTGAGTAGAAGGGCGCCGGTCAGGCGTCTTCCAAAATCATCGCAGCGCCTTTCTCACCGACCATGATGGCGGGCGCATTGGTGTTGCCGGACGGCAGTGTTGGAAATATCGACGCGTCCACTACGCGCAATCCTGTCAGTCCGTGAACGCATAAACGGGGGTCGACCACCGCGCATTGCGGATCCGGACCCATGGCGCAGGTGCCGGAGGGATGATAGACCGTTCCGGAGCGCTGTCTGAAGTCCTCGATCAGGGCGTCATCGTCCTGGATCTCCGGGCCGGGTTTGAGTTCCTGTTCAATCACATTGGCAAATGTCGGCATGGATGCCAGCCAGCGCAGGTAGCGCGAGGCTTCGAGCATCTCTTCAACATCATGATCCGTTGAGAAATAGTTGGGCACGATCTGAGGGTGAACCGTGGGGTCGGTTGACACAATGTTGAGGTGTCCCCGGCTGGTGGGCCGGCAGGGCTGAACACCGATGAGGAAGCCGGCATAGGGATCCGGGTTCATCAGCGGCCGGGTTTTCGGCGGGGCCTTGAGGAAACTGACAGGCGAAAAATAGAGCTGCGCATTCGGCCGTACCAGTTCCGGGCGGGTGCGTATAAAGCCGCCGGCCTGATTGACGCTCAGGCTTAACGGTCCGCCGCGCCAGGCGATATATTTGATGCCCGCCCACAATTTCCCCCACCACGGGTGGAGTTCATTATTGAGCGTCGGCTTGCGGGATTTATAGACGTGGTCAACGCCGAGATGATCCTGAAGATTCCGGCCGACGTGTGGATGGGCGCAACGCACATCGATGCCCAGCGGCTTGAGGACGTCGGGAGGGCCTATGCCGGACAATTGCAGCACTTGAGGAGAGTTGATAGAGCCGGCTGCAAGGACGACTTCGCGACCGGCAAGCGCGATCACTTTGCGCCCATTTTGAATGTACTCGACGCCTCGGGCGCGGCTCCCCTCCAGAACGATCCTGGATGCCAGTGCGCCGGTCTCAAGGCGCAGATTGGGGCGAGTGCGGGCCGGGTGGAGAAAGGCCCGCGCCGCCGACATCCGGCGTCCGTTGCGCATGGTCACCTGATAGTGGCCGACCCCTTCCTGTGTCGCTCCGTTGAAGTCCCGGTTGAAGGTCAGGCCGGCTTCTGAGCAGGCAGCCAGATAGTCTGCGCACAAGGGATGTACCTTGTGTGCAATGTCTTCCACATGGAGTGGGCCGTGGCTGCCGTGGTGTTCATTGGACCCGCGCGCATTGTCTTCGGATTTTCGAAAATAGGGCAGGACATCGTCAAAGCTCCAGCCCGGATTTCCAGCTGCCGCCCAGCCATCATAATCTTCGCGCTGACCGCGAATGTAGACCATGGCGTTGATCGAGCTCGATCCGCCAAGCACCCTGCCGCGGGGCCAGTAGCTGGATCGCCCGGCAAGGCCCGGATCGGGCTCTGTTGAGTACATCCAGTTGACACGGCGATCGTAGAACGTTCTGCCATATCCAATGGGAACCTGTATCCAAAACCGCCGGTCGCTGCCGCCAGCCTCCAGCACGAGGACGCGGTGGCGTCCACTGGCGGTCAACCGATTTGCAAGGACGCAACCGGCGGAACCTGCACCGATCACGATGTAGTCATAGTTCACGTCTGTCATGGTTCACCTGGGCCGGGCGGTCATCGAAACGACTTGATATCGCGGCATGGTCCGGCCACTCAGGTCCATTCTCGAAAATCATCAAGGCCATTTAGCCGCGCAGGTCCTGGAACACTCGTGCCACTGATTTAACACCGGCCTCGATTGTGGCCGGGGGGATGGCGCTGAACCCGAGGATCAGCCCTTTCTGGGATGCTGGCACGATGCAGAACCTGCTGATTGGGGTGATTACAATCCTCCGCTCCGATGCCCGTTGCGCCACTTCGACTTCTTCAAATTCCGGCGCAAGGCGGGCGTTTGTGTGGAAACCGGTATTGGTGGGATTGACGATCAGCATACCGTCAAGATGTCGTGCAGCGGCGTCGATCAGCGCGTCCTTGCGCTCGGCATAGATTTTCCGCATGCGCCTGATGTGCGCCGCGAAATGGCCTTCCTGAATGAAGCGCGCCACCACGGACTGGAGATGGGTCGGCGCACCCTGGACTGTTGCGCTGCCAATTCGCCGGAAGGTGTCCGTCAGCTTCGGCGGCGCCACCAGATAACCCAGACGAAGAGCAGGAAAGAGGGATTTGGAGAAGCTTCCCACGTAAATAACGCGGCCACCCTCGTCGACACTCTTCAATGTTGGAGGCGGGCGGCCGGAATAATGGAATTCTCCCACATAGTCGTCTTCGACAATCCAGGCTCCGGCACGTTCGGCCGCTCTGAGAAGTTTGAACCGCCGTTTCAGGGACATAGTGACGCCGAGCGGATGCTGGTGCGCCGGGGTCACGAATGCGAGACGAAAATCCGGTGCAAGCCGTTGCCCCTCTTCGACGCTGATGCCTTCTTCATCAACCGGCACCGGGACCAGCCGGGCACCGCAGGTGATGAGGCTGTTGCGCGCGCCAATGGTGCCGGGATTTTCGAACCAGACCTCATCTCCGGGGTCCAGCAATGTGACCCCGATGCGGTTGAATGCATCCTGTGCCCCATTGAATATGAACACTTCATCCGGCGTGCAGTTGACGCCGCGGTTGGCGCGCAGATGTATGGCGATCGCCTCGCGCAGCGCCATCAGACCGTTGCTGTCGGGATACCGTAAGATATCGTCGCGCGGCTGACGCAGCACTTCTGCAGAAAGCCGTGCCCACTGCGCCATGGGAAACGCATCAAAGGCGGGGATGCCGGTGGTGAACGGCAGCGCATGTTCGGGATGGGGCAGCCTGGGTGAGTATTGCGCCGAGGCATCGGTGCTGAGGTTTGCAAGTCGTGGCCGCAATCCGGAATTTCGCTTCTTCGAGTTCGGCTGATCAACCTGGATCGGTCGACGAAGCTCAAGCGCCTCGCTGACAAAGGCTCCGGCGCCGACGCGCGATTCGATTATCCCTTCGGTTGCCAGCTGTTCATAGACATTGACAACCGTGGTTCGGGAAACGCCGATATCTTCAGCCAGTGTCCGCGTCGAGGGTAGTCGCTCACCCGGCTGCAGATCGCCCGACAGCACGAGATCCCGCAGTGCTCCAGCAAGTTGGATGGTGATCGGCGTGACAGCATCCGGTTCGACTTTCAGGGCAGGAAGCAGCACCCCGCCAGCGTGTTTAACCATTCATTTTGCCCGCCTGATCGCTATCGCACTCACCAATCTTTGCCAAATTGGTCTCATAGACTATTTACAATGGCCCTGTTTTGCCAACCAATATTTGGCAATGGTTGCGCTCTGTCCATGTTGGGCGAAGCCGTTGTGAAGCGTCGCCGGTCTTGTGGAGGCAATGCAGAGTGGATCAGGACCTCAGCTATCCGGATGTGTTTGTCGATCGCCTGGAGTTGATCTGGGGCGCAGGGTTTCTTTCACCCGGGGGGACAGGTGAAGTCCGGCGGATTCTCAGCAACACCGACTTGCGCGACAAGACCGTACTTGAGATTGGTTGCGGTATCGGTGGCCCGGCAATCGTCATTGCCGGCGAGTTCCACGCCAAAAAGGTTGTCGGCATAGACATCGAACCGCAACTTGTCGAAAGGGCCGGGCGGAATGCCGCTGAAGCGGGACTGCAGGATAAAATCGAGCTGCACCTGGTTGAACCGGGTCCTCTGCCTTTTGGAGATGGAACGTTCGACGTCGTTTTCAGCAAGGACGCGATCGTCCACATCGAGGATAAGCCGGCGATCTATGGCGAAATAGTCCGGGTGCTCTCGCCTCAGGGCCAGTTTGTGGCAGGAGACTGGTTCGCAAGTGAAGATGCCGATGATCTTGCTGAGTTCGAACTTTATCGAAACCTGTCGCACCTGACATTTGCCATGCAAACCGCGGTTCAGGCGGAAGCGATGATGCGTGAGGCAGGATTTGCGGCGGTGGCGATGGTTGACCGCAACGCGTGGTATGCCGACTTCTCCCGCGCGCAGGTCGAGCGGATAGAAGGGCCGTTGCGAGACAGGCTTGTCGACGTTTGCGGTCAGGAGGATTACGAGAAAATGGTGCGGGTCAGCCGCGCCAATGCCGGCGCTGCAGCTTGCGGCGGATTGCGGCCGACACACATTCGTGCGACGAAATAGACATGCATCCCATCCGCTGCGGCAAGTTGCAAATGGTATCCTCGATTATCCAGAATGGACCTTACCGCCAAGCCAATTCAATCCGAGAGTAGCGCCGTTGATGACGCGGTAGTGGCAGAACTGTGCCAAGTGGAGGCGCTGTGAAGATCAGAAGTATTGAGACGTTCTGCAGCCGTTATGTCGGGTTTGTGCGGGTCACTGCAGATGACGGATCTCAGGGATGGGGGCAGGTCTCAACCTATCATTCCGATATCACCTCGCAAGTCATGCACCGTCAGGTGGCGCCGTATGCGCTTGGGGCCGATGCCTTCGACATCGATCATCTGATGGACATCATCCCTGAACGTGAGCACAAGTTTCCGGGCAGCTATTTGCGGCGCGCCATGGCCGGGCTCGACACCGCTTTGTGGGATCTGCGCGGCAAGGTCGAAGGCAAGAGCGTGTGCGAACTGATCGGCGGAACACCGCGCCCGATCCGCGCCTATGCCTCTTCCATGAAACGCGACATTACACCGGAACGCGAAGCGGACCGGTTTTTAAAACTGCGCGATGAATATGGGTTTGATGCCTTCAAGTTTCGCGTCGGTGCTGAATGCGGGCGTGATGTGGATGAGTGGCCGGGCCGCACCGAAGCCATCGTGCCTGCGATCCACAAAGCACTTGGAGATGACGTGACTTTGCTGGTCGATGGCAACAGCGGGTTCTCGCCGAAACGGGCCATCGAAGTCGGTCATATCCTGCAGGACAACGGGGTCAGCCATTTCGAGGAGCCGTGCCCCTATTGGGAAATTGAACAGACCAAACAGGTCACCGATGCCCTCGATATAGACGTCACCGGCGGTGAGCAGGACTGCGATCTTCCAACCTGGCAGCACATGATCAACCGCCGTGCCGTCGATATCATCCAGCCGGACGTGTGTTATGTCGGTGGTCTGACCCGGACGCTGCGTGTGGCCGCGATGGGTGCGGAGGCAAACCTTCCGTGTACGCCTCATTGCGCCAATTTATCCTTGGTGACGCTGTTCACCATGCATCTGCTTGGCGCCATTCCCAATGCCGGCAAGTATCTGGAGTTCTCAATCGAGGGCGCGGACTTTTATCCCTGGCAGGACGGGCTCTATGTCCGCTCGCCCTATGATATCGTCGACGGCAAGGCGACGATCCCGGACGCGCCGGGCTGGGGTGTCGAAATCGATCCCGGCTGGCTCGAGCGTGCCGAACACCAAAAGAGTGAAATAGACTAGACTGCCTGTTCAGTGCAGCCGACGATCATCCGCAGCATGCGGCGTGGCTCGGTGTAATCCGCAACCGCGCAATGCATGGAGGCCCGGTTGTCCAGCCCAACCAGCTGGTTCAACGACCATTTGTGCCTCAGTTGAAACTCCGGCCTGACAGCATGCTCGAACAGCGCCTCCAGCAAATCGTCGCTCTCTTGCGCTTCGATGCCGACAATCTTCATGGTGTATCCCGGGCTGACAAACAGGGACCTGCGGCCAGTTTCCGGATGAACACGCACCATGGGATGTTCAGCCGCCGGCAACTCCTTGTCGAGGGCCGGGCTCGCCCCGCCGGTGTTCCAGCCCCAGACATGGAGTGCACTCAACCCTTCGATGCGGTCTTTCATTGCCGATGGCAACGCTTCATAGGCAAGAAACATGTTGGCGGTCATGGTGTCGCCGCCACTACTTGGAATAATCGTCGAGTAGAGGAAAATGGCGTCCGACGGCCGGGCCATGTAAGACAGATCGGAGTGCCAGAATGATCCGGCTGGTTTTGCCGTCTTGCGGGCTTCTGCAGTCTCCAGGTTGGCGGCAATGATGGAGAGGTCGGACGACCGGGGATGGTGATATTGCGCCAGCGCATGAGGGACGAGCGGTCCAAAACGTCTGCCGAAATCCAGCAGCCAGTCGTGGCTTTCATCGATCTCCGACAATATGATCAAGACATGGTCGAGCATCGCCTGATGCACCAGTGTGAAGTCTTCGTCGCTGAGCGTTCGGCTCGTGTCGACACCGAAAATTTCGGCGCCATAAGGCCCATCCAGGGGCCGCACCTCCAGCGTCTGATCGGGCATCGACAAGCTCCAGGCAAAAACGGGATATGTTTGCCGCATTGACCGATCTTGTAGGGGGTTATTGGTGCGCAGTTAAGAACCGTTTTGTTCAAACCGCCATACCAATTCCGGATGTTCATAGTGCCACCAAAGTGTCGCGCGATCCTGCGGCGGCGTGCCGCCAATTCTGCGGTAATTTGGAAATCGACGCGAACGCGTTTGGTGCAATTGGTATGACAGTCATTTGAAAATGGACCTTACATTTCGACCAATCGGGACTGAAAATTTCACTGGCTGCCTGCGGGCGGTGCGGTCTGATGCGCGCGAAATTCGCCCGCTGCCACATTTTATTCAGATCCGGTGGATGGGAACTGTATGGCAGTCGTAGAATTAACAGGTGTCACCAAGAAGTTCGGCGATGTGCTCGCGGTGGATGCGGTCAATCTGGCGATTGAAGACGGCGAGTTTATGGTGTTTGTCGGCCCTTCGGGCTGCGGTAAATCCACGACCTTGCGCATGGTCGCAGGGCTTGAGGACACGACGGCCGGAACCATCAAAATCGGCGACAGAGACGTCACCGAGCTGCAACCCAAGGACCGCAATGTGGCCATGGTGTTTCAGAACTATGCACTTTATGCGCACAAGAATGTCTATCAGAACCTGGGTTTTGGACTGCATGTTCGGGGCACGCCGAAGGCTGAAATCGATGAACGTGTACGCCGGGCCGCGACGATGCTGGGCATCGATGACCTGCTCGACCGCAAGCCAAAGCAGCTTTCCGGTGGCCAAAAACAAAGAGTAGCGCTTGGCCGGGCGCTGGTGCGGGATCCGGATGTGTTCCTGCTTGATGAGCCCCTGAGCAATCTGGACGCCAAGATGCGGGTGCGCATGCGAGAGGAAATCGCCAAGCTGCATGCCGCCACGCGCAGCAGCATGATCTATGTGACCCACGATCAGATCGAAGCGATGACGCTGGGAGACCGGATTGCGGTGATGCTCGATGGCAGGGTGCAGCAGGTGGGCCCGCCGCTTGAGCTCTACGACCGGCCCGCCAATGCCTTTGTCGCCAGTTTTATAGGCTCGCCGGAAATGAACATGGTGGACGGTGAGTTGATTCAAAAAGGCAAGGTGGCCAGTTTCGCCTGCGAAGGGTTTTCAGTGGCGGTATCCGCCCAAATGCGATCCCTGGCCACGGCCGGTCAAAAGGTTACGGCGGGGATCAGACCGGAGCACCTCACATTCGCCACCAGCGCAAAAACCGGCTTCACCGCTGAGGTCGAGCTGGTGGAGCAGATGGGGGCTCAGACTTTGTTGCTGTGCAAAGCCGGCTTAGCGCCGCTGCGTGCCCTCGTCGACCGCGACGACAAGGTTCGTAACGGTGATCGTGTGCGGTTGCAGGCCGTCCCTGCCAACGTGCACCTGTTTGACCCCGGAAGCGGTGCATCACTGCTGTCGGATTAAAGCGCGTGAAGCGCGAACTGGACAATCAACGGAGGAGCGTTATGTCGAAAGCAAAGGATTTTAAAAGCAAACGGCTGTCAGCTGATCTGGCCGGCACCACTGGCGGGGGAAGCTCACGCCGTACCGTGATCAAGGGCATCGGCGCCGCCGCAGGCGCTGCCGCGATCGGTCTCCATGCTCCATTCGTCCATGCCGCTGAGAAAACCATCCGTTTCCTGAACGGTGAGCCGAGCCGGGAAAGCGTGCGCGCCATGCGCTTTGCCGGTGCGCAGTACGAAAAGGAAACCGGCATCAAGGTCCAGATGGACACGATCCCCGCCGGCAAGGCCTTTGAGAAAGTTCAGGCGTCGATCAAGAGTGGCCGGCCCTATGACATTGCCACGCTGATTTTCGTCGGCGATGTGCTGATCCTGGCCGATGAGAAGAAGTTGGTCCCGATCAATGACCTCATCAAGAAATACGACTGGGGTCCGCGCATCCTGTTCCCGGTCAAAGGAAACAACTACTGGTATCCTTACGATTACAACCTGTGCTGGATCAACTGCCGGCAGGATCTCTACGATGCCAAGGGTCTCAAGGCGCCACAGAACTGGGACGGCATGATGTCCAACCTGGATGCTCTGCAGGGCACAGGTGAAAACCAGCTGCCGCATGGCATTGTGCATCCGATCGGCTCCAACGGCGCCACCAACTATACCGCTTTCGGATACATGTGGGCGAACGGCGTCGAACTGTTCGACGACAACTGGAATGTGGTCCTCGACAGCCCGGAAATGGCGGCCAAGGTCGGAGAGTATCTCGACTTCATGTCCGCGATGACCAAGTACATGCCGCCGGCGCCGGCGCAGGCCGGCTGGGCCAATCTGGTCGGTGACTTCCAGACCGACAAGATTTCGCATACGCCTGGGACGGGCCGTCTGATCGATACCATGAACGTGCGCATGCCCAAGCGCGCGGCCAATGTGGGAACGTTCCTGTTCCCGTCCAAGGGTGGCGACAAGTTTGCCGTGAACCACGGGTATGACGGCTGGGTCGTGCTGGACACGGCGATGACCGACGAAGCCCTGAAGTTCCTGGAATGGTTCTCCGATGAGCACCTGATCAACTTCCTGCACACCTCGCCGGTGCACTATCAGCCGACGCGGTTGGACATCTACGAAGATCCACGCTGGCAGGCGCATCCCGATCTTGAGCAGTTCAAGCACATTACGGAGATGCAAAAGCAGGTGCTGTCGGACAAGGACATCATCATCCGTTCGATCGACACGGAAGGCCCCGAGGTCGATGTGCGTGCGGGCAAGGTTTTCCGTTCCTATGCGCTGCCTGAAATGTTGCAGAACAAGATGGTCAGGAACATGTCGAACGCGGAGTGCATCAAGACCGCGGCCGACAAGATTCGCGCCACAGTCGCGGGCTGACAACGCCCGTGGGGAAGCGCTTCGGCGCTTCCCCTCCCTGTTTGAACGGAGCCCCTATGCGCGGCGAAAGAGTGCTCTACAGCATATTCAGCGTAGCCATCGCGCTGACGGCTCTGCTTATTCTTTATCCGGCGTATCATGCTCTGGAACTGAGTTTTCAGGACCTCGATTCCTTCATCTCAAAACCGGTCTGGATCGGCTTTGGAAACTATGCCGATGTGCTGGCCATGCCAGAGTTCTGGAACGCTCTGGGGCGTGGCCTGGTATTTTCCGGCACCACCATTGCGCTTCAAATCGTGCTTGGAATTGGTTTCGCGATGTTGCTCGATACGGCAATACCGGCCAAGCCGCTGGTCAGAGGCATTACGGTTCTGCCCTATCTTCTGCCCACCATCATCGTTGCCCTGACCTTCCAGTGGATGCTCGACAGCACGGTCGGAGTGTTTACGCAGTTTGTACGCCTCTTCGGCTACAGCTACATCCCCTGGGGGGAGAGTGGCACCGTCGCGATGACCGTTGTCATAGTGCTCAGTGTGTGGATATGGACGCCGTTCGTGACGCTTGCATTTCTGGCCGGACTGCAGGCGGTGCCGGGCGAGCTCTATGAGGCTGCGCGTGTCGATGGCGCCAGCGCCTGGCAGCGTTTCTGGCACATAACCATGCCGCAGCTGCGGCCTGTGCTGACCGTGGTGTTGTTGCTGCGCGCGATCTGGATGTTCAACAAGTTCGACATCATCTGGCTGACCACACGGGGCGGGCCCTTGCAGGCAACGGAACACTTGCCGATTCTTGCCTATCGCAAGACCTTTGAAATGTATGAAGTGGGGCAGGGGGCCGCTGTGTCGGCGATTTCGTTCGTTATCCTGTCGGTTCTCATACTGTTCTATTTCTACTTCTTCCCCCTGGACGAGAAGGAGTGACGGGATGAACAAACTCACGCTTGGCCAGCGCTCCGCGCTTTACGGTTTGGTGTGCGTAACCGTCGTTTATTCGTTCTTTCCGATCTACTGGATGATCATTTCGAGCTTTCGCGACGACAATTCACTGTACGCGAACTTCAGCCTGCTTCCGGGGCCCTTTACGCTCACCAATTACGAAGTGCTGCTCGAGCTGACCGATTATCCGACCTGGTTCGTAAATTCCATACTGGTCGCGTTCGGTACGGTCTGTATCACGCTGGTTATGTCGGTGCTGATTGCCTATTCCGTTACCCGGCTGCAGTTCAGAGGCAAAATGGCGGTGGTCGGCGTCATGCTGTACGCCTACATGTTTCCGCCTTTGCTGCTCGCCATTCCGCTATTTTCGCTGTTCGTTAAGCTGGGACTGGCCGATACGCGCCTGTCCCTGATGATCTCTCACTGCACCATCACGTTGCCGCTGGGGGTGTGGCTGCTGTGGGGCTTTTTCAAGCAAATTCCGCTGGACGTGGAAGAAGCGGCCATGGTGGATGGCTGCTCCAGACTGCGGGCGTTCGTTCTGGTGGTGTTGCCGTTGACATTGCCGGGCGTGCTCACGGTTGCCATCTTCTCCTTCCTTCTGTCGTGGACGGACTACACGTTCGCTTTGGTGATGATCGGCACGGATTCATTGAAGACGCTGCCTGCGGGTCTCGACACCATGGTGGGGATGTACGAACTCAGATGGGGAGAGCTGATGGCCGGCTCGACGCTGATTGCACTGCCTCTGCTGGTCATGTTCATGTTTTTGAGCCGCTACTTCATTCACGGGTTGTCGGCCGGTGCCCTCAAAGGATGAGACCTCAATCCGGCGTTGGAGCAGACTGGCGGGGACCCTGAGGTGATGGGTAAGATCAATTCAGTTGGCTTTATCGGGCTCGGCGCCATGGGTGGGGGCATGGTTCGCAATCTCCTGAAGGGGCGGATCCCGGTTGATTGCTATGACCTGATGCCGGCAGCCATCGATGCCATGGTCGCAGAGGGTGCATCGGCAGCGACCAGCCCCGGCGCTGCGGCCGAACATCCGGATCTGGTCATCACCATGCTGCCGAATGCGACGGATGTGGATGCCGCACTGGACGGTGCGGATGGCATCTTGAGCATTGCCGCCAACGGCCGGATATTGATGAACTGCAGCACGATTGATCCGTTCGAAGCCAGACGGCTTGCCGACAAGGTTCAGGCCACAGGCTGGCGTTATCTCGACTGCGCGGTCGGGCGGACGGCGACACAGGCGGCTGAGGGCAAATGCCTGTTTATTCTCGGCGGCGAGGCGGCAGACAAGGACGCTGTCCGGCCGGTGCTTGCGGATATGGGCGACACGATCATCGATGGCGGAGACATCGGCCAGGCGAGCAGCCTCAAGATCGTCAACAACTACCTGGCTCTGGTGTCCTGCCTGGCCACCGCCGAGACCTTGTTGCTCGCCGAGACCGCGGGGTTGTCCGCCGATGCCGCATTGCAGGTGATCAACGGCACGACGGCACGCAACGGCAATACTGAAATGAACTTCCCCAACAAGGTGTTGAGCGGCGATGTTACGCCCGGCTTCCCGTTGATGCACGGGCGCAAGGATCTGGCGATTGCGGTTGACGTCATGCAGCGTATGGGGGTTCCATCGTTTCTTGGAGAGCACGCCCTGAAGGCTTTTGATGAGGCAGGTGAACGCGGGCACGGCCTGAATGACTGCTCGGATATTTTGAACATGCTGGCGAGCCTGCAACAAGAGAACGGTAAGTCATGACGCACCCGTCACCTGCCAAGGCTGCTGCGGCCTCAAGCATAGACCTCAAGCCGATGGCGGGTGCAATCGGCGCCGAAGTGAGCGGGCTGGATCTGTCCCGGGCGCTGAGTGCTGCGGAACTCGCCGGCGTTCGTGACGCGTTCACGCACCATCTGGTGCTGGTGTTTCGCGACCAGAAAATGGATGCCACGGCGCTGGAAAACTTCGCACTGCAGTTCGGTCCCTTCGGCGACACGCCCTACATCACTCCGATTGATGCTCACCCCAACGTGTTGCGCGTTTTGCGTGAAGCCGATGAGGCGGGGGCATTGTTCGGCGGCAGCTGGCACAGTGACTGGTCGTTTCAGGAATGCCCGCCAAGCGCCACCATACTTTATGCCGAGGATGTGCCGGGCTATGGCGGGGACACGGCATTCACAAATCAGTATCTCGCCTACGAGACCCTCTCGGCCGGCATGAAACGCATGCTCGAAGGCCTCAATGCGGTGCATTCCGCACGCCGTTCCTATGCGCCGACGGGCACTTTCGGCCGGCCCGATCCGGAAAGTTCCATGGACATTCGCGGCGGCGACGATGCCTATGAGGTCCAGATCCACCCCCTGGTGTGCACGCATCCTGAAAGCGGCCGGCGCGCGCTCTTCATCAATGATGTCTACACCATCGGCATCGAGGATATGACCGAGGGAGAAAGTGCAGCGCTGCTTGATTATCTTCTTGCGCATTCGCGGCAGATCTCGTTCACCGGCCGCGTACGCTGGCAGCCCGGCACACTGACCATGTGGGATAACCGTTGCACGCAACACCATGCGATTGACGATTACGCCGGACAGCGGCGCGAGATGTTGCGCGTAACCGTCGCCGGCGC